>DASPUU010000293.1:0-2603 GCA_035622755.1 Myxococcaceae bacterium
CGGGGCATCATGAGATCCAGCACGATGACCAGCGGTGGACCGACCTGCTTGATGAAGGACAGCGCCTCGGACGCGTCGCGGGCGGTGACCACCCCGTAGCCCAGCCCGGTGAGCTTGTCCTGAAGGAAGGCGGTGAAGAACGGCTGGTCGTCCACGACCAGGAGAAGCTGCCCGTTGCGTGTTCGAGCCGTCGCCATCCCGAGAAGGCGAGACTGGCACGGTCCATCGGTCGACGGCGAGCGGGTGAGGCGCGACCCGCCCACCGGAGGCCGCCGGCAGGTGTCACCTGGGTGAGCAGGTGCCGTCTCTGCGGCGCAATCGACGGCGGGCGGCTTCGTAGCCGAGGGGACCCGGGAGGTGTCGCCCTGGGATTCTCCGCCGGTGAAATCACGGAGCTGGTGGTGGGGGCGGTGCTCGCGTCCTCCATCTTCCTCGGCGCCCTCACCGCCACCCTCCGCATCGGTGTCCGTCCCCTCCTCGAGGACTGGGCCCGGCTGCGTGCGCCGCCCGGCGGGAGCCCCCTCGAGCGACGCCTGGCGGAGATGGAGGAGGACATCCGCCGGCTGAAGGCGCGAAGCGACGCCCGGCTCCCGTCCGAGCCCTCGCCGCCATCCGGCCCCTCGCGCGTCTAGCGCATGCGGGCCGGGAGAGCGGTGCGCTAGAAACAGCCACCCCGGGGTGTCCGCTGGGCTCGGGACCGGAGGAGCACTTGGCTTCTGAGATGGGCGGACCGGAGGGGTCGCTGGAGCGCAGCCTGGCGCGGGTGAGCGATGCGCTCGCGCGGGTCGCGCCCTGGGAGATTGCGCCGGCCCGGCCCCGGGCTCGGCCAGGGTGGAAGGCGGGCACGGCGCTGCTCGGGATGTCGGCGCTCTTCGTCGGCCTGCTGGCCGCCACCGGCAGCGGCATCTTCCTCCCGCTCGCCGCAGGCTTCGGGCTGGGCGGAGCATGGCTCGTCGCCCGGAGGCTGTCTCCCGCTCCTTCCCCGGACGCCCCCCCGCACATCGGGATGGGCGCCACCATCGCCCCGGACGCCATCGTCGAGCCCGGCGCGGTGGTGGAGATGGGAGCCACGCTCCGCTCCGGGGCCATCGTCCGCTCGGGGGCCCGGGTGGGCATGGGCGCCACGGTGGGGGCGCGGGCGGTCGTCGAGAGTGGGGCGCTGATCTCCTGGGGCGCCACGGTCCGCTCCGATGCCGTGGTCGGGGAGCGCTCGGTGGTGGGGATGGGCGCCACCGTGGGGCGGGGCGTCCGGGTGCCTGCCGGGACGCGCCTCCGCCCCGGGGCCACCTACTCCTCCGGGTGGCTGAAGGAGCTCTTCGGGATGACACCCCTGCCGCCGCCGGCTCCCGCTCCGGATCCAGCCGCGGCGCGAGTGGCGACGGTGTGCGACCGGCTGGCGGCCGAGCTGCGGGCGGCGCCGGCCCAGGTTCGCTCCTTCCTCGGCGCCTCCGAGGCGACCATCGCCTCGCTCCGCCGGACCTGCGAGGACCTCGTCCGCCGGGAGCGCACCCTGCGGGCCGAGGTCGACCCGGCGGCGGTGGGCAGGCTGGAGGAGGAGCGCGGGCGCCTCGAGGCGCGCATCGCGGCCGAGCCCGACGAGCTCATCCGCCGCTCGCTCGAGGGCGCGGTGGCGGCCATCGACGCGCAGCGCCGGCAGCGCGAGCTGCTCCGCCTCGGAGCGGACCGACTCCAGGCGGAGCAGACCCGGCTCGTCTACACGCTGGAGGGCCTCGCCTCGCAGTTCGTCCGCCTGCGCTCTGCCGGCGCCGGCGCCGCCACGCTGCCGCCGGTCGAGCTGGAGAAGGGGGTGGCCCAGCTCGGCGCGGAGATCGACGCCATCGCCGATGCCCTGGAGCAGGTGGCCCGCGATGCCCCCGCCCCCGACCGGCGCCTGCGCGAGGGCTAGGAGGCTGCTCAGAGCAGGCGGCGGACGGGATTCGCCCGCCCCTCGCCGAATCGCCCGGGATGGAGCGCCGAGACGTCGAGCGCTCGCGCCCGCCCCTCGGCCAGCATCTCCGCCGCGAGCTGGCCGAGCGCCGGGGCATGCATCACGCCGTGGCCCGAGGATCCATTGACCAGGAAGAGATTCTCCACGGAGGGAGCCGGGCCGAGGAGCGCATGCTCGTCGGGGGTCATCTCGTACAGCCCGGCGTGGGCGGAGGCGACGCGCACCGCCCGGAGAGCCGGGAGGCGGGCACGTGCCGTGGCCAGCACAGAATCGAGCCAGAGTGGATCCACGGAGACGTCGTAGGGGTCCTCGGCCGGAGGGCTGGGGTGGAGGAGGAGCACCTGACCGTCCCGGACCCGGAGATGAAAGCCGTCCGGGAAGATGGTCATCGGCATCGTGGCCGGGAGCGCTTCGGTGGGCTCGGTCACCGCCACCTGGCGGCGGAGCGGCGTGACCGGAACCTCGGCCCCCGCCATCCGGGCCACCTCGGCCGCCCAGGGACCCGCGGCGTTGACCACCGTTCCGCAGGGAAGAGCTCCTCCGGGGGTCTCCACGGCGGTGAGCCGCGCGCCTGGCGGCGCAGCCCTCGCACCGGGGTCTCGAGGAAGCGGACGCCGAGGCGGGCCGCCGCCTCGCGGTAGCCGCGCTGGATCTC
>DASPUU010000294.1:0-5538 GCA_035622755.1 Myxococcaceae bacterium
AGATGTACTGGAGGTTGGTCGTCTTCCCGCACAGCCCCGGGCCGTAATAGACGATCTTGCAGTTGATCTCGCGGGATGAGTAGTTGATGAAGGACATTGGCTTCTTCTAGTTCACTCGCTGAACAGGTTGTCGATGTCGTCGTCGGAGATCTCGGCGAACGGCGAGCCCATCCCGCCCGGCGCTTCGGTCTTCTTGATCAGGGCCTCGAAGATCCTGGCCAGCTCGTCGGAGGCCTTCTTCACCCGCAGCCGGACCAACCCGAGCGAGGTGGTGGTCTCGAAGATGACCACCAGCACCACCCGGCTGCCGACGATGGTCATGTAGAGCGACTCGCGCGCTCCTTCGTGGATCTGGTTCGGGAACTCGTTCTCCCCGATGAGCTTCGCCAGACCTCCCATGGCGGCGACGTTTCCGGCGGTGAGCGAGGCGAGCGAGGTGGTGTCGATGTTCTGGGTCTGGCCCGAGGCGGAGATCAGCTGTCCGTTCTTGTCCACCAGGAAGACCACCTTGGCGTTGGCATCCTTGGTGAGGCGATCGCAGACGGCGTTGATGCGATTGTACTCCTCGTCATACATCACCAGTTGCGTGCCCATTGCCGAGTGAACCAGTCCCCTTCGCTGTCGTTCGCGTCCTGCTTGGGTCGCTCTTCCGCCTGTTGGTTTTCGGAGTGAACTCGGAGGGTTAGAGACTTAACCACAACCCGCTGTCTCGGTTCCAGGAGTGGGAACGATGAGGCTCCTCGCCAGTGTGGTGGCGCTCGTGTGTGCGCAGGGCGCTGCACCCCCGTCCCCCGCCGCGGGCCGGGTCGAGCTCTCCGCCGTGCCCGGGAACCCGAACGTGCTCGCCAGCCAGGTGCCGGCGGTCCCTCCGGAGCTCGTCGCCCGCGTGTTCCAGTACTCCAACGCCCGCTCGGCGGTGCTCCGCGACGTGTCCGAGGATGGCCGGCAGGTGCTCATCGGCACCCGCTTCGGGAGCACCGAGCAGCTCCACCGCGTGTCCGCGCCGCTCGGGGCGCGGGAGCAGCTCACCTTCTTCGAGGAGCCGGTGGCCAAGGCCGCCTTTCTGCCCGGGGACCCGTCCACGATCTTCTTCCTCCAGGATTCCGGGGGAGGGGAGTTCTACCAGCTCCAGCGGCTGGACCTCCGGACGGCGCGGGTGGAGATGCTCACCGACGGGCGGAGCCGCCACCAGACCTTCGTCCTCTCCCGGGAAGGGAAGTGGCTGGCCTACAGCGGCACCGGGCGGAACGGAAAGGACACCGACGTCTACCTCCTCGAGGTGGCCGATGCGCACACACCGCGGCGCCTGACCGAGCTGGCCGGCACCTGGACCCCCCTCGAGTTCGCGCCCGGGGGGGCGCGGCTCCTGGTCCTCGAGGAGCGGGGAACGGACGACGCCGACCTCTGGCTGGTCGAGCTCTCGACCGGCGCCAGGCGGCGGCTGACCCCGGATCCGGCCGTGGCCGGCAAGGCGCGCATCGTCAGCGCGTTCTTCGCCCCCGATGGCCGGTCGGTGTACCTGATCACCGACCGCTCGAGCCCCTTCACCACCCTGCGCCGCATCGACCTCGACCGCGCCGAGGCCGCGCAGGAGCCGGTGGTGCCCGAGCTGCGCTGGGACGTCGAGCTGGCGGCGGTGGCCGCCGACGGGACGCTGGTCCTCTCCACCAACGAGGACGGGTTCTCGCGGGCCTACCTCCTGCGCGGCAAACGGCTGGAGGCGCTGCCCATCCCGGCGGGCGTGCTGGCCGGCTTCCGCTTCCCGCGCGACCGGAGCGACGTGCTCTTTCTCTCCCTGGAGACCGCCACCTCGCCGGTCGATGTCTGGCAGCTCTCGCTGCGCACCAAGAAGCTCGTCCGCTGGACGAAGAGCGAGGTGGGAGGGCTCGACGCCGGGCGCTTCGTCGCCCCCCGGCTGGTGCGCTATCCGTCGTCGGACGGCCTCTCCATCCCGGCTCTCCTCTACGCTCCCCGGGACGTTCCCAAGGGGACCCGGGTGCCGGTCATCGTCTACTGGCATGGTGGGCCGGAGGGCCAGGAGCGGCCGATCTTTCGCCCCTTCTTCCAGCTCCTGCTCGAGCAGGGGATGGCCGTGCTCGCGCCCAACGTCCGGGGGTCGGATGGCTACGGGCGGGCCTACCTGGCCGCCGACGACGGCGTGAAGCGCGAGCAGGCCCTGGCCGACATCGGCGCCACCGTGCAGTGGATCTCGCTGCAGCCCGGGCTGGACGCCGGACGTGTCGCGGCGTTCGGAGGAAGCTACGGCGGCTACATGAGCCTCGCCTCGGCGGCCTTCTACCCGGCCGCGTTCCGCGCCGCGGTGGATGCGTTCGGAATCTCCAACCTCGTCACCTTCCTCCAGACCACCCAGGCTTACCGGAGGGACCTGCGCCGGGCGGAGTACGGCGACGAGCGGCTGCCGGAGGTGCGCGCGGTCCAGGAGCGCATCTCTCCCCTCCATGCCGCGGACCGCATCCAGGCCGCGCTCCTGGTGCTGCAGGGCAACAACGACCCGCGCGTGCCGCGCAGCGAGGCGGAGCAGATCGTCCGCGCCGCCCGCTCGCACGGTCGCGAGGTCTGGTACTGGCTGGCCCTCAACGAGGGACACGGCTTCAAGAAGAAGGAGAACCGTGACCTGGCCACGGCGGTGGAGGTGCTCTTCCTGAGAAGAACGCTGCTCGACCAGGTCTCGGCGCGCTGAGAGCCACCGGGCCGGTCAGCGGCCGTGCGCCCTCCGGCCGAGCTCCTCGCCCGCGCTCCCCTCGCCCCCGGGCCGGAGGTAGGCCGCCGGCGCTTCCTGGGTCAGGGTGCCGGTCATCGCCGAGCCGAGCAGTCGCTCCAGGAGCCGCTGGCCGAAGGCGCTCTGGTAGGCGCGGGCGAAGGCGTCCAGCGATCCGCTGGCGGCCATCGCTCGAAGGACATGACCGGCGAGGAAGCCGCCGGTGAAGCGGCGGCGATGCTGCCAGAGGTAGTGCCGCCAGGCGGCGCGCTCGGAGCGCTCGCCGCGCACCACCGAGGCCACCGCCTCGGCGGCGAAGATGCCGCTCTGCATCGCCTGGGAGATGCCCTCGCCGGTGGCGTTGTGAGTCACCCGGGCCGCCTCGCCTACCCAGAGCGCTCCGGGGGCGGTGCACCGGGCAATCCAGGTGGTGAAGACGATGGGGTGCCCCTTCAGCTTCCCCACCGGCCGCGCGCCCTCGAGCGCCTGGCGGTAATGGTCGTCGAGGAAGCGGGCGAACAGCGTCCGGAGGTCGGTTCTCCGCGGCCTCCCGGACCGGTCCTGGGCGTCGACGCAGATGCCGATGTTCACCCGGGTCGGGGTCTCGGGGAACATCCACCCGTAGAGGGGCGCCAGGTTCGGGTCGAAGATCATGTCCAGGCGCCCGGGGGGCAGGTCCGCTCCTTCCCACCAGCCCATCAGGGTGGAGATGAAGCGCCGCGGCCGGGCATCGGGGGAGAAGATGGAGTGCGCGCCGTCGGCGCAGAGGACGAAGCTCGCCCGGAGCTCCTCGCCGTCCAGGCTCCGCGCTCCCGCCACGCGCCCCGTCCCGTCTCGGAGGAGCTCGGCGGCCCGGAACCCGCTGCGGAACCGCACCCCCTGGGCCCGGGCGCGGTCGACGAGGAGAGAATCGAACTCCCGTCGCAGGAGGATGACCACCGCCGCGTGGGCGGGCAGGACCAGCTCCCGCCGGCCGGGCGTGACGAAGCGGACCCAGTCGATGACGTTGGCCCGCTCCCGGACCTGCTCGCCGATGCCGAGCGACTCGGCCAGGTGGAGCGCGGCCGGGGAAAGGCCCGAGCCGCAGGTCTTGTCCCGCGGGAAGGGGTCGCGGTCCACGAGCAGGACGTCCTTCACCCCCCGGCTCGCCAAGGCCACCGCCGCCGACGCTCCGGCGGGTCCGGCTCCGACGATGAGCACTCGGGAATCCATGGGGGGCCTACAGCTCGCGGCGGCCGGCCAGGGCCCGGGCCAGCGTCGCCTGGTCGGCGAACTCGAGGTCCCCGCCCACCGGAAGCCCCTGGGCGAGACGGGTCACCCGGATGCCGGTCGGCTTGAGCAGCCGCTGGAGGTAGAGCGCGGTCGCCTCGCCCTCGACGTCGGGATTGGTGGCGACGATGACCTCCTCCACCTGTCCGTCCTCCAGGCGCCGGAGAAGCTCGCGGATGCGGAGCTGCTCGGGCCCGGTCCCGTCGAGCGGCGAGAGCACGCCATGGAGCACGTGGTACCTGCCCCTGAACTCGCGCGTCCGCTCCACGGCCATGAGGTCGGCGATTCCCTCCACCACGCAGACCACCCGCTCCTCGCGGCGCGGGTCGGTGCAGAAGGCGCACAGCTCGGCCTCGGTGAGCGCGAAGCAGCGGGCGCAGAGCCGGACGCGCGTCTTCACCTCCTCCAGGGCCTGACCGAGCTCGGCGGCCAGCTCGGGCGGGGCCCGGAGGATGTGAAAGGCGAGCCGCTGGGCCGTTTTCTCCCCGATGCCGGGGAGCTTGGCCAGGGCGGCGACCAGGCGGTTGAGCGGGTCGGGCGTCATCGGCGTCTACCCCGGGGGCTCGTCGACGACGTCGGACCCGGGCGCCCCGGTGCGCTCGCGCTCCAGGACCTGGATGTGCTCCAGCTCACCCCCGAGGATGCGCAGCGCGGCCTGGATGGCCGGATGGCCGCGCACCGTCCGGTCGGTGGAGCGCTCGTGCGCGGCGCGCGCCTCGGCGTCCTGCTCGGCGAGGCTCTTCGGGGCGGTGGCCGCGGCGGCATCGTCGAGGACCAGGCGCGTCGGGCGGCCGAGGTGCTCGCCCAGGATGCGTTCCACCACCGCCCGCCCGCTCTGCCCGGTGACGGTGGAGCGGTGGAAGCTGGCCTCGGGCCGGTAGGCGAGCACCACCTGACCCGGCTGGAGCGCCACCAGCCTTCCCTGGGCGAGCGAGGCGGCGTGCCGGGGCGAGGCGGCCCGCACCGCTTCCACCGCCGCGCGCCAGGTCGCCTCGGCCGCGCCGGCCGCCCCGGCGGAGCCAGCGGGCTCGCCGGCCGGCGAAGGGGCCGGAGCGGGAGCGGACGGCGTGGTGGACGCCTCCCGTGCCATCCGGGAGGGCTCCGGCGGTACGGGTGGCTCGCCTCGGGGCGGAGGCCTCGCCTCAGGCGCGAAAGGGTGCGGGCTGGGAGCGACCTCCGGGCGCTCCCACGGTCCTCCGCGCCGGCTCGGCGGCGCCGCCGCCGGCCAGCTTCTCCACGCGGGCGATGAGCTCCGGGATGGAGGCCGCCGGCGCGAGCTGGACGGCCTTGAGGAGGGACATCTCCAGGGCCAGGCGGGGCTGCGCCGCCCGGCCGACGTCCCACACCGCGCCGTGCACGACGTCGAAGAGGCGGGCCAGCTGGGCGGCGTCCGCCTCGCGCGCCAGCGCCGCCACCGCCTGCTGCTCCGAATCGGCGAGCTCCTCCGGCGGCGTGCCGGTGGCCAGGGTGACGAGCACGTGGCGGAGCTGGAGGGCCACCTCCTCCGCCAGCCGCCGCAGGTCCACCCCCTGGACGTGGCTCTCCTCGAC
>DASPUU010000295.1:0-4228 GCA_035622755.1 Myxococcaceae bacterium
CGGCTCACCGAGCAGGTCGAGGCCATGATCGTCCTGATGCGGATGGGGTGGGGTGGGCGGAACGCGGCCTTCCGGCAGATGTTCACCTCTCGCTTCTTCCCCCGGGCGAGCCCCGAGCTCGCCGAGTGGTGGAACGAGCTGCAGCGCCAGACCACCACCCCGGAGAACGCCGCCAACCTCCTCTCGGCGCTGGGAGACGTCGACGTGCGGGCCGACCTCCCCCGGGTCAGGGTGCCCGCCCTGGTCCTCCACGCCCGGGAGGACGCGGTGGTCCCGATGAAGGATGGGGTGGAGCTGGCCAGCGGGATCGCCGGCGCCCGCTTCGTGACCCTGGAGAGCGGTAACCATGTGCTGGTGCCCGGTGAGCCGGCCTGGCACCGCCTGGTGGCCGAGGTGGAACGGTTCCTGGCTCAGGAATCCCTCAGCTAGTCCTCAGGGTTCCTCAAAGCTTCTCCTCCTCCGTCCTCGTACTCTCGCCTCGGTGACGATCGATGCGCTCAGAACGTGGCTGTCGCTCCGGGCCTACGGGGCGGTCACCAGCACACTGTTCGGGGCGACCACTCCGCCGCTCGCCATGCGGCGCCGCTTCGAGCGATACGGGGCGACCTCGCGCCAGCGCCTGCTCCGGCGGCATCCGGGGCTGGTCTTCATCGACCACCGGGTGGGCAGCCTGGCGATGGAGAGCGTGCGCGCCGTGGAGGCTCCGGCGAGGGCCATCCTCTACCTGCACGGTGGAGCCTTCCTGATGGGCTCGCCCGCCTCCTACCGCAGCCGCGCGGCCCGGGTGAGCTACCGCTGCCGTGCGGAGGTCTTCGTCCCGGATTACCGGCTCGCGCCCGAGCATCCGTATCCGGCGGCGCTGAACGATGCGCTCGCGGCCTGGCACCACGTCCGGTCGCAGCGCCGGGGGCCTCTCCTCGTCGCCGGCGACTCGGCCGGAGGTGGGCTCGCCTTGAGCCTCATGCTCCGGCTCCGGGACGCCGGTGAGCCGGCGCCGGACGGAGCGGTCCTTCTCTCGCCGTGGGTCGACCTCACCGTGCCGTCCGGCAGCGAGCCGTCGAGGGACCTCTGGTTCACCGCGGACCACCTGCGCCACTGGGCCAGCCACTACGCCGGAGGGGCGGACCCGCAGGATCCGCTCATCTCCCCGGTGCACGCGGACCTGTCCCGGCTGCCTCCCTTCCTCCTGCTGCTCGGCGAGGACGAGCTCCTCGCGGAGGAGGGGCGGCGGCTGATCCGGCGCTCACGGGAAGCGGGCACGGACGCCCGCCTTCTCTTGGGACGAGGGATGCAGCACGACTGGCCGCTCACCCTGCCGTGGCTCGGAGAGAGCCGCCGCGCGTGGGCGGAGATCGCCGCCTTCGTCGCCGAGCGGGCGTCGGCGAGCGGCCGCGACGGGACGGTGAGCCGCCGGTCTCGGCGGGCCACGGTGACACTCGAAGGAGGCGTTCCATGAGGCGTCTGGTCTATCTGCTCTACGGCGGCGTCGCGTACCTGCTCTTCCTGGTGACCACCCTCTACTCGATCGGGTTCGTCGAGGGAGCGCTGGTCCCGAGGACGATCGACGCAGGGGGCGTGGTCTCGCCACCGGGAATCGCCCTGCTCGTCGACGGGCTTCTGCTGGCGCTCTTCGCCGTGCAGCACAGCGGGATGGCGCGCAGGAGGTTCAAGCAGGTCTTGACGCGTCTGGTCCCCCAGCCCATCGAGCGCAGCACCTACGTGCTCGCCTCGAGCGGGTGCCTCCTCCTCCTCTTCTACTTCTGGCGACCGATTCCCGCGGTGGTGTGGAGCGTGGAGGCGAGCACGCCGCGCCTGGTGCTCTTCGCGCTCTCGGGGCTCGGCTGGGGAATCGCTTTCTCCAGCACCTTCCTGATCAACCACTTCGAGCTGTTCGGGCTCCGCCAGGTCTACCTGGCCGCGCGCCGCAGGGAGCTTCCCCCGGGGCAATTCCGCACCCCGCTGCTCTACAAGCTGGTGCGCCATCCCCTCTACCTCGGCTTCGTCGTCGCCTTCTGGGCCGCGCCGACGATGACCCTCGGCCGGCTGGTCTTCGCGCTCGTCACCCTGGGCTACATCCTGATCGGCATCCACCTCGAGGAGCGCGACCTGGTCCGGGAGTTTGGCCAGACCTACCTCGACTACCGGAAGCGGGTGCGGGGCATCGTTCCGCTGCGGCGGACGGCGGAGGCGAAGAGCGGTCGCGGCTCACAGGGCGCCCGGACGCTCGGCCAGGAGTGAAGGTGGTGCCCGATCCTCGGGCCCGGTCAGACGTCGCGCGTCGAGGCGCGAGACATCGAGGCTCAGGTCCGGGACGGAGGCCGGTCCTCCGGATGGCTGGCGTGGCCATCGGGACAGCTCATGCCCAGGAGAGGACTCGAACCTCCATGCCTCGCGGCGCTAGACCCTGAATCTAGTGTGTCTACCAATTCCACCACCTGGGCGGGCGGCAAGCTGGCGTTCCTACTGGAGTCGGACTGTGCCGTCCAGTCTCAGCGGTTGCGTTTGGTCCCTCTGGTGACTGATCGGGCTGGGCCCCAGATGACACCCAGGCACGGCCCGGCGCCCGGATCGGTGACGGACGTTCAGCGGCGGCGAGGCAGGGGGTAGGGGGTGATCCGCTCCCGCGGTCTCGTGAGCCACTTCGCCGAGCGAATGGCCGGTCAGGCCCTCTCCTTCGCCGCGCGCCAGGGCACATCGGCTGCCAGCGGCCGGGTGGGATTGCCCTCCGCCAACGCGGCCATCCTGTCCTTGAGCGCGCGGACCTCCTCCTCCAGCTCCACCACTCGCCGAGAGAGAACGGGATCGCCTCCAGCACGAGCCGTCCGGTACTCGAGGAGTGCCCGCAGTGAGGGCTTCACTGCCAGACGCCAGGCGATCGCCGCCGCGACGAGCAGGATCGAGGAGCTGATGATGAGCGCGACCACCACCTCTGCGAGCTTCTCGAGATCGAATGGCATCGCGACCTCCTTCGTCGAGGAGCATACGCCGGCCGCCCGAGCCGATTGCGCGGCGCACTCCTCGCCCCTCGGCCTTCAGACAAGGTACGTCAACAAGCTCAGCGAGCTGGCCCAGCGAGGTTGGCGGGGGCCGAGCCGCGGCTCGTACCCGAAGCAGAGCGCCGCACCCACGAGCGTCACCGCGCTCGAGGGGAGGCGCAGCATGCTCCCCTCACCACGACCGTTGCGCCGGCCAGGGCCGCCACCGCCTACGGCTCGGCGCGGAGCACGAACGGAGTTCAGCCAGCAGGACGTCGCGCGCCAGGCCGTCACCCGCCCCCGCAGCCCTGGGCCCTGGGAGCTCGAAGCCATCGACGCCTGGGCGGGGGCCGCTGGCTCGGTCTCGGAGACCGTCGAAGGCCCTGTTGTTGTGCAAGCCCACCTCGGCCGAGGCTCACCGGCATCCATCGCCGGCGCATGATCTCGACTGCATCAGCCTGGTAGCTCTCATTGGCGAGGAACCCTGCGGCGCGACTTCTTGTCGCGGTCCATTGCGGCGTAAGCCCGGACGGAGGAAGACTCCTTGTCGCTGCTTGGTGGAGGGATCATGGGACTTCCCTCGGTCCTCGACCTGATGCAGGCGCCCTCCGCACCCTCGGAGCTGGTCGGAGGCAAGGCGGCGAGCCTTGCGCGGCTGATGGGCCTCGGGTTGCCGGTGCCCCCCGCCGTGGCGGTGACCACTGCCGCCTTCGAGCAGTTCTGCGCCTACAACAACCTTTCCCGGTCCGGTCCCAGGGGCGCGGAGGCGCTGCGCTCGGGCCGGTGGCCCCCG
Source organism: Myxococcaceae bacterium (assembly GCA_035622755.1). Lineage (GTDB taxonomy): Bacteria > Myxococcota > Myxococcia > Myxococcales > Myxococcaceae > JADGRA01. The sequence goes on from DASPUU010000295.1 coordinate 3,769, forward strand.
GCCCTGCGCGAGCAGATCCTGCGCGCGCTCGAGCGCGTGCCTGGCAGCACCGTGGCGGTGCGCTCGTCCGCCACCTGCGAGGACGGCGAACGCTTTTCCCTGGCAGGACAGTTCGAGAGCTACCTGTCCGTTCCGCGGGCCGAGGTGCTCGATCGCATCGTCGACTGCTGGGCCAGCCTCCAGGGGCGACGAGCCAGATGCTACATGCAACGCATGCCGCCCGGCGGAGCGCGGATGGGCGTCGTCCTTCAAGAGCAGGTCGTGCCCCGCTGGTCCGGCGTCGCCTTCTCCTTCGATCCGGTGACGCGGAGCCTGGACGAGCTCACGGTCGAGTGGACCGAGGGAACCGGCGACGCGCTGGTGCGCGGGACCATCGTCCCGGAACGGCTCCGCATCGCTCGTGACGCACGGGAGACGTCGGAAGCGCTCCCCGCAGGTCTCGGGGAGCACATGCTCGCGC
>DASPUU010000296.1:0-15846 GCA_035622755.1 Myxococcaceae bacterium
ACCGGAGAGCGCGAGGACGGCGGTGAACGACCATCGCCGGAGAGATGGACGGCGTGATTCTCGGGGAGAGGGCATGCCGCTTATCCGACACGTCCGCGCCGGAGGTGGCAAGGAGGGATTTCGAGCGCCGGCCGGGCGCCCTCAGGCCCGCCGCAGCGACGGGGGGCGGGACCGGCGCAGGAGCCGGTGGGCGATCTCGCCCAGCGTCCGGAGCGCGGCGTGGATGCGCTCGTCGTCCGGCATGCCGGTGTTGATTCGGATGCAGCTCGTGTAGCAGCGCCCGTTGGCGGAGAAGATGGGCCCCGGCGCCACGGCGATGCCCCGGTCCAGGGCCTCGGCGTGCAGGGCGAGCGCGTCCACGCCGTCCGGCATCTGCACCCAGAGCAGGGTGCCGCCGTCGGGCCTGGTGATGCGGGTCCCCTCCGGAAAGGCGCAGCTCAGGGTCTCGCGCATCCGGTCCATCTGCCCGGCCAGGGCGCGCCGCATGGTGCGCAGGTGCCGGTCGTAGCCGCCGGCCTGGAGCAGCTCGGCGATGGCCATCTGGAAGAGGGTGGGGGTGGAGACCGTCTGTCCGAACTTGAGCAGCTCCACCTTCTCGTGGAAGCGGCCGGGCGCCACCCAGCCCACGCGCCAGCCGGGGGCCAGCGTCTTGCTGAACGAGCCGCAGAGCATGACCCAGCCGTGCTTGTCCCAGGACTTGGCCACCCGCGGCCGCAGCGGCCCGAAGTGGAGGTCGCCGTAGAGGTCGTCCTCGATGAGCGGCACCTCGGCGCGGGTGCAGAGCTCGACCAGCTCCTGCTTGCGGGCATCGGGCATCACCGTCCCGAGCGGGTTGGAGAAGTTGGTGACCAGCATCACCGCGCGGACCGGATGCCGGCGGAGGGCGTCGGCCAGCGCGTCCAGCTGGATGCCGTCCCGGGGATGGGTGGGGATCTCCAGCGCGCGCAGGCCCAGGGCCTCCACCACCCGCAGCGTGCCGTAGTAGGCGGGCGACTCGAGGGCGACGATGTCGCCCGGGCGGGCCACCGAGAGCAGGCAGAGCGAGACGGCCTCGCTCGCGCCGCAGGTGGTGATGAAGTCCTCGGCGGAGAGCGCGCAGCCCCAGGTGAGCGAGCGGCGGGCGAGCTGCTGGCGCAGGGGCGGCCAGCCCGGGGGCAGGTCGTACTCCAGGCCCACCGCTCCCACCTCGCGGACCAGCGCGGCGAGCGTCCGGTTGAGCTGCTTGGCGGGAAGGAGCCCGGTGGACGGGACCGCGGCGCCGAACTGCACCATCCGCTCGTCGCGGGCGGCGGAGTACACGCGGCGCACCAGGTCGGCGATCTCCGGCTCGGCGGCGTTGCGGGGCGGACGGCTCACCGGCGGCTCGGGGGCGGCGGTGAGGCGGGCCGGCAGGCGCACGTAGTGGCCGGACTGGGGCCGGGCCTGGATGAGGTCCTTCGCCTCGAGGAGCTGGTAGGCCTGCAGGACGGTGGAGACGCTGACCCTTTCCTGGAGAGCCAGCTCTCTCACCGACGGAAGCCGGTCGCCGGGGGCGAGGATCCCGGCGGCGATGGCGTCGCGGAGCTTGAGCGCCACCCGCTCGAAGAGCAGCGTCCGGGGGGCCCGTGCGGGCAATGCCATGCTCGTTCTCCTTTGCCCTAGAACAGGGCCCCTTAGCGCCGACCCCCGCTCGACACCAGCACAGTGCACCTTCCCTGGCGAGTCAGCGGGGTGACACTGTGCTGGTCCGGCTCCGGGAGAACACGCGTCCACCTGCTCGGTGCCGCCCGGCGCCGTGACGGCACTCCCGACGGCGCATCGCTCGGTACCGCCGCGCCGCGATGACGCCGTGCGCCAGACCGATGACGATCCAGCCGTTGGCCCTGGCCTCGAAGTTCCGGGTGGCTAGCCGCCGGTGGGGACGGCCGACGGCGGCTTCTTCATGTCGATGAGCGGAAGCGGATTCTCCGGATGCTGGAGGTCCGGAATGAGGTCGTTCGACGCGCCACCCGGGAAGCGCCTGATGCTGGGAAACCTGGCGATCGACTGATCGAACTCGATGAGGACCGGGTAGATGGACGAGAGGACCCAGCCGTTGTCCTCGCCGGAATACTTTCCGGGTGACGAGGTCAGCACGCGCGACGGCGCCGCCCCGTTGAAGACCATGTCGTACTTTTCATACGGGTCCATGGTCAGGTTGTAGAGCGCGCCGATCGAACCCAGGTTCGCGGTGACCCCGAGCCACGAATCCTTGGCCGTCCACACGTACTTCCAGGCGATGTTGACCCACGGCTCCTTGGGATCCCCGCCGATATCGGCTCGAATCGCGTTGAGGTACTCGCCATCGATGTAGATCCAGGACCTCCGCGCCGAGTGCGGAGCCTTTCCGAGGACGTAGGCGCTGTTGTCGATGCTGTCGAAGTAGATCGGCTTCCCGTCATTGCCCTTCCAGGCGCCGTGGGGCGGCGGGGTCAGGCCGACCATGGTGGCCAGTGTCGCCCAGCAATCGATGTGAGACATCATCTCGCCGAGCTGAGTGCCCGCGGCGACGTGGCTCGGCCACCACAGGATTCCCGGGACGCGCCAGCCGCCCTCGAAGGCGGAGCCCTTCTCCCCGCGGAAGGGAGTCGTGCCGGCATCGGGGTAGGCGTCGAGCCAGGCGCCGTTGTCCGCGGTCAGGATGACGATGGTGTTCGGAGCCTCGGCGCGGATGGTATCCATGATCCGGCCGATGTCGGCGTCCAGCTCCATCAGCGAGTCCGAGTAGTCGCCGAGGTGCGAACGACCGCGGAACTCCGGCGCCGCATTGGTCGGGTTGTGCATCTTGATGAAGTTGATGTCCATGAAGAAGGGCCTGGTGCCCTTGGCATGCGCCTTGATGTAGGCGACCGCGGAATCGGTCTGCCGGACGTCGAAGGTGGCGAGCGAGTCGTAGCTGATGGTGCCCACCCGGGTGGCGGGCTTGCCGGCCACACCCTCCCACTCGCCGAGGTTCACCACGCTGTCGTACATCTTGTTGAACTCGGCGTTGAAGGCCGGGAACCAGGGATGGAACCACTTCGAGGTGTCGTTGTACGCGTAGACGCCCGCGTAATAGGCGGCGAAATGCTTCATCTCGTCGAAGCCGTGCTCGGTCGGATAGGCGGCCGGCTTGTCGCCGAGATGCCACTTGCCGGAGAAGTAGGTCGTGTACCCGTTCTTCTGGAAGAACTCGGCGATGGTCGGCGTCTCCTTCCGGAGGTAGTTCTCGTCGCCGGGGGCTACGACGATGGACAGGGCAGAGCGAATGGGGATGCGTCCGGTGATGAAGGAGGCGCGGCCGGCGGTGCAGCTCGCCTGCCCGTACCAGCTGGTGAAGGTGGCCCCCTCCTTCGCGATCCGGTCCACGTTGGGCGTCGGATGGCCGAGAGCGATGCCACCTCCGGAATAGGCACCAAAGTCACTCCAACCCGTGTCGTCCGTCATGAGGACGACGATGTTGGGCCGCTTGCCGGCGGCCTGCGCCCGAACCGTCGCCGACGTGGCGCAGAGCGTGAGCGTGAGACCGACAAGGACCGAGCGCTCCACGACGGTGAGGAGCCGACGGCCGCGACAACGCGCGGCAGGCCTTCGCTGCGAGTTCATGATCCGCCTCCCGAGTTGCCCGCGCGCGGGCGGGCAAGAGGGCGACGACATAACGGTGTCACGCTCGAGCGTGCTCGCTTCTCGCGGCGCGGAGGGCTCGAGCTGGAGCGCGCGCTGTGACACCTCGCGCTGTCGAGGTTCAGCGGTGAACACCCCCGCCGCGGAGAGTCCGCGAGCGAACGCTGCGGGCCTGCTCACCCGTCTCGCTACAGAGACAAACGCCGCAGACGCAGCGCGTTGGCGATGACGGAGACGGAGCTGAGGGACATCGCCGCGCTGGCGACCATCGGGCTCAGCAGCAGGCCGAGCCACGGGTAGAGCACGCCCGCCGCCAGCGGCACGCCGAGCGCGTTGTAGGCGAAGGCGAAGAAGAGGTTCTGGCGGATGTTGCGCAGCGTCGCCCGGCCGAGCTTGCGCGCGCGGACGACGCCCTGGAGGTCTCCCTTCACCAGGGTGACCGAGGCGCTCTCCAGGGCCACGTCGGTGCCGGTGCCCATGGCGATGCCCACCTGGGCGCGCGCCAGCGCGGGCGCGTCGTTGACGCCGTCCCCGGCCATGGCCACCACGTGGCCGGCGGACTGGAGGCGCGCCACCAGGTCGGCCTTCCCCTGGGGAAGCACCTCCGCCTCGAAGGTCCGGATGCCCAGCTCGCGCGCCACGGCCGAGGCGGTGGTGCGCCCGTCGCCGGTGACCATCACCACCTCGACGCCGCCGGCGCGGAGCGCGTCGAGGGCCGAGCGGGCCGAGGGCTTCACCGGGTCGACCACGGTGAGCAACCCGGCCGGCCGGCCATCCATGGCCAGGAGGACCCCGGACTGTCCCTGGGCGCGGCGCGCCTCGGCGAGCGCGGCCAGCGGACCCCGGTCGATGGCCCGGGAGGAGAGCAGCGCCTCGGTGCCCAGGACCAGCCTCCGTCCCTCGACGCGGCCGACCACGCCCTGGCCGGTGATGGACTGGAAGTCCTCGACCGCCGGGAGCGAGAGGCCCCGGACCTGCGCACCGGCGACGATGGAGCGCGCCAGCGGATGCTCGCTCACGTTCTCCAGGGCCGCGGCGGCCCGGAGGACGGCGCGCTCGTCGAAGGGCTCGAGCGGGACGACCGCGCTCAGCGTGGGCCGGCCCTCGGTGAGCGTCCCGGTCTTGTCCACCACCAGCGTGTCCACGCGGGCCAGCGTCTCGAGCGCCTCGGCGTCACGCACCAGCACGCCGGCCTGCGCGCCGCGCCCGGTGCCGACCATGATGGCCATCGGCGTGGCCAGCCCGAGCGCGCACGGGCAGGCGATGATGAGCACCGCCACCGCGTTCACCACGGCGTAGGCGAGCCGTGGCTCGGGGCCCCAGGCCGCCCAGGCCAGCGCGCTGAGCGCGGCCGCCAGGATGACCGCCGGGACGAAGACGCGCGAGACCCGGTCCGCCAGCCGCTGGATGGGCGCCCGGCTGCGCTGCGCCTCGGAGACCAGCTTGACGATCTGTCCGAGCAGGGCCTCGGCGCCCACCCGCTCGGCGCGGAGGAGGAAGGTCCCCGTCCCGTTGAGCGTGCCGCCGATGACCCGCGCGCCGGGCGCCTTCTCCACCGGGATGGCCTCGCCGCTGACCATCGACTCGTCCACGGCGCTCGTTCCCTCGAGCACGGCGCCGTCCACGGGAACCTTCTCCCCGGGCCGGACGCGCAGGACGTCCCCGGGCCGGACGCCGTCGAGCGGGACGTCCTCCTCGCCGCCGCCCGGAACCTGCCGGTGGGCAATCTTCGGGGCGAGGCGCAGGAGGGCGCGGATGGCGCCGCCGGTCTGGCTCCGGGCGCGGAGCTCGAGCACCTGGCCGAGCAGGACGAGGGTGACGATGACCGCCGCCGGCTCGAAGTAGAGGCCCACCTCGCCGCCGTGCCCGCGGAAGGACGCGGGGAAGGCGCCCGGTGCGAGCAGCGCGGCGGCGCTGAAGCCCCAGGCCACCACCACGCCGAGCCCGATGAGGGTGAACATGTTGAGCTGGCCGGTGCGGATGCTGGCCCAGGCGCGCCGGAGGAGGGGCCAGCCGGCCCAGAGCACCACCGGCGTGGCCAGCGCGGCCTCCGCCCAGCTCGCCCAGCGCCGGCCGAGGAGGTGGGACCAGCCGGGAACCATGCGGGCCATGGCCAGGACGAGCACCGCGGCGGTGGGGGGCACGCTGGCCCAGAAGCGGCGGGACATGTCCCGGAGCTCGGGGTTCTCCTCGTCCTCGGCCGAGACGTCCACCGGCTCCAGCGCCATCCCGCAGATCGGGCAGCTCCCCGGCCCGACCTGGCGGACCTCGGGGTGCATGGGGCAGGTGTAGATGCGGGTGTCCGTGCGTCGGGCCGCTGGCGCCGCGGGGGCCCGGGCCTTCGCGGGGGCGAGAAAAGCGCCCGGGTCGGCCACGAAGCGGTCGCGGCAGCGGGGATTGCAGAAGTGGTAGGTCTGGCCGGCGTGCTCGGCGTGCGCGGCGGCGCGCGCCACGTCGACGGTCATCCCGCACACCGGATCCACGGCATCCATGCACTGAAGACTAACCGCCGCGCTCGGCGGTGGGTCCGAAATGTCGGACGGCATCCGGCGCCGTGGGCTGAGGCCCGGCCCTGGGGGTGATCGCCGCTGCGCTCGTTGGCGGGGTGCTCCGCATCCGCAACGCACGCCGCCCCGCGTGAATCCGTTCCCGCCGGCCGCCGTGGCAAACTGCCGCCATGCCACCGTCGCCATCACCGATCGACGCCTCGGCCCAGGCGGCGCTGCACGTCGTCCTGCAGGGCACGGCCAGCGAGACCGGCGAGCGCTTCTTCAAGGCGCTGGTGGAGAACCTCGCCCGGGCGCTCGGCACGCGCGGGGCGTGGGTCACCGAGCTCCTCCCCGCCGAGCGGCGACTGCGGGCGCTGGCCTTCTGGATGGGCGGGGAGTGGGTTCCTCACTGGGAGCAGGCCATCGACGGGACACCGTGCCAGGTGGTGGTCGAGGAGCGGCGTCTGGTCCACTACCCGGACCGTATCCTCGACCTGTACCCGGGCGACCCGGGCCTCCGCGACAACCGGGCGGTCAGCTACCTGGGCGTGCCGCTGGCCGACCTGGACGGGACCATCCTCGGCCACCTGGCGGTGCTCGACGACAAGCCCATGCCGGAAGACCCCGTCCGGCAGACGCTGTTCGAGATCTTCGCCGGGCGCGCGGCGGCGGAGCTCCGCCGGCTCCGTGCCGAGCGCGAGGTGGAGGCCCGGGAGGGCCAGCTGGCGCGCCTCTTCGAGAGCACCATGGACGCCATCGTGCAGCTCGACGACGAGCTCCGGGTGGTGCAGATGAATCCCGCGGCCGAGCGGACGTTCGAGGTCCCGGCCGAGCAGGCCCGCGGGCTCGCGCTCTCCCGCCTGGCCTCGGCCGAGGACACCGCCAAGCTCACCGCTCTCTGCCGGGAGCTCCCCGGCCGGCCGGCCCCGGAGCGCAGCGTCTGGGTGCCCGGCGGGCTGAGCGGCCGGACCGCCGGCGGAACCGCCTTCCCCGCCGAGGCGACGCTGTCGCTGTTCGAGCAGGGCGGGCGGAGGCACTTCACCCTCATCCTCCGCAGCGTGAACGAGCGGCTGGAGGCCGAGCGGCGCATCGTCAGCCTCACCGACGAGGCCGAGTACCTCCGGTCGGAGCTGCGCCAGCTGGGGCGCTCCGGGCAGATCACCGGCCGGAGCGAGAGGCTGGTCCAGGTGCTCACCGAGCTGCGGCAGGTCGCACCGGCGGACACGACCGTGCTCATCCTGGGCGAGACCGGCACGGGCAAGGAGCTCTTCGCCCGGGCCCTCCACGAGGCCAGCCGCCGCCGGGACCGGCCCCTGGTCCGGGTCAACTGCGCGGCCATCCCCGCCGCCCTCATCGAGAGCGAGTTCTTCGGCCACGAGCGCGGCGCCTTCACCGGCGCCACCGCCCGGCGCGACGGCCGCTTCACCCTCGCCGACGGAGGCACCCTCTTCCTCGACGAGGTGGGGGAAATCCCCATCGACCTCCAGGGCAAGCTCCTGCGCGTGCTCCAGGAGGGAGAGTTCGAGCCGGTGGGCAGCTCGCGCACGCGCAAGGTGGACGTGCGGGTGCTGGCCGCCACCAACCGCGACCTCGGCAAGGCGGTGGCCGAGGGGAAGTTCCGAGAGGATCTCTTCTACCGGCTGAGCGTCTTTCCGCTCACCCTGCCGCCCCTGCGCGAACGGGGCGACGACGTCGTGCTCCTGGCGGAGGAGTTCGCCCGGCAGTTCGCCGCCCGGGCCGGACGCCAGCTCGCGCCGCTCGGCTCCGACGGCGCCGCGCGCCTCCGCGCCTATTCCTGGCCGGGCAACGTCCGCGAGCTGCAGAACGTCATCGAGCGAGCGGTGATCACCGCCCGCGGAGGCCAGCTCAACCTGGACCGCGCGCTCCCGGCGGCGAGCGCGGCCGACGAGGGTGCGCGGACCCTCCCGGAGGCGTCCGGCGTGCTCACCACGCAGGAGCTGGCGCGGCTGGAGCGGGACAATCTCCGGCGGGCGCTGGAGGCCACCGGCTGGCAGATCGCCGGCGACTCGGGGGCCGCCCGCCTCCTGGGGATGGCTCCTTCCACGCTGGCCTCGCGCATCAAGGCGCTCGGGCTCCGGCGCGAAGGCTGAGGGCGACCCGGGCACGAGATCTCGCGATGCGCGAGTTCTCGCGAGCGGTGGCGGAGCGCATCGTCGCGAAAGCACTGGTCACGGTCGCGGCACGTCCGCTGCTCCGAGCCCGGACGTCGCCGGCGCTTCCGCCGTGCGCCAACCACCCGAGGCACGACCATGCACACCGAACCGAGCAGCTCCACCCCGACCAGCGATCCCCGCTACGCGCGCTCCCTCGAGAACTCCCGCCGCATCCGGTGGGACATCGACAAGGACGTCTTCCGGGGGCGGGAGCTCGACTTCTCCGGCCCCTTTCTCCCCGATGGGCTCTCGCTCGTCAGCCGGCTCGGATTCCTCACCTCCCGGGACGCCCGGGTCCTGAGCCAGATCCAGGGCCGGACCTACGCCAACGTCTTCGGGCTGGTGGAGCGATTCATCAACGCCAAGGTCCTCGAGCTGTCCCGCCGGCACTGGCTCGGCGACCAGACCGCGCTCGAGGCGCTGGTCGGCTTCAGCCAGGAGGAGCTGAAGCACCAGGAGATGTTCCGGCGCGTGGAGAGGATGATCGCCGCCGGCATGCCGGCCGGATACACCTTCCTGCCCAGGCCGGACGACGTCGCCTCGGTGGTTCTCGGCAAGTCGACCTGGGCGGTGCTGGCGCTGACCTACCACATCGAGCTCTTCACCCAGGTTCACTACCTCGAGTCCATCAAGCCCGATGCCACCCTCTCCTCGCTCTTCAAGGACGTCTTCCTCTTCCACTGGAAGGACGAGTCGCAGCACGTCACCCTGGACGAGGTGGAGTGGACCCGCGAGGACGGCCGCGTCTCCGCCGCGGAGCGTGACCGCGCGGTGGACGACTTCATCGCCCTGGTGGGGGCCGTGGACGGGATCCTCCAGGCGCAGGCGGCCGCCGACGCCGCCTACTTCCTCGCCATGGCCGAGGGGCCGCTCGATGCCGAGCAGAGGGACCAGGTCGGCCAGGGCATCCTCCGGGCCTATCGCTGGCAGCACATCCTGTCCGGCGCCCAGCACCCGCGCTTCCTGAAAATGCTCCTGGGGATGATCACCCAGGAGCAGGCCGAGCGCGTGACGCGGGCCCTGGCGCCGATCGCCGCCTGAGCCGGAGCCGCCGCGGAGGGCCCGGGAGAGAGCCCGGGCTCACCGCGTGCGGCATCAGTACCGCCAGCTGGTCGTGTCGGCGCCCTTCGGGGCGGTCTTGAGGAAGTGCTCGACCAGCACCGGGATGAACCGCTGGTGGTAGGTGAGCCGTGACTCGAAGTTCATGTGCTCGGAATCCCCGCTCCAGCAGTGCCCGTCTCGCGCGCCGTAGCGAAACACCGCGTCGGAGCGCGGATTCTGGGTGGTCCGGAGGAAGTCCTCCAGCTGGTGGACGGCCACCTCCAGGAAGAACGTGTCCAGGTTCCCGCAGTTGATCCACAGCTTCCCCTGGAGCTTCGGACCGAGCGTGGCCCAGTCCCGCTCCAGGATGTGCCTCAGGTCGTAGTGCTCGCGCCAGTAGGCGGCCACCTCGGCGTCGACGGCGCCGGTGCGCTTGTCCCAGATGCGCCGCGGGTAGCCGTCCGCACCCACCGGTGAGTAGACCGCCTCCCAGATGTCGAACTGGCCGCCGGAGCGCGAGCGCGTGCCCACCACCAGCTCGGCGTGGTTGTCCTGTTCCATGGTCGACTTGGTGAACCCCTCCGGGGTGCGGGTCCCGGGGCGCGGCGTGCGCCGGAACGGGCCCTCGCTGAAGTAGGCGTTCCGGTCCCGGGAGAGGTCGACGCTGACGAAGGCGCCGAAGGTCACCGGATCGGGGCAGTTGACGATCGCCCCGTTGTAGGCGTCCGGGTAGAAGATCTGGTCGGCGAGCGAGATCCACCCCCCGGTCGAGCCCCCGTACATCCCGCGCGCCCAGGGGCCGAGCCCCCGGAAGGTCCGCTCGAGGTGAGGAACGAGCTCCTCGGTGATGGCGTCGCCGTACGGGCCGACGTTGGCCGAGTTCACGGCGTACGAATCGTCGTAGTAGGGGTTGGCGTGCTGGATCTGCACCAGCACCACGCGCGGAAAGCCGGGGCCGACCCACTGCTGGTGGAAGCGCCAGCCGTAGTCCTGGAGCATCCGCTGGTAGCCGTAGCGGTCGCAGTCCTCGTGCCCGTTGGGGCAGTGGAGCGCCAGGGCGGCCAGGTCCGGCGGGGGCAGCGACGGGTCCGGCGGCTCGCCCCGGTAGCCCTGGAGGTCGGCCGAGAAGTGGGACTGGGCGATGATGAGCGGGTAGCGGGCGGTGGGGTGCGTGTCCCAGCCCTCGGGGAGGAGCACCAGCGCGCTGAGGAAGGTGTCTCGCCCCCAGAACCTCGACAGCTTCTCGCTCCGGAAGCGAACGTGCTTGAGGTACTTCGTGTCCGGCGGGACGACCACCGGGGGCAGCACCCGGTCCAGGCTCAGCGCCACCGTGCCGGAGGTCCTCGGGTCGAGGTGCACGCGCCGGGGCGTGGAGACGAGGTTGCCCGGCGCCTGGTTCCATTTCTGCCCCTCGCCCCGGTCGGGAGGGAGCTTCACCACCCGCCCGTCGCCCCTCCGGAAGGTCTCGTAGCGGTGGAAGACCGCCTGGACCCAGTAGTCCCCCGCGGGCAGGGCAGCGAGCGCGGAGATGGGGTAGCCGAAGGCGTCGCCCTGGACCACGGTCTCGGCACCGGGGGCCCAGGCCTCCACGTCCACGCCGAAGGCCTGGGGCGTGGCATCCGTGCTGCTCTCGACGTTGAACTGGAGGCGCGGCTCGGTGGCCCCGTCCACGGCGACGAGGATGACGAGCCGGCCGTCGAGCGGACCTTTGGCCAGGTCCGGGCCGTAGCGGGCGGTGAAACGGAGCGGCGCGGCGGCGGCCGACGGCGAGCACAGCGCGAGGGCGAGCAGGGCGAGCACGGGTCTCGGCATGCGGCGACTCATATCCGGAGCCGGGCCCCGGGCTCGTGGTTTCTGCAGCGAGGGTGAAGTAGGAGCCGCTCTCGACCCACCGTGTCAGACGCCCTCCACGCCCACCCGAGACAGGAAACGGACGCGCGTCCCTTCGGGCCGGCGCTGGTCCACGCGGCGCTGCTCCTCTGCGGCTGCGCCAGCATCCCGACGCCCGGGCCCTTCTACGGCGCGGCGGAGACCCTGCCCCAGGGGAAGCCAGGGGCCGTCCTGCGCTCGGAAAGGATGGCCGGCGCGCCGGCGGGCAGCACCGCCTACCGGGTGCTCTACCTCTCCACCGGGCTCGACGGGACGCTCGTCCCCGTCTCGGGCGTGGTGGTGGTTCCGCCCGTCTCGCCTCCGGACGGAGGCCGGAAGGTGGTGGCCTGGGCGCACCCGACCACCGGTGTCGCCCGCGGGTGCGCGCCGTCGCTGCTCGGCCGGGACGTCTTCGAGACCATCCCCGGGCTCGAGGACGCGCTTTCCCTGGGCTACGTGGTCACCGCCACCGATTACCCGGGGCTCGGGACGCCCGGCGTCCATCCCTACCTGGTGGGCCTGAGCGAGGGCCGGGCCGTGCTCGATTCGGTCCGCGCCGCACGCGCGCTGGCCGAGGCGCGGGCGGGCGCCGAGTTCGGCATCTTCGGGCATTCCCAGGGAGGGCAGGCGGCGCTCTTCGCCGGCGAGATGGCGGCGGAGTACGCGCCCGAGCTGACGCTGGTCGGCGTGGCGGCGGCCGCTCCGGCGACCGACCTGGCCGTCCTGTTCGAGGCGGCGCGCGGCTCGGACTTCGGGGACGTCATCACCGCCTACAGCCTGTGGTCCTGGTCGCGCGTCTACCAGGCGCCGGTCTCCTCGGTGCTCCGGCCGGACAAGCTGCCGGCCGTGGAGAAGATCGCCGCCGGCTGCGCGGAGAACGTGGGGCAGGCCCTTCGCCTCCTGGCCGACTTGCAGTCCCTCCGCCCCGACTTCCTCCTCGCCGACCCGACGAAGGTCGAGCCCTGGAGCACCCTCATCGCGCGGAACCGGACCGGGCAGGCGCCGGCCGGGGCGCCGCTGCTCGTCGCCCAGGGAACGGCGGACACCCTGGTCCTCCCGGCGGTGACCCGGAGCTTCGTCTCCCGGCTCTGCCGCCGGGGCGAGCGCGTCCGGTACCTCGAGCTTCCGGACGTCGACCACATCGAGTGCGGGCAGAAGAGCGGCACCGCCGCGGTGACCTGGATGCTCGCCCGCTTCGAGGGCGCTCCGGCGCCGAGCAGCTGTCCTCTGTCCGGGCCCTGAGGGGGCGGGTCAGGGCAGGAGGTCGCGCGGGATGGGCAGCCCGGGCTGCTCCGGCTGCCAGATGGCCGAGGCGATCCACCACCGCTTGCCGTCCCAGAACATCTCGATGCTGTTCACCCCGCGCGCGATGACCGGACCGTCCTGCGTCCGCCGGCTCTCGTAGGTGCTGAGGACGTGGGCGATGTCGCCCCAGCGCCAGGTGGTGCGGTGGATCTCCCGCTCGAAGAAGCCGTCCCGGAAGGCGAAGGCATCGGTGTCCCGGGCGAACTGCGGGTGGTCCCAGACCTGGGTGGAGACGCCGCCGTCGGGGAGCTTGCGCGTCTCGGCGAAACGAATTCCCGGGACGTAGAGCGTCCGGTCCCGCGCCCACTGCCGCGGAGTCCCGGCCGGCCCGGAGACGACCTCGTAGAAGGCGAGCATCATCCCGTCGATGGAGGCGACGTCCTCCGGGCGAGGCGGGATGTCCTGGGTCGGGTAGGGCGGGGGGACGGCCGAGGCGAGGGCGAGCGTGGTGACCAGCAAGGCGGCGGCACGGAGCATCGGGCGACCTGTGGGGTGGGAGGAAGGCTGGACCGCCGGGAGATGGCCCGGAGGCAGAGAGCGGCCCCGACGAGCGCGAGGAGGGTCCCGGCGCTCGGCGCGCCGCTGCCGGCGCTCGAGCACCCGCTCGAGCTCGCCCCCGTCCCGCCGGAGCCGCTGCTCGCCGCGGTGATGGACACCAGGGCCGTCGCCGTGTGGCCGGAGGGCTGCGAGGGGCTCGTCCCGAGGACGGTGAAGGAGGTCGAGGCCGCGGCGGCCGTTCCGGCCGGGGCGGTCAGGGTCAGGACCGAGGTGTTCCCGGCGGTGACCGTCGGCGGGGCGAAGGTGCCCTGGACGCCGGAGGGAAGCCCGCTCACCGCCAGGGTGACCGTCTCCGCGTTCCCGGCGGCGACGCCGGTGGTCGCGCTGTAGGTCACCGACCCGCCCGCCGCCAGCGCCTGGCTCGGCGGCGAGACCGAGAGCGTGAAGTCGTCGATGACGTTGCTCACCGTCACCTGGACCGAGGCGGTGCTCTGGCCGCCATCGGCGTCCACCGCGATCACCTGGACGAGGTGGCTGCCGTTGGGGACGGTGCGCGTGTCCCAGCTCACCGTCTGGGCGGTGCCCGTGGCGAGCGGAGCGGCCCCGTCCACGGCGAAGGTGAGCGATCCGAGCGAGGTGTTCGCTCCGGCCGCCGCCGTGACGCTCAAGGACGTCGTCCCCGACAGGGTGGCCCCGGCGGCCGGGCTGGTGAAGGCCACCGAGGGCAGCGTGTCCACCTGGACCTGGCCGGTGGCGAGGTGGCCGCCCGGCGCGGATGCGCTGGTGCCGTGCACGGTGAACGATGCCGGCGCCGCCCCGGAGGCGGAGGGAGAGGCGGTCAGGGTCAGGCTGGCGGTGGAGGCGCCGGGGACGAGGCTCGCCGGGCCGAAGGAGGCGGTCACGCCGGAGGGGAGGCCGGGCACGGCCGCGTCCAGGGTCACCGCCTCGGCGGCTCCCGCCGTCACCTGACCGCTCACGGTGAAGGTCTGGGTCGTCCCCGGGAAGAGGGTCCTCTGCGCCGGAGAGAGGGCCAGGCTCCAGTCGTTGGTGGGGACGACCACCTGCACGAGCAGCGCCGCGGAGTGCACGGTGGTCGCCGTGGCGCGGACGACGACCAGGCCGTCCTGGACCGGGGGCGTCCCGGCATCGGCGAAGAGGCTGAGATGCGTGGTGGCCCCGGCGGTGATGGAGGGAGCGTCGATGGAGGCGACCACGCCGGCCGGCGCGCCGGTCACCGAGAGGAGGAGGGGCAGCGCGGAGCCGCCGGTGACGGCGGTGACGATGGGGATGCTCACCGGCGCGTCGCCGAGGACGACGGTGGCCGAGTTCGGCGAGAGGGCCAGGGAGTAGTCGTCGGCGTCGTGGCGGGTGGAAACGCAGGCCGGGACGTTGGGCTGTCCGGTGGGGTCGGCGTTCCACACCAGGTGGGAAAAGAGCTGCTGGAGGGTGTAGCAGCCGGTGGTCCCGGCATCGCACCCGGTCAGGCCGTCGGTGCCCACCGTGTCCTGGTCCTGGTTGCACATGTCGCCGATCTCTCCCTGGCTCACCTGCTCGTCGTCGTACCAGGCGAGGGGGAAGTTCTCGGCGGTGGCCAGGCCGACCTCGGCATCGGTGATGGACTCGGCGATCTCGTGCGACGCGCCGGAGCAGGTGTTCTGGAACGTGGTTGCCAGGCCGCACCCGCGCTGGCAGCCATTGGCGCCGAAGTCGGGAAGCACCGCGTAGAACACGTTCTGGTGCGCGGTGTTCTGGAAGACCGAGTGGTAGGCGCAGTACTGCTGGCAGGAGACGGCCCCCGGGTCGCTGATGCGCACCGTCGCCGGGAAGTGGACCATGTAGAGGGTGTTGGCGTCCGGCGCCGGGAGGGTCTGGTTGCCGATCTGGACGTCGAGCTCGTTGGCGATCTCGGCGTCGGTGACACAGGTCAGGGCCTGGTCCGGGGCGGGGCACGAGGGGTAGCTCCGGGAGAGGGTGGTGAGCGTGTAGCTCCCGGCGAAGGTCCCCCGGCCGATGAGCTGGCCGGTTCCGGGCCGGCCCTGGTCGCTTCCCGCCTGGACGAGGATGTCGGTGGAGTACTCGGTGAGCCAGTCCATCCACTCGCTGTCGGTCAGGGTCCGGTAGAAGTCGCCCATCCCGAGGCGGATCTCGCTGCTCACCGCGCCGGTCCAGAAGACGGCGTAGACCTTGACGTTGGAGAGCGCGCTCCCGCCGAAGTAGGCCATGCTCACCGCGCAGGGGATGGGCGCGCCGCCGTTCCCGGTGCACTCCGGAACCGTCCCCGCCGAATGGATGAGCCCCGAGCCCTCCGCCGGGCGAAGCGGCTGGAGACGAGGGCGGGCGATGTGGATGACCTCCGCCGGGGCGGGAAGCGAAGCGACGAGGAGGACGGCGAGGAGCCATCGCCTCGGAAGGAGAGTCCAGGGCATCCAGACCCGAGGAGGCAGCGTCCGGCGGGGCGAGGTCAAGTCGCTCCAGCGCTGCGGGCGCACTGGCTCAGGCCTGTCGCTTGCACGGCCGGGCGAGAGTGCACTACAGACAGGCGAGCGCGGCAGCTCCTCGCGCCCCTGATGCAGTCGTCCCGCCGACAGTCCGGACCGAAGCAGCGCCCGGGTCTCCCGCTCGTCCGGGGGATCTCGCTCCTCCTGATGGGGCTGCAGCTCCTCGGGCTCGCCCACCTCTCCCTCGAGCGCCACGGAGTGTGCTGGGAGCACGGGACGGTGACCGAGCTGCAGGCCGGCGAGCCGGCTCTCCCGGCCTCGGTTGCCTCGAGCGCGGAGCCCGGCCTCCGGTCCGGGGCGCCGGGCGTCCGGCTCGAGGACGTGGATGGGCACCACCACTGTCCGGTCCAG
>DASPUU010000297.1:0-11086 GCA_035622755.1 Myxococcaceae bacterium
GAGCTCGGCGGGCGGCTGGAGGCCACCGAGGCGTCGCTGCGCGAGGCGGCCGACCGCGTCGCGGCGCTCGAGGCCGAGGCCGCCTCGGGGGTCGCCGCCCGGCTGCGCGAGCAGCTGGAGCAGACCCAAGGGCAGCTGCGCGTCGCCCGGGCGCTGCGCGACTCGCTCATGCGCGACCTGGAGGCGGAACGCGAGCGAGCCCGGGGCCTCTCCGAGGCGAGCGGGGCCAGCGGCGCGCGCCTGGCCGAGGTGGAGACGGCCGCCGCCCAGGCCAACGAGGAGCTGGAACGCCTCCGAGACACGGCCAGCACCGCCGCCTTCGAGCGAAGCGCGCTCGAGCAACAGCTCCAGGCCTCCTCGGCACGCGAGGAGGCGCTCAGCCAGGAGCTCACGCCGCTGCGCCGCCAGCTCTCCGACGTCGAGGAGCAGCTCACCGTCCTGGTGGCCGAGCGTGCGGAGCTCGCCGGCCGGGTGGAGGCGCTCGAGGGCGCGCTCGCCGCCGAGCAGCAGGCGCGCTCGGTGGCCGAGGTGGAGGCGGAGGCGGCGCAGCGCCTGGCGGCGGAGACGGGCCGGCGCGCCGACGAGCTGCATGCCGCCGCCGAGGCCACCACTCCCCTCCGGGGCGAGGTCGAGGACCTCCGGCGCCGACTGGCCGAGGCAGAGGCGGCACGGACCCGGACGGCAGAGCTCGAAGCCAAGCTGGGCGAGGCCCAGTCCCGCCTGGAGCTCGTCCAGCGTCGGGCCACGGCGCAGGAGACGGAGCTCAGCGCGCTCCGGCGAGCCACCGGACGGCCGAGCGCGGAGGAGCTCCGGAGCATCTACGAGCGCGCCCAGGCGGAGATCTCCGCCGCTCGGGAGGGAGCACGCCGGACGACCCGTCCCGACACCACACCGCCGCCACCGTCCGAGCCCCCGGGGACGAAGAAGCGGTGAGCGAGCGCTTCCACAAGTACCACGGCCTGGGAAACGACTTCGTCCTCCTCGATCGCCGGGAGGGTGGGGGCGACGTGGGCCCGGAGCAGGTCCGTGCGCTGTGCGAGCGGCGCCGGGGCGTGGGGGCGGATGGGGTCCTGGTGCTCCTCCCCTCGGCCGGGGCCGACCTGCGGCTCGCCATCCACAATGCCGACGGCTCGGTCCCGGAGATGTGCGGCAACGGGCTCCGCTGCGCCGTGGTCCACGTCCTGGAGCGCGCTCCCGGACGGCCCGGGTCCCTGGCGGTGGAGACCGGGGCCGGCATCCTCAGCGCGCGCGCCCGCTGGGACGGCGAGCGCGTGGCGGAGGTCGAGGTGGCCATGGGGCCGGCACGGCTGGTGGCGCCGAACCTGCCCTCCTTCTCCACCGGCTCCCCCTTCGTCGGGGCGCCCGTCCCGGGCACGCCGTTCCACGGCACCGCGGTGAGCATGGGCAACCCGCATCTGGTGCTGCTCGACGCGCCGCTGGACCAGGCTCCGCTCTGGGGGCCGCGCCTCGAGCGCTCCCCGGGCTTCCCCGAGCGCACCAACGTCGAGCTCCTCGGCCGGGAGCCGCCCGGCCTCCGGGTGGTGGTCTGGGAACGGGGCGTCGGGCTCACCGAGGCCTGCGGCACGGGCGCCTCGGCCGCCCTGGTGGCGGCGGTGCTCGCCGGCTGGGCCGAGCCGGAGCGCTGGCAGGAGGTCCGCCTCCCCGGAGGCCCGCTCTCCCTGCTGGTCACCCGGGACCTGGGCCAGGTCACCCTCCGCGGACCGGCCCGCTTCGTCTTCTCCGCCGAGCTCCCGGCGGCGCCTGCCGAGCCACGCGAGGCCCACCTGCCGTGAGCGGCGGCCCGGGCTCCCCGTCCTCCGAGGAGCTGGAGCGGCTCCGGGGCGCGGTGGCGCTCCACGAGCGGGCCCGGTCCTTCTTCGCCCAGCCCGAGCTCGACTGGGTGCAGGAGCGCGTCCTGGGCGAGCTCCTTGCCGCCACCGACGGCCGCTCCGGCGGGCTGTGGACCACCACCGCCGAGGGCGCGCTGCAGCTCCGGGCCTGGCGCGGCCTCTCCGGACGCCCCGCCGCGCCGGCCGCCCCCGAGGCGGAGACGCGGGCCCGGCTCCGGGCCGGTGTCCCCTGGGAGGCGCAGGAGAACGACGGGGCGGTCCTCTACGTGCCGCTCAGCGTTCCCGGCGAGGTGCTCGGCCTGTGCCGGCTCGGTGACCCGCTCGGCGGCAGCTTCTCCCCCGAAGCGCTCCCGGCCGCCGAGCTCCTCTCCGCCACCGCCGCCCTGGCGCTCCAGAATGCGCGCCGCCACCTGGCCGTGCAGCGGGTCGGCCTCCGCGACCCGGACACCTCGGCCTACAACCTCGCCTACTTCACCGACCTGGCGAGCAAGGAGATGGACAAGGCGCGCCGCTACGGGCGGGGCTTCTCGCTGCTCCTCTTCTCGCTCGACAACCTCGGGGCGCTCCGGAGCCGCTTCGGTCCGGACGAGGCGCGGAGCGCCACCCGGGACGTGATCCGCGTCTTCTCCCGCGTCCTCCGGGACTCGGACGTCCTGGCCCGTGTCTCGGACCAGGAGTTCTACCTCCTCTTGCCGGAGACGGACGCCTTCGGGGCGGTGGTCTTCACCCGCCGGGCGCTGGAGGCGGTCCGCACCGCCGAGGAGATCCAGGCCATCGAGGCGCGGGCGCCGCTCTCGCTCATGGCCGGGGCGAGCACCTACCCGCGGGACGGGGAGGACTTCGACGAGCTGGTGCAGCGCTGCCGCCGCCGGATGGAGGAGCGGCGCGCCTCGCTCGCCCGCCGGCTGATGCTCGACGGCCTCGACTTCTGGGAGACGGTCGAGCTGCTGCTCGGGACGGCGCAGTCGCCCCGGCTCCCGGCGGACGGCGAGGCCGAGCCCTCGCGGCGCGGGCGGGTGTCGGACCAGCTCTTCGAGGCCCTCCAGGGGGAGGTGGCGCGCGAGCTCCAGCGCGATCCGGCGGTGCGCGGGCTGGTCTACGTCGGCGCCGGGGAGGTGCGGGCCGACCTGGCCATCGCCCGGGGGCTGGAACGCGCTCCCCCCGGGCTCTCCTCGCGCGTCTACCTGCTCGGCCGGCGCGGCGACTTCCAGGCCCACCCCGGGCTGATCCCGGTCTTCGTCGCCGGGGACGAGCGACTCGGGCGCCACGAGTTCCTCCTCTGGCTCGGGGAGGCCTCGGCCTATGCGCTGCTCCAGAGGCGGGGCAAGGGCGCCACCTGGGGCTTCCACACCTCCGACGTGGCGGTGGTCGACGGCCTCGTGGCCAAGCTCCAGGCCGCCTACGATCTGCAGCCCTACTGACCCCGGGCCGACCCCGTGACCGCCGTCCGCAAAGTCCTCATCGCCGACCCGGACCTCGACAGCGCCCGCGTCCTGAGCAAGGCGCTCCGGCAGCGGGGCTACCAGGTTCACTACGCCCAGGACGGCTCTCGCGCGCTGGAGGTGGCCGTGCTGCGCCACCCGGACGTGGTGCTCTTCGACCAGGCCTGCCCGCTCATCGAGCCCGCGGTCTTCGCGCAGATCCTCCGGACCAACCCGAGGACGGAGGGCATCCCGGTGGTGGTCACCTCCGCCGCGGCGCCGGACGAGGGCGGGGGAGACTGGCTCCCCAAGCCCTTCCAGCTCGGCGACGTGCTGGCGCGGATCGAGGAGATCCTCTCCCGCCCCGGGGCGGCGCCGCCGCCCGAGGCCCAGGAGCTCGAAGGCTCGCTCGGGCAGCTCCCCCTCCCCGACCTGCTCCAGATGCTGAAGCTCAACCGGAGGAGCGGCCGGCTGGAGGTGACCCGCGGCAGCGAGCAGGGCTCGGTGGTGGTCGCCGAGGGGCGCGCCGTGGACGCCTCGGTGGGGACCGTCCAGGGAGAGAAGGCGCTCTTCCGGCTCCTGACCTGGACCGAGGGCAGCTTCGCCTTCGTGCCCGGGGTTCCCCCGAGCGTGATCCGCATCGAGCGGAGCATGGACGACGCCATCCTCGAGGGCCTCCGGCAGGCGGACGAGCTCGCCCAGCTCGGCCCGGCCCTTCCCCCGCGCGGCTCGTGGCTGGCGCTGGCGTCCCCGGTGGACCCCGGCCCGGCCCTGGCGCTGGACGGCGTCGGGCAGGGCCTGGTCGCCCTGCTGCGCGAGCCCCATGCGCTCTCCGAGCTGCTCGATCGGCATCCGGACCACGACCTGGCCGTCCTCCGCGGCCTGCTCGGGCTCCTCCGCCGGGGCGTGGTGCGGGTCACCGAGCCGGAATCGCCCGCCGGCACGGGCCCGCTCCTCGGAGCGGCCGAGGTCCACGCACTGCGCGCGCGCCTGCTGCGGGGGAAGACCGGCGCGCGGACGGTGGTGGCCAAGGTGCTGCTCTGCGGCCACGGAACGGAGCGCACCCGGCGGCTGCTCGGACAGATCCCCAGCCTGAGCGCCGGCCCCGAGGAGGCGCAGGCGCTGGAGAGCCGCTTCGGGACGGTGGGGCGGCTCGAGCTCGGCGAGGGGCTGCGACTGGACTTCTGCGTGCTCCCCGCGGCCGACGCGGCGCGCCCGCTGTGGCGGCCCTTCGGGGCCGGCGCCGCCGGCGCGCTGGTCCTCGACGCCGAGGAGGACACGCTGGCCCAGGCCGCGGCGCTGGCCTTCCAGCTCCGCCTGCCGCTGGTGTGCACGCTGGCCGAGGTCCCTCCCGTCCTGGCCGCCGGGCCGGTGCCGGTGGCGGCGGTGCGCGGAGCCGAGGCGGCGCTCCACACGCTCCTCGTCGGGCGGACGGGAGGGCTCGCCCCCGGCTTTGCCGCCGCGGCCGCCGAGCCCTAGGGGCGGTCCAGCGCCTCGGCCACTCCGGGAAGCGTGCGCAGCAGGGTCAGCTCGTCGTCGGAGAGGTAAGCGCGGTGGTGACCCACCGCCCGGGCGATGCGGAGCTCGCGCCGCGCCGCCGCCATCCCCGGTCCATGGCCGGCGAGCTCCACCCGGCCGCCCTCGGCGGCGCAGAGGAGCACGCTCTTGCGGAGCGCTCCGATGCGCCGGGCGATGCGCAGCGCCAGCCGCCCCTCGGGGGTCTCGAAGGTGTGGAAGTGCCGATTGCGCGACAGGAGCCTCTCCTCGGAGAGGAGGTGCTCCACCAGGCGCCGCACGAAGGCATCCATCGCCGGGGGGAACTCTAGGGCGTCAGAGCTCGACGCGGGTGGTGAGCACCAGGCTCCCGGAGAGGGCGGTGACCCCGGCGCCGTCGGTGAAGCTCTGGCCCTCCGCCCGGAGGATGAGCCGCACCTCGCGGCTCACCCGCACCGCCAGCCGAAAGCCGAGGAGCTGGGTCGTTCCCTCGGTGGAGTAGCCGTCCCCGAACTCGTAGTAGACGCCGAGCGAGACCGCCTCGCCGAAGCGGTGGGTGATGCCCGGCCGGATGGACCAGAGCAGCGGGATGAGCTGGATGGGGTCCCCGAGCGTCGTGGGGAGCCGGCCGCCGGTGGCCAGGGCGAAGTAGCCCACCTCGGTCGGGTCGTTGCTGTAGACGTAGTAGGCGCCCGAGAGGGCGGCGTCGGTGTCGCGGAACAGGGTCAGCGTCGCGCCGGCGGCGATGCGGGACTCGGTGAAGGCGGTGCCGTGTTCGGCCAGGAGCAGCGCGCACAGCGAGCGGAGAGCCGGACGCACCGTGGCGCAGGTCTCCGGGGGAAGCGGGTTGCCCGAGCCGTTGACGATCTGCTGCTCGCTGTCGAAGCGGGTGACGGTCAGCGCTCCGTCGACGGCCACCTCGAGGTCGTGCTCGAACCCGGTGGAATAGCCGAAGGCCAGCGTCCCGCCGAAGGCCTGGCTCTCGGAGCTGACCAGCGGATGGAGGGTGGCCGCCCCGAGGGGGACGCTGACCTGCTGCTGGACGGTGGAGCTGGGAGAGTAGTTGAGGTCGAAGGAGAGCAGGGCCGTCTCCATCACCGCCAGGTCGACGCCCGCGGCCAGGGTGAAGACGTTGCCCCCGGAGCTGCCCACGGTGAGGCCGGGGGGCGGCGCCTGGGCCAGCGCCCGGGTGTAGGCGAAGTCGAGGTGGAGCGAGACCTGCTCGGACAGGTCCACGTCGCCCACGCCCCGCACCAGCACCGTGCCGGCCCCGGAGCTGACCTCGGTGGCCTGTCCGGCCGTTCCCCCGAGCTCGGCCCCCATCGTGCTGGCGCGCGCCGGACCGGCGAGAAGGAGCCCGGCAGACAGCATCAGCCACCCGTTGCGCACCGGGCGCATCTTGTGATCGCCAACCCACCCCGGGCGAGAAAGTTGCGCCTCAGGCGCGGCGCACGCGGAGCACGAAGGTGGTGCCCTCGGAGGCCGTCGAGGCGCAGGCGATGGAGCCTCCGTGGGCCTCGAGGATCTGCCGGGCCAGCGCCAGGCCGAGCCCGGTGCCGCCGGTCTTGGTGGAGAAGAAGGGCTCGAACAGCCGGGCCTGCACCTCCGGGGGAATGCCCGGCCCGCTGTCGGCGATGCTCACCTCCACCGTCCCGTCCACACACCGGGAGCTGACCCGCAGGGTGCCGCCGCCCGGCATCGCCTCCCGGCTGTTGCGAAGCAGGTTGAGGAACACCTGGCGGAGCTGGGCCTCGTCGGCCAGAGCGCGGGGAAGAGACGGGTCCAGGTCGCGCACCACCGCCACCCGAGCCCGCTCCAGCTCCTCCCGCGAGAAGTCCAGGACGCGCTCCAGAAGCAGGTTGACGTCCTCCGCCTCGAGCGCCGGCCGGGGGAGGCGGGCCAGGCGCAGGTACTGGTCGGTGACCTCGGTGAGCCGATCCACCTCGCCGCCGATGGCGGCGAGCAGCGCCTTCGCCTCGCGCTCGGCGGCCTCGTCGGAGAAGCGGGCCCGGGCCACCGCCTCGTGCAGGAGCTCGGTGTTCAGCCCGATGGAGGAGAGCGGGTTGCGCACCTCGTGCGCCACCTGGGCCGAGACGCGGCCCACCGCCGCCAGGCGCTCGGCGAGGAGCAGAGCGCGCTGCTTCTCCGCCAGCTGGCGCTGGCGCTCGGCCAGCTCCCGGGACATGGCGTTGAACTCGCTCGCCAGCTGGGCGATCTCGTCCTCGCCGCGGACGAGGAGCTGCGCGGCATAATCTCCCTGGCGGACGCGGCCCACCCCTTCGATGAGCGTCCGCACCGGGGCCAGCGAGCGGGCGGAGAGCGCGGTGGCCAGAAACCCGACTCCGATGGCGAGCACGGTCAGGGCGATGACCAGGAGCCCGCGGCTCCGCTCCCGCCGCTCGGCCCGGTCCACCCGCGCGGCGATGCGCGCCTCCACCGCCGCCCGGAGCGCCCGCACCTCCCGCCCCACCGCCTCCTGGCGCAGGGCCAGCGCCGAGACGCGCTCCGCCGCACCCGGGGCGCCGGTGGCCAGCGCCTGGTAGGCCTCGGCGGCGGCCCGGTCCGCCTCCTCGCCGTGGCGGACGAGCTGCTCCAGCCGGGTCTGGAGATCCTCCAGCGGGCGCCGCTCGTCGGCCGGGGCGTCGACGCGCATCGTCTGGAGCGTGCCCAGGGCCGAGGCCAGACGCTGCCGGACGAGCGGAGGGAAGGTCCGCGGCGCGAGCTGGATGAGCGCGGCGCGCGTCTCCGGGTTCTGCTCCCGGATGATCTGCGCCGACTCCTGCACCTGGTTCTTCTCGAAGCTCTCCAGCGCGGCGGCATCCTGCGACAGCTGGAGGTAGCCCTGGCCCACCAGCCGCATCTCCTGCTGGCTCCGGTGCAGCTCGGCGACGCTGAACAGCGCCACCACGCCGAAGGTGAGGAGCACGGCGGCGTGGCCGAGGAAGATCCGGGTGGCGAGCGACAGGGCGGTGCGCTGCATCGAAGGGGGCTCCCCCCTCAGTCGAGGCGTCTCCGGCGCTTCAGCTCGCGCCCTCCTGCTCCACTCGCACCGGGCCGGAGTCCGCGGGGAGGGTCTCGGAGAGCGCGCTCCCCTCGGCGGGCGCCGGTCCGGGCGCGGGCGCCGGCGCGGCGGCCCCGGCCGTCCGCCGCTCGAGGCGCTCCGCCTCGGCGCGGGCGCGCTCCTCGACGCCCTGGTCGGAGAGGGCGATCTCCTCCTGGGTGAGCTCGGTGCGCCCGGCGGCCAGGCCGGTGCGGCGCTCGAGGTCGCCGATGGCCCGCTTGAGGAGGTCCCGCTCGAGCAAGGTCCGGTTGAGGCGCTTCTCCAGCGCCTTGAACTTGTCCTTGAGCAGGTCGAGCTCGCCCTTGGTCACCACCCACACCCGGTGCTGGGTCTCGCTGCGCCCCTTCAGCCGCCGGACCTCCGTCTGGAGCTCCTGGGCGCGCGTCCGCTCCCGGTTGGCCTGGTGCTCGAGCCGCTCCATCTTCTCCCGGTCGGCATCGGAGAGCTCGCGGAAGCGGCGCCCGCCCCGCTCCGGCTCGGCGGGCGGGGGAGCCGGCGCAGGCGGCGGAGGAGCGGGGGGCGGCGCGGAGGGGGCCGGACGGGCGCGGGCGCGGGTGGTCTCGGCATCGGAGCGCAGCTTGCCCAGCTCGGCCAGGGCGTGGGCCAGCTCGCCCCGGACCATCTCCAGCTGCTGGGAGGCGGTGCGCTCCACCTCGGTGCGGGCGCGAACCAGGTCCTGGTCCCCCTTCTCCGACTCGCGCTGCTCGTGGAGCTTGCGCTTCGCCTGCTTGAGCTCGGCGCGGACCTCGCTCACCGTCGCCCGGGCCTCCTCCGCCTCGTGACGCCTCCGCTCCAGCTCGGCCTCCAGGGTTCGCAGCCGGTCCGGCTCGCCGTGCGTGCCGGCCGACGCGCTGGTGGGGGGAGGGCGGTTCGGACCGAAGAGCAAGAGTCCGAGCGTGACGACGAAGGCAGCGGTGACCAGGACGAGCGCGAGAGCCATACCTCGGGCTCCAGTACCAGATCCCGTCGTCTCAGAGATAGAAGCGGTCGGCGACCCCGGTGGTCCGCTGGAGGATGGACGTCCACCCCAGCAGCTCGTCCACGTGGGGCGCCGCCGCCCCGGCGTCCCGTCCGAGAGCGGTCAGGCTTCCGGTGCAGGCCACCAGCCGGCAGCGCCCCGACGCCCGGAGGTGGGCGAGCAGCTCGCGCAGGGTGGGCAGCCGGCGCGCTTCGAAGCGGTCCGAGATGTCCGGCCGGGCCGGATGGAAGTCCGGCTCGTCGAGGCGCCCATCCAAAAGGCGCTCTAATGCCCACCAAAAAAAGTATAATTCTACCTGTCGTCCGAGCGCGGCAGCGGCGGCGGCGATGGCCAGCCCCTGGTGCACCCGGTCGTAGTCCGCGCTATGAAGAAACAGAACGACTCTCGGTGGTTCCACAGTCACGGCCGGGGACTGTGGCAAAGCTCACCGCCTTGCGTCGAGAAGGTACCGCTGCTAGTTCCCCGCTTCCCGCCGATGCCCGACTCCACGACTCCCCTGCGCAAGGACGCGCACCTGGACCTGTGCGCGGCCGACGAGGTCGAGCCGGCAGGGAACACCACCCTGCTCGAGCACGTGCACCTGGTGCACTGCGCGATGCCCGAGCTGTCCATCGACGAGGTCAGCCTGGACACGCCCTGGTGGGGGAAGACCCTCCGCGCCCCGCTCCTCGTCACCGGGATGACTGGCGGCAGCGACCGGGCGCGCAGCGTCAACCGGGAGCTCGCCCAGGTGGCCGAGCGGCGGGGGCTGGCCTTCGGCGTCGGCAGCCAGCGCGCCATGGCCGAGCACCCGGAGCTGGTTCGCACCTTCGCCGTCCGCGACGTCGCGCCCACCGTGCTCCTGCTTGGCAACATCGGGCTCCGGCAGGGCATCGCCCTCGGCGTCGACGGGGTGCGCCGGCTCATGGACGCCATCGGAGCGGATGGGATGGCGCTCCACCTCAACGCCGGACAGGAGCTCACCCAGCCGGAGGGCGACCGCGACTTCCGGGGCGGCTACAGCCTGGTGAAGGCGCTCAGCGCCGCGCTCGCGGAGCACTTCCTGGTCAAGGAGACGGGCTGCGGCCTCTCCCCGGAGGTGGCGCGACGGCTGGTCGACTGCGGGGTGCGCACGCTCGACGTGAGCGGGCTCGGCGGCACGTCCTGGGTGCGGGTGGAGCAGCTCCGCATCCAGGGCGGCGCGGCGCGCGACGTGGGAGAGCTCTTCTCCTCCTGGGGCATTCCCACCGCGGCGGCGGTGGCCACCGTGCGCCGGGCGGTGGGGCCCCATGTCCGGCTCATCGCCTCCGGGGGTGTGCGCAACGGGCTCGAGGCGGCCAAGGCTCTGGCGCTCGGCGCCGATGTCGCCGGGATGGCCCTTCCGCTCTTCCGCGCCCAGCAGGCCGGCGGCATCCCCGCGGCCGAGGGGGCGGTGGACGCCGTGGTCGGGGCGCTTCGCCAGGCGATGCTCCTCACCGGGAGCCGCACCGTCACCGAGCTTCGAAACCAACCCAAGGTGGTGGCCGGACCACTGAGAGACTGGATGGAGTCACTGTGAGGGGAAAAGGCACCGGCGCACTCGCCCGGAACAGCGTGCAACACGAGCCCCGCCCGTCGTCGCGGCTGCCGGGCTTCCACAAGCTCACGCTCCGGCAGAGGCTCGACCATCTGGCGCGCAGCCACGGCCTGTCCGAGGAGGAGCTGGCCACGCTGCACAGCCCGGGACCGCTGCCCATCGAGACCGCCAACTCGATGATCGAGAACGCGGTGGGCACCTTCAGTCTTCCGCTCGGGCTGGGGCTGA
This sequence comes from Myxococcaceae bacterium, assembly GCA_035622755.1. Classification (GTDB taxonomy): domain Bacteria; phylum Myxococcota; class Myxococcia; order Myxococcales; family Myxococcaceae; genus JADGRA01. Next base: position 10,589 of record DASPUU010000297.1, read on the forward strand.
ACCTGCTCGTCAACGGCCGCGACTACCTGGTGCCGATGGCGGTGGAGGAGCCGAGCGTCGTGGCGGCGGTGTCCTTCGCCGCCAAGATCGTCCGCGAGGCGGGAGGCTTCGAGGCCGAGGCCGACGACTCGCTGATGGTGGGCCAGGTCCAGGTCACCGGCTACGGCGACCCGACCGAGGCCATGGAGACCATCCTCGCCCACCGGGAGCAGATCCTCGCCCTGGCCAACAGCTTCCATCCCTCCATGCAGCGGCGCGGCGGCGGCGCCAAGGAGGTCGAGGTCCGGGTGCTCCCCGCCCCGGAGGGCGCCCGCGGCGAGCCGCTGCTCATCGTCCACCTCCTCATCGACACCCAGGAGGCGATGGGCGCCAACCTGATCAACACCATGGCCGAGGGGGTGGCCCCGCTCATCGAGCAGATCACCGGCGGCCGGGTCTACCTGCGCATCCTCTCCAACCTCTCCGACCGGCGGCTGGCCCGGGCCAGCTGCCGCATCC
>DASPUU010000298.1:0-12765 GCA_035622755.1 Myxococcaceae bacterium
CGCAGGCGGCGACGAGGCGTCGCTGACGCCGGGCGTGGACTTGCGGCAAGCGTCGCCTGCCGCAAGCAGCGTGAGGCACAGAGCCATGTGTCGTCCCGACGGGTGCAGGTGCCGGCTGTCCGGGTGGTACGGGCCCGACTCTACTTGAGCCACGCCCTCGGATCCCCTCCGGGGCCGGCCCGAGCGTGTAGGTGTGGACACGCTCCGGTCCGCCCCGGCGGCCGGCGACCCGCGGGTCAGAGGCGGCGGTGCCGGAGCGCAGGCAGCCGAGCGCGCACCCGCTCGACCAGGCCTGGGTCGACCTCGGCGACGGCGATGCACTCGCCCTCCGAGGCGCGCGCGACGACCAGGCCCCAGGGGTCGGCGACCAGGGCGTGGCCATAGGTGAGGCGGTCACCGGGGTGGCGCCCGCCCTGCGCCGGGGCGAGCACGTAGGCCTGGTTCTCGATGGCCCGGGCGCGGAGCAGGACCTCCCAGTGGTCCTTGCCGGTCATCAGGGTGAAGGCGCTCGGGACGGTGAGGATCACCGCGCCGCGGGCGGAGAGCGCCCGGTACAGCTCGGGGAAACGCAGGTCGTAGCAAACGGACAGCCCGAGGGTGCCGAGCGGAGTCTCGGCGGTGACCACCTCCTGGCCGGGGGCCACCGCGGCCGACTCGCGGTAGGTCTGGCCGTCGCCGACCTCGACGTCGAAGAGGTGAATCTTGCGGTAGACGGCCAGTCGCTCGCCCGACGGGCCGAAGAGGACGCTGGTGTTGTAGAGGCGGCCGCCCGGGGCCCCCGTCTCGAGGATGCTCCCGGCGAGCAGGTGAATGCCCAGGCTGCGCGCCAGCGCCGCGAAGTGCGCCAGGGTGGGTCCGTCGAGCGGCTCGGCGGCTGAGGTCCGCTCGTCCTCCGGTCCCATCCAGGCGACGTTCTCCGGGAGCCCGACCAGCGCCGCTCCGCGGCCGACCGCGAGCCGCACCAGGCGCTCCGCGGCGGCGAGGTTGCGTGCCTTGTCGGCCCCGGAGGCCATCTGAACGGCGGCCACGAGCGGCATGGGCCCCGAGAATGGCACAACGCAGGGTCCGCCGCGATGCGTCAGGCCTCGCTCGGGGGCCCGGCGGGTGGGTGGGTGGTGGCCCGTTCCCGGGGGCCCCGTGCCTTTACACGCTCGGGAGCCGTGTGGTACCGAGGGCATCCACATTTTTCGATTCACCCTCGAAAAGTGGGCCCTCGGTGCCCGCTTTTTTCGTTTCTGGGGTCCTCCTGCCATGTCCGCGGTTCCTCACAAGGCGTCGGTGGCCGAGCGCGCGGCGCGCGTGGCGGAGCCCCTGATCCGTGGCGAGGGCCTGGAGCTGCTCGACGTGGAGTACCTGCGCGAGCCCTCGGGGTGGATCCTGCGCCTGTTCATCGACCGGCCGGGGCATGATCCGCTCTCGCGGGACGGTGGGGTGGGTCTCGAGGAGTGCGCCCGCGTCTCGCACGCGGTGGAGACTGCGCTCGACGTCGAGGAGGTCGTGCCCGGCGCCTACAGCCTCGAGGTCAGCAGCCCGGGGGTGAACCGGGTCCTGCGGACGGCGGACCACTTCCGCCGGGTCCTCGGCCGCCGGGTCAAGGTCAAGACCTACGGTCCTCTGGGCGAGCCCGGCCGAAAGAGCTTCATCGGGACGCTGGAGGCGGTGGGCGACGACGGGGTGACCGTCCGGGTCGAGGGGGGACCGGCCTGCCGCATCCCCTTCCGGGACATCGCGAAGGCAAATCTGGAGTTCGAGTTCTAGGACGAGCGAGCCATGGCCACGAGCGCGGCACCCAACCCGGTGGTGAACCTGAACTTGATCCTCGAGCAGGTGGCCAAGGACAAGGGCATCGACAAGAGCGTCCTGGTGGCCACGCTCGAGGACGCGATGCTCACCGCGGCCAAGAAGCACTTCGGCCAGGACCGGAATCTCGAAGCGAAGTACGACACCGAGAAAGGGGTGGTCGAGCTCTTCCAGGCGATCACCGTGATCCCGGAGATCACCGACCCGACCCAGGCGGTGAACCAGCTCTCGCTGGACGAGGCGCGGAAGAAGGGGATGGAGGTCGAGCCCGGGGACGAGCTGGCCTTCCAGATCTTCTACCGCGACGAGGACGCCGCCGACGCCAAGGCGCAGGACGACCAGTACGGCGACATTCTCAAGCTGAAGACCTTCCGCCGCGGGTTCGGCCGCATCGCCGCACAGACGGCGAAGCAGGTCATCCTCCAGCGCACCCGCGACGCGGAGCGGGAGAACGTCTACAACGAATACAAGGACCGCAAGAACGAGATCGTCACCGGGATCGCCCGCCGGTTCGAGCGGGGAAACATCATCGTCGACCTGGGCCGTGCCGAGGCCGTCCTCCCGGTCAGGGAGCAGGTGCCGCGGGAGACCTACCGCGCCGGGGACCGGGTCCAGGCCTTCGTGCTCGACGTGCTGCGCGAGTCGAAGGGGCCGCAGATCATCCTCAGCCGGGCCTCGGTCAACCTCCTCACCAAGCTCTTCGAGATGGAGGTCCCGGAGATCGCCGAGGGCATCGTGGTCATCGAGGCCGCGGCGCGGGAGCCCGGAGGCCGGGCCAAGATCGCCGTCTCCAGCCGCGATGCGGACGTGGATCCGGTGGGCGCCTGCGTGGGGATGAAGGGGTCGCGGGTGCAGGCGGTGGTCCAGGAGCTGCGGGGGGAGAAGATCGACATCGTCCCCTGGGACGAGGATCCGGCGCGCTTCGTCTGCTCGGCGCTCGCCCCGGCCGAGGTCTCGCGGGTGATCATCGACGAGGCCAACCACGCCATGGAGCTCATCGTGCCGGACGACCAGCTCAGCCTGGCCATCGGCCGGCGCGGGCAGAATGTGCGGCTGGCGGCCCAGCTCACCGGATGGAAGCTGGACATCAACAGCGAGAGCCGGGTGCGCGAGATGCGGGAGTTCGCCAACCGCTCGCTGGGCGCGCTTCCCGGGGTGACCGAGCTGCTCATCGAGACCCTCTACGCGCACGGGTTCCGGCAGGCGAAGGACGTGGCCGAGGCGAGCCCGGAGGTCCTGGCGCAGATCCCCGGGCTCGACCCGGCCCGCATCCCGGCGATGCAGGAGCAGGCGAGCAAGCAGATGGTGGACGACGCCGCCGAGCTGTCGCGCATGGAGTACGAGCGCGAGCAGCAACGGCTCATCGAGGCCCGCCGCCATCCGGACGAGCTCACCCAGAACGAGCGGCTGGCCCGGGTGCGGGGGATGAGCGAGAAGACCATCGAGGCCCTGGTCCTGAGCGGCTTCAAGACCGTCGAGGACGTGGCCAACGAGAAGGACCTGGCCAAGCTCGGCGACGTCCCCGGGGTGGGCATCAAGAAGGCGCGCCAGCTGAAGAGCGCCGCCGAGTCCTACCTGCTCGAGGAGGCCAAGCTGCGCACCGAGCTCGACGCCGAGCGCGCGGGCATGGCCGCCCTGGCGGCGCCGTCCGGAGAGGAGGCCAAGGCGCCCTGAGCGGCGGGCGCGACGTGACTCCGCGGCTCAAGCCCCCGGAGCGGACCTGCATCGGATGCGGGGCGAAGCGCCCCCAAGCAGAACTGCAGCGGCTCTACCTGTCGAGCGAGGGAAGAGCCGCCTGGGACCGGACGAGGACCGGAGGCGGTCGGGGCGCCTACCTGTGCGGTGCGGGATGTCTCCGCGCCGCGGCGCAGCGAAAGGCGCTGGCGCGGGCCTTTCGCGGCCAGGCGCGCAGCATCGACCTCTCCGCGCTCGAGGCCGAGCTCGGGACGACGAGGACCTAACAGCTCTGGGCTGCACGACGACGAGTGCGGTAGAAGACGGACCACAGGGGCTATGTCGAAGAAGCGCGTTCACGAAATCGCCAAGGAGCTCAAGGCCTTTGGCATCGAGCTCGACAACCGCGAGGTGGTCACCGAGCTGACGGCTCTGGGCTACGACGTCAAGAGCCACTCCAGCTCGCTCGAGGACGACCAGGCGACCGCGGCGGTGCAGCGCATCGTCGAGAAGCGACGGCCGCGCGCCGCTCCGGCTCCGGTCGCGGCCAAGGGCTTCGTGGTCCGCCGCAAGGGCCCGGGCGTCGAGAGCCACCTAGGCGGAAACGGGGCCGCCGCGCCGGCCGCCGAAGCCGCGCACGTGGAGACCGTGGCCCCCCCGGCCGCAGTGGAGCCCCCGGCGGCCAGCGGTCCGCCGGCGGTGGAGGCCCCCTCCGTGGCCGCTCCGACTCCCGCTCCCGTCCCGCCGCCCGAGCCTCCCGCGGCGGCGGCCCCTCCGCCCGCCCCGGCCCAGCGTCCGGCCAGCCCCGGCTTCCGATCGGCGCAGATCATCTCCCGTCCGGCCCCGCAGGGCGCTCGCCCCGCCCCGGCTGGCCCGCCGACACGTCCGGGAGCACCCCAGCGGCCGGTCGCCTCCACGTCCCGAGCGGCCGCCTCCCCGGCGGCGTCCGGCGCCTCGGCGGCCCCCGGTGCGCCCGCCGCCGAGCCGCGACCTCTCCGCCCCACGGCCACCCAGGCGGTGGTCATCAGCCGGCCCTCGGGGGCCGTGCGGCGGGTCACTCCCTCCTCGACGGCGCACAAGAACATCCCCCTCGCTCCGGGCAAGAAGGCCATCGGCGAGGTGCGGGAGTTCAAGGTGGTCCCCGATGCCATCGGCCGCGGCCGCGAGCTGATCGACATCACCAAGAAGAAGGAGCAGGAACGGGGCAAGAAGCGCACCTCGGAGAAGGAAGGCGGCATCACCAAGCAGGAGATGGACAACCTGATCTGGGGCCGTGTCACCATCCCGGTGCGGGGCAAGAAGCGGAAGCCCACCAAGAAGGGTCAGAAGACGCAGATCACCGAAATGGCGGAGGAGAAGAAGGTCATCCGGGTGGAGGAGGCGATCAGCGTCTCCGACCTTTCCCAGCGCATGGGCGTGAAGACGGCGGAGATCATCAAGAAGCTCATGGCCGGGGGGACGATGGCCACCGCCAACCAGATGGTGGATGCGGACACGGCGGCGATCATCGCCACCGACTACGGGTGGAAGGTGGAGAAGGTCGGGTTCGAGGTGGAGGACTACCTCCCCGAGGTGGCCGAGCGTCCGGAGGACGAGCGGCCGCGGCCCCCGGTGGTGACGGTGATGGGGCACGTCGACCACGGCAAGACCTCGCTCCTCGACGCCATCCGGTCGGCCCACGTGGCCGAGGGCGAGGCCGGCGGCATCACCCAGCACATCGGCGCCTACACGGTGTCGACCCCCAAGGGAGATATCACCTTCCTCGACACCCCGGGCCACGAGGCCTTCACCGCCATGCGCGCCCGCGGCGCCAACGTCACCGACCTGGTGGTGCTGGTGGTGGCGGCGGACGACGGGGTCATGCCCCAGACCCGGGAGGCGGTGAGCCACGCCAAGGCCGCCAAGGTCCCGCTGGTGGTGGCGATCAACAAGATGGATCTCGCCGGCGCCAACCCGGAGCGGGTGAAGAAGGATCTGGCCGCCCTGGAGCTGGTCCCGGAGGAGTGGGGCGGGGACACGATCATGGTCCCGGTCTCGGCCCGGACCAAGATGGGCGTCGACCTCCTGCTGGAGAACATCATCCTGCAGGCGGAGGTCCTCGAGCTCACCGCCAATCCCAATCGCTCCGCGCTGGGGACGGTCATCGAGGCCAAGCTGGAGAAGGGGCGCGGACCGGTGGCCACCGTCCTGATCCAGGAGGGGACGCTGCGCACCGGCGACGCGCTGGTCACCGGCACGCACTCCGGCCGGGTGCGGGCCATGCTCGACGGGCGGGGCGAGCCGGTGAAAGAGGTGCTCCCCGGCTACTCCGCCGAGGTGGTCGGGCTCTCCGGTGTCCCCACCGCCGGCGACACCTTCAACGTGGTCGAGGACGAGAAGGCGGCCAAGGAGATCGCCGAGCACCGGAGCTCCAAGGAGCGCCAGGCGGACCTGGGCAAGACCTCCAAGGACTCGCTCGAGTCCCTCCTCCAGCGGACCAAGGAGGGGGAGGCCAAGGAGCTGCGGGTGGTCGTCAAGGGCGACGTGCAGGGCTCGGTGGAGGCGGTGGCCCAGGCGCTGACCAAGCTCTCCACGCCGAAGGTCAAGGTGGAGATCATCCACAAGGGCGTCGGGGCGATGACCGAGTCGGATGTGATGCTGGCCGCCGCCAGCCGCGGCATCGTGCTCGGGTTCAACGTTCGACCCGAATCCGGCGCCGAGGCCGCCGCCAAGGCCCAGGCCGTCGGGATTTACACCTACTCCATCATCTACGAGCTCATCGACGGCGTCCGCAAGGCGATGGAGGGTCTGCTCGAGCCGATCCGCACGGAGAAGAAGCTCGGACGGGCGGAGGTGCGCAACCTCTTCAACGTGCCCAAGCTGGGGACCATCGCCGGCTGCGCGGTGGTCGAGGGAGTCATCCGGCGCACCGCCCAGGTCCGCATCCTCCGCGAGGGAAAGGAGCTCGGGCTCGCCAAGGTGGCCAGCCTGCGGCGGTTCAAGGACGACGTGCGCGAGGTGGCCCAGGGCTTCGAGTGTGGCATCGGGGTGGAGGGCTGGCAGGACTTCAAGCCCGGCGACGTCATCGAGGCCTTCGAGATCGAGGAGACCCGGCCCAGCCTGGAGTAGGATGCCTTCCGGCTCCAGGCTGGCCCTTCGAGGGAGCGGCCGTTCGATGTTCGTCGGTGTCGCCCGCTGCGCGCTTCAGATCGCCGATTCGGGGTCGCTCAAGTCGAAGCGGCAGGTCCTCCGGAGGATCACCGACCGGGTCAAGGCGCGCTTCAACGCCTCGGTGGCCGAGGTGGAGGACCAGGACCTCTGGCAGCGGGCCACCATCGCCTTTGCCGTGGTGGGCAACGAGCGCCGCCACGTCGACGAGCAGCTGGAGAAGATCCTTCACTTCGTGGAGGAGATGTACCTGGCGCCGCTCCTCACCCGGGAGCGCGAGATCCTGGCCTTCGGCGAGCAGCTCTTCGCCTCGTCCGGAGGAGGTCCCGACCCGGCGACGCTCGAGCTCCCCTTCGCCCGGGAGGACCGGAGCCTGGCCGAGGCGGAAGGGATGGCCTCCTGGGAGCGGCGTCCGGAGGAGCCGCTCGTCCGCCGCGCCGGGCAGCGAACGAGCGGGGACCTCACCCTGGGCGAGGCCCGGGCCCGGGCCCGCTCGCTGCGCAACCGCCGGGACTGGGAGAAGCCGTGACCACCCCGTCCCGGCCCGAGCGTGTGGCCGCCGAGATCCAGGCGGCGGTGGCCGACCTGCTCGAGCGGGGGGAGCTCCGCGACCCGCGCATCGGCTTCATCACCATCACCGGAGTCAAGGTCTCGCCCGACCTCCGCGTGGCGCGGGTCTACTGGTCGTCCCTGGGCGACGAGGAGGCCCGTGCCCAGACCGAGCAGGGCCTGGAGGCTGCGCGCGGCTACGTCCGTCGCGAGGTCACCGCCCGGGTCAAGCTCCGGGTCTCTCCCGAGGTGTTCTTCACCTTCGACGGGTCGCTCCAGGAGGGCGACAAGATCGACCGGCTGCTGCGCGAGGTGAAGGCCCGGGAGGGGTGGTGAGCGGCCCCCGGCGCTAAGCTCCGGCCCGGAGATGGACGGCCTCCTGGTCATCGACAAGCCGAGCGGCCCGACCTCGTTCGAGGTGGTGCGACGGGTGCGGGTGCTCACCGGCAACCGGAAGGCGGGTCACACCGGGACGCTCGACCCCCTGGCCACCGGCGTGCTCCCGGTGGCCCTGGGCGAGGCGACCAAGCTGGCCGGGCTGTTGGCCGACGGCGAGAAGGCCTACGACGCGGTGGTGCGGCTCGGGCTGGAGACGGACACCCTGGACGTGACCGGCACGGTGCGGCGGACCGCTCCGGTGCCGCCCCTCACCGAGCCCGCGCTGGCGGCGGCCCTGGAACGGTTCCGGGGAACCCACCTCCAGACTCCGCCCATGGTCTCGGCGGTCAAGGTGCGGGGGCGCAGGCTCTACCAGCGGGCGCGCGCCGGCGAGGAGGTGGAGCGGGCGGCGCGGACGGTCAGCGTGCACGCCCTGGTCCTGCGTGACTTCTCCGCCTCCGAGGTGACGCTGTCGCTCCGCTGCAGCAAGGGATTCTACGTGCGCGTCCTGGCCGACGAGCTGGGGCGGGCCCTCGGCTGCGGCGGCTGCCTGAAGGCCCTGCGCCGGACGGCGAGCGGACCCTTCGGGATCGACCGGGCCGTCCCCCTCGACCGCCTGGAGGCGCTCGCTGCCGGGCCGGGGGGCGAAGCCGCGCTGCGAGCGCGGCTCATCCCGCCCGTGGACATGCTTCCCGATCTCCCTCTCTTCCGCGTCGCCGCCGAGGACGTGCCGCGGGTGGCGCACGGCGTCCCCCTCCCGGTTCACCTCGAGACGCCGGCACCGCGGGTCCGCGTCGTGGGGCCGGACGGGGCGCTCCTGGCGGTGGCCGACGTGCGCGCCGGGCGCCTGGCCTACGTCCGGGTGCTCTCGGGAAGCGAGCCGGGGAAGGCCGGGCCGGACACCTCGGGCCGGTCCTGAAGCGTCCAGCCGCCCCAGCCGTCTCCTCCGTCAGAAGTGCCAGGCGAGCTCGACGCGCCCCCCGGCCGGCCCGGCCCGGAAGCCCACCGCCGGCGCGAGCGACGGCGCCGCGCTCCGGCCGGAGAGCCGGTCCAGCAGCGACCGGTTGTAGCGCTCGACCATCTGCATGTCCTGCTCGGGCGTGGTCGGCGGCCCGGTGGTGACGATGCCCACCGCGATGAGGACCGCGCCGATGACCGGGCCGCCGATGGCCAGCCCGAGCCCGGACCAGGTGGCGGTGTTGCTCGGGATCGGCTTGCAGATGGCATCGGGCACCGTTCCCACCCCGGTGCAGTCCATGCCGGTCTCGTTGTTCACCATGAGGATGATCCCGGCCACCAGCCCGGCTGCGGCCACCAGGCTTCCGCCGGTGATCCACAGGATGCGGCTGGTGGTCCGCGAGCGCGCTTCTTGGGCCAGCTCCGGGCGTCCGACGATGTCGTAGAACTGGGCCCGGTCGAGGGTCAGGCTCCCGAGCTTCACGTCGTTGGTGGCTCGGACGTACTTGAGCTTCGACCGGTCGTAGACCGCCTTCTCGTCGGCGGTGAGAACGACCGGCGCGTCCGATGGACGGGGAGATTCGTCCGTGTATTGCGGGATGACGATTTCCACACCCTGATCTTCAGGCGGCCCGGGAGGCGGCGTCGGGGCGCGATCCGCCGGCGGGCCGGGCGGCGGCGTCTGGGCCGGCGCCGGCCAGGCCGCAACGAGCACGACGAGGACGATGATCGGCGTCGACCGCACGAGCTCCCCCGAACTCACCCCTGGCTCCACGCCGGAGCTCCGGCGCCGGATTCCATGGTGACTGGAAGTCTCCCCTCGCCTGGCTCTAGCCTGTCACATTGCAACCCGGGCGGCTCGCGTCTATAAGCCCGGCGCCCTCCCCGGCTGCCGTCCGGGGGTCCCCCGGCGTCTGCACCCCTCCGCGGACGACCGGGCCTGGCCTGGCCCCCGGAGTGGGGCGCCCGGCGCGGGCCCACCGGCGGGGTCAGGAGTTCCCGTCCTGGCCAGGGACCCCCGGAGGCGGATGGAGCACACGAAGAGACATGGCCGTCGAGATCGAACGAAAGGCTGAGCTGGTCGCCCAGTTCCGGACCCACGACACCGACACCGGCAGCCCCGAGGTCCAGGTCGCCCTCCTCTCCGAGCGCATCAACCAGCTGACCGACCACTTCAAGACACACAAGAAGGACCACCACAGCCGGCGCGGCCTGCTCAAGCTGGTCGGCCAGCGGCGGCGGCTGCTCGATTATTTGAAGAACAAGGACACGACGCGCTACAAGAAGCTCATCGAGGGGCTCGGGATCCGCAAGTAGCAGGGACCCCACCGGCCGCTCGCCGAGAAAGGCCCTGCCCCGGAGCGGGCAGGGAGGACACAGGGAAGGACGTCGGGAGAGGCGCAAGGGGTTTTGGCCTCCGTACGGAGGCGCCGAGGAAGAGGGCTCGGCGCCTGCGCTCAGAGACTGAAAGTTCCTTTCGCTTCGACCGGCGAAACACGGAATTGGCCCCCGGCCGCCGAGGGCGGGCGGGCGCCGGAGCGAGAAGGAACACATGTACCTCAAGAAGGAAGTGCAGTTCGGCGGCAGCCTGCTGTCGATCGAGACCGGGAAGATGGCCAAGCAGGCCGACGGCTCGGTCGTCGTGCGCTACGGCGACACGATCATCCTCGTCACCGCCGTGTCGGCGAAGGAGAAGAAGGACGTCGACTTTCTTCCCCTCACCGTCGAGTACCAGGAACGTCTCTATTCGGCCGGGCGGATCCCGGGAAGCTTCTTCCGCCGGGAGGGCCGGCTGACCGAGAAGGAGACCCTCAGCTCGCGCCTGGTGGACCGGAGCTGTCGCCCCCTCTTCCCCGAAGGCTATGCCTACGAGACCCAGGTCATCGCCTCGGTCATCTCCTCCGACCCGGAGAACGAGGGTGACATCCATGGCATCACCGGCGCCTCCGCCGCCCTGATGGTCTCCGACATTCCCTTCCACGGGCCCATCGCCGGGGTGCGGGTGGGCCGCGTGGACGGCACGCTGATCGCCAACCCGACGGCCAAGCAGCGCGCCGTCTCCGACCTGGACCTGGTGATGGCTTGCAGCCGCGAGGCCATCGTCATGGTCGAGGGCGGGGCGGAGCAGGTCTCGGAGGCGGACATGGTCGCCGCGCTGGAGTTCGGGCACCGCGCGGTGCAACCGCTGTTGCGCGTGCAGGAGGAGATGCGTCGCGAGCTCGGCGTGGCCGAGCGTCCCTACGAGCCGGCGGCCACCGCCGACGACTCGCTCCGGGCCGCGGTCCGGGAGCTGGGTCTGGAAGGCATCCGCGCCGGATACGCCATCGCCGAGAAGCACGCCCGCTACGACGCCCTGGGGGCGGTGAAGAAGCAGGTGGTGGCCGCCCTGAGGGAGCGGCTGGGCGCGGCCTTCACGTCCACCACCGAGAAGCTGGCCAAGGCGCTGGTCGAGGACCTCAAGTACGAGCACATGCGCCAGCTGACGGTGGCCGGCGGGCGGGTCGGTGGCCGTGCGCATGACGAGGTCCGCGCCATCACCTGCGACGTCGGGCTCCTGCCCCGGGTGCACGGCAGCGCGCTCTTCACCCGCGGCGAGACACAGGCCCTGGTGGCGGTCACGCTCGGGACGAGCGAGGACGAGCAGCGGGTGGAGCTGCTCACCGGTCAGACCTTCCGCAAGTTCATGCTCCACTACAATTTCCCGCCCTTCAGCGTGGGCGAGACCAAGCCGCTGCGCGGGCCGGGCCGGCGGGAGATCGGCCACGGGGCGCTCGCCGAGCGCGCGCTGCGCAACATGCTGCCCAAGAGCGAGCAGTTCCCCTACACGGTGCGCATCGTCTCCGACATCCTGGAATCGAACGGCTCCAGCTCCATGGCCACGGTGTGCGGCGGCACCCTGTCGCTGATGGATGCCGGTGTTCCCATCGCCGCCCCGGTGGCCGGCATCGCCATGGGCCTGGTGAAGGAGGGAGAGCGGGTGGCCATCCTCTCCGACATCCTCGGAGACGAGGACCATCTGGGGGACATGGACTTCAAGGTGTGCGGGACCAGCAAGGGCATCACCAGCATCCAGATGGACATCAAGATTTCTGGGTTGACGACGGCCATCATGAGCCGCGCGCTGGAGCAGGCGCGGCGAGGCCGGCTGCACATTCTGGGCGAGATGCTGAAGGCCCTGGACAAGCCGCGGCCGGAAATCAACCGCTACGCGCCCCGCATCACCACGCTGATGATAAGGCCCGAGTTCATCAAGAACGTCATCGGCCCGGGTGGCAAAGTCATCAAGGACATCATCGCCCGCACCGGTTGCTCCATCAACATCGAGGACAGCGGACGGGTGGACATCGCCAGCAACAACGCCGAGGCCGTCCAGCAGGCCATCTCCATGGTGCAGGCGCTCACCCGCGAAGCCGAGGTGGGCAAGGTGTACCTGGGCACGGTGCGCAAAATTGCCGAGTTCGGCGCCTTCGTGGAGCTCTTCCCCGGCACCGACGGGCTGGTGCACATCTCCGAGCTGTCCGACAAGCGGGTGAAGAGCGTCTCCGACGTCCTCAAGGAGGGCGACGAAGTCATGGTGAAGGTCATCAGCATCGACCGGACGGGGAAAATTCGTCTCTCCCGCAAGGAGGCGATGGCCGAGCGCGCCGAGGGTGCGCAAGCCCAGCCGGCCGCCGCTGGCGGGCCCCAGGCCAAGGCCTAAGGGCAAAAGCGCCCATGGTCACCGTCACCGTCCAGGTGCGACGGGTGCGCGCTCGCGCCGAGCCGCTGCCTTTGCCCGGCTACCAAACGGACGGCGCCGCAGGCCTCGATTTGCTCGCCGACATCGACGGCGAGTGGACGCTCGCCCCGATGGAGCGCCGCGCCGTCCCCACCGGGCTCGCGCTGGCGCTGCCCGAGGGCTTCGAGGGGCAGGTGCGGCCGCGCTCTGGCCTCGCGTTGCGGCACGGCGTCACCTGCCTCAACTCCCCCGGCACCGTCGACTCCGACTACCGCGGCGAAGTCCAAGTCATCCTCGTCAACCTCTCCACCATGCCCTTTCGTCTGCAGCGCGGCGAGCGCATTGCCCAGCTCGTCGTCGCACCGGTGGGCCGTGCTGCGCTCGTGGAGGTGGAGGTACTCCCCGAGACTACGCGCGGCAGCGGCGGCTTCGGCTCCACCGGCCGTTAGCAGCGGTGTGCAGGAGTGGCGCAGTGGGGTGAGTCTATTAGACTCCCGAGGCGTGCTCTGCTACCGCTGCGGCAGCCATGTCCCGGACAGCGC
>DASPUU010000299.1:0-29462 GCA_035622755.1 Myxococcaceae bacterium
AGGAGCCCGGCCGCGACGTGCAGGGTGCGGCGCCTCACTGCAGCGTCACCCCCACCAGCGCCCCGGCGGTGATGCCGTAGCCCACCGAGAGGTCACCGCCGTGGAGAAGGTCGAGGAAGTCGACCGCTCCGCTGCCGAAGGCACCGAGGATGAGCGGACCCGAGCCGAGGCGCCAGCGCAGCACGGCGCTCACCCCGACCCCCATGGTGAAGCTGTTGAAGTCGGTGTAGCCGTTGTTGGTGCTGGTGCGCTGGCCCTTCATCACCAGGCCGTCGAGGTGCGGACCCAGGGCGACGTCGAGCTGCAGCGAGGAGGAGAAGCAGAGCCGCCGCGAGGCCGCCAGGACGGCGTCGATGCCCCAGGCGCTGCTGTAGACGTCGGACACCGTGATGTGCTTGCCGTTCTGGTAGGCGGTGAGCGGGAAGTAGGCGGTGAAGGTCCCCTGGAAGCCCCAGTTGCCGCCCAGGGTGGCGGCGTAGCTCACTCCCGGCCCCTGGACGCTCGAGGTGTTCCCCTGCTTGGTGTCGATGACCATCAGCTGCCAGCTCGGGCCGAGGGTATGCTGCGCCTCACCGCGCGCCGGCGCGCTCGTTCCGACCCAGCCGAGCACCGCCGCACCTACCACGAGCGCTTTCCGCAGAGAACCCCTCCCGGGGGAGAACTTTGGGGGACCGAGGCTGGGAACGCCAATGAAAACGGCGGCGGCACTTCACCGCAAGACTGGCTTGATGTCGACCACCGGGGTCCCGTCGATGGCCTCGATCGGCCCGATGCGGAGGCGGCGCCCGTCCAGCGCGCGGACCCTGACCGGGTGAAGGCCGAGCGGATTGGGCCGATCCGGTGAGCGTGTCGAGAAGACGCCGGTCAGTGGACGGCGCATGTCGGACCGCGGGTGAACGCGGAGAACCTCGCGGCGCGCTCGGTGCAACCAGGTGACGACGATGATCTCGTCGCCCACGGCGAGCCCGTCGAGCCCCCGCGCCGCCCACGGGTACAGCTCGAGCCAGGCGTCCGGCGCGCCCTCCGAACCCTGTCGCGGTGCCTGGCCTCGCGTCCTGAGCAAAGAGCGGATCATGCCCACCGGCCGCAGCCGCGCTCCGGTCGATCGGCGGGGTGCCTTCCGAGCGCTCATCGGGGCTCCGTCATCCTCGCGAGAACGCCGCCACCGGCTCGGCCCGGCGGGCGCGGCTCGCGCTTCCGCAGAATCTGCGCCCTCCCGGGGCCCCACCAGGTGTCTTGCGCGAGGCGTCATACCACGCGATCGAAGCATCCAAACGACGGCCGGTTGCGGGGCATTTTTCGTCCGGCGCTTCCATCTTCATGGTGTCCCGATTGCAGGAGGGTCGAGCGAAGGCCGCGCTGGTTCGCGGCCGTACCTCGAGGTGCATCATGGAAACCGCTCTCGTCAGTCGAGCCCGAGAGCTTGCGACGAGGCCGTGGCCCGGAGCCGGGGAGTGGCAGGAGTACTGGGTGGATGCCTGGCAGCGCTGGATCCTGCTCTTGGATGTGCTCCGCCAGCGCGGCAACACCTATCTCGAGCAACGCGCCCGCGAGGTTCCCCACGTTCTGGATTTCGACGCGGAGCTGATCCGCGATGGCCGCACCCTGCCCCGCCCGGTCAACTATGCGCTGGTGCGCATCGTTCCCCACGAGGACCAGACGACCGACCCGCGCAAGGCGCCTTTCATCGTGGTCGACCCGCGCGCCGGGCACGGCCCGGGCATCGGCGGGATGAAGCAGGAGAGCGAGATCGGCGTCGCCCTGGCCGCCGGCCACCCCTGCTACTTCATCGGCTTCCTGCCGGAGCCCGTGCCCGGCCAGACGGTGGAGGACGTCTGCGTGGCGGAGGCGGCGTTCGTCGAGGAGGTGGCCGCCCGTCATCCGGAGGCGGAGGGCAAGCCGGTCATCGTCGCCAACTGCCAGGCCGGCTGGCAGATGATGATCATGGCCGCCATGCGCCCGGAGCTGTCCGGGCCGATCCTCCTGGCCGGATCGCCCCTCTCCTACTGGGCCGGTGTCCGGGGAAAGAACCCGCTGCGCTACCTGGGCGGCCTGCTCGGCGGGACCTGGCTCACCGCGCTGGCCGGCGACCTGGGCAAGGGCATCTTCGACGGAGCCCATCTCATCGCCAACTTCGAAGCTCTCAATCCGGCCAACACCTTCTGGAAGAAGATCTACAACGTCTACTCCAAGGTGGACACCGAGGCCGCCCGCTTCCTGGACTTCGAGACCTGGTGGGGAAGCCCGGTGCTGATGAACGCCGAGGAGATGCAGTGGATCGCCGACAATCTCTTCGTCGGGAACAAGCTGACCAGCGGTGAGCTGACCGCCGAGGACGGGGCCGCCATCGACCTGCGCAACATCCGCTCGCCGATCATCGTCTTCTGCTCCTGGGGCGATGACATCACGCCGCCGCAGCAGGCGCTCGGCTGGATCACCGACCTCTACCAGCACGAGCGGGAGATCGTGGCCAACGAGCAGACCATCGTCTACACGCTGCACCAGAGCATCGGGCACCTGGGAATCTTCGTCTCCGGGAAGGTGGCCACCAAGGAGCATGGCGAGCTGGCCGGGGCCATGGAGCTCATCGATCTGCTTCCCCCCGGGCTCTACGAGGCGGTGATCACCGAGGTCGACGAGTCCACCCGGAACCCCGAGCTCATCGAGGGGAAGTACTTGTTCCGGCTCGAGGCGCGGACGCTGGACGACATCCGCAAGCTCGGCGGGAACACCCCCGAGGACGAGCGGCGCTTCGCCGCCGTGGCCCGCCTGTCGGAGATCAACCACGGCCTGTACCGAACCCTGGTAGGACCCGTCCTCCGGGCGATGGTTCCCCGGGTGGTGGCCCAGGGAATGCGGGAGCTGCACCCGAACCGCCTCCGCTTCGCGCTCTTCTCGGATCGCAATCCGCTGATGTGGCCGGTCAGGCTCCTGGCGGGGAGCGTCCGCGCCAGCCGGAAGCCGGTTCAGCCGGACAACGCGCTCCTGGCGCTGGAACGGGCGACGTCGTCGCGGGTGGGCGCGGTCCTGGAGGCGCTCGGCTCGGCCCGGGACACGCTGACCGAAAAGACGTTCCTCAACTTCTACGGAATGCCTCTGGTGCAATCGCTGGTCGGGCTCGGTCCCCCGGCCCCGTCCCCGGGCCGGCAGCATCGGCGCAACCTGGCCGGGGAGCTCCTGGCCGCCCGGCGCCGCTCCGAGCTGAACGAGCGGTTCGACCAGGGGGGAGCGGCGGAAGCGGCGGTCCGGGCGCTGGTCTACGTCCGGCTCCCGGAGGGCACCGTCGACGAGCGGGGCTTCACCATGCTCAGGGCAATCCGCGCCGCCCAGCCCGGTGGACCCCGGCGGACGATGCGCCAGCTCAAGGAGCTCTTCCGCGAGCAGTTCCTCCTCGTCGCCCTCGACGAGGAGCGGGCCATCCGTGCCCTCCCCGCTCTGCTGCCCGAGGACTCCGAGGAGCGCGGGGCGGCTCTGGAGGCGGTGCACCGCATGCTCGCCGCCCGGGGCCCCCTCTCCGACGAGGCACGGCTCCGCCTCGAGCGCGTGGAATCCCTGTTCGCCAGGGGCATCACCCGGCGCCAGCAGCCCGAGGCCGCTCATGCCTGAGACCGCGAGCCGGGAGGGCGGCGGCCGGCACGAGAAGTACGAGCGCCTCATCCAGTCCGCCCAGCGCCTGCCGCCGGCCACCACCGCCGTGGTCCACCCCTGCGACGAGGTGTCCCTGGAGAGCGCGGTGGAGGCGGCGCGCCTGCGCCTCATCGTCCCGGTCCTGGTCGGGCCGGCCCAGCGCATCCGGGAGATCGCCGCACGGAGGAAGCTCGACATCCGCTCGCTGGAGGTGGTCGATGCCGCCCACAGCCACGACGCGGCGGCGAAGGCGGTGGAGCTCGTCCGGCTGGGGCGGGCCGAGGCCCTGATGAAGGGGAGCCTGCACACCGACGAGCTGATGGCCGCGGTGGTGGCGGGGGACACCGGCATCCGCACCGCTCGCCGCATCAGCCACTGCTTCATCATGGACGTTCCCGGTCATGCCAACGCCCTGATCATCACCGATGCGGCGGTGAACATCGCGCCGACGCTGCAGCAGAAGATGGACATCGTGCAGAACGCCATCGATTTGGCGCGGGCGATGGGCGTGACCGACGTGCGGGTGGCCATCCTCAGCGCCATGGAGACGGTCAACCCCAACGTGCCTTCGACGGTGGAGGCCGCCGCGCTGTGCAAGATGGCGGACCGCGGCCAGATCACCGGCGCGGTGCTGGATGGCCCGCTGGCGCTGGACAACGCCATCAGCCCCGAGGCGGCGGCGCTGAAGAAGATCGTTTCCCCGGTGGCCGGCCGGGCCAACGTGCTGGTGGTGCCGGACCTCGAGGCCGGGAACATGCTCGCCAAGAGCCTCTCCTTCCTCGCCGGGGCGGACGCGGCGGGGATCGTCCTCGGCGCGCGGGTGCCGATCATCCTCACCAGCCGCGCCGACGCCTTGCTCACCCGGCTGGCTTCCTGCGCGGTCGCCGTCCTGGTGGCCGCCTCGCGCCGCGGCAGCGCGGCGGCGGCCATCCGCTGAAGGAGCACCCGTGTCCTCTCCTACCCCCAGACCCGTCCTCGCCGGCCACCGAGCGCTGGTGGTGGGCGTGGCCAACGATCAGTCGATTGCCTACGGTTGTGCCCGGGCGTTCCGGGAGGTCGGCGCGGAGCTGGCCATCACCTGGCTGAACGAGAAGGCGCGGCCCCACGTGGAGCCCCTGGCCCGGGAGCTGGGAGCGGCGATCACCGCCCCGCTGGACGTGGCGGTCCCCGGACAGCTGGAGGCGGTCTTCGACCTCATCCGCCGGCGGTGGGGGAAGCTCGACATCCTGGTCCACTCCATCGCCTTCGCGCCGAAGGAGGATCTGCAGGGCGGGTTGCTCACCTGCTCGGCCGAGGGTTTTGCCAAGGCGATGGACATCTCCTGCCACTCCTTCATCCGCATGGCCCGGCTGGCCGCGCCGTTGATGCCTGACGGCGGGACGATGTTCGCCATGAGCTACTACGGCGCCAACCGGGTGGTGGCGAACTACAACGTGATGGGCCCGGTGAAGGCTGCGCTCGAGGCAGCCTGCCGCTACCTGGCCTTCGAGCTCGGGCCCTCCGGGGTCCGGGTCCATGCCATCTCACCCGGGCCGCTGAAGACGCGCGCCGCGTCCGGCATCAAGGATTTCGAGCTGCTCCTCAACGAGGCGGCGCAAAAGGCCCCCCTCGGGGAGCTGGTGGACATCACGGACGTCGGCTTCGCCTGCGCTTACCTGGCCACGCCCTTCGCCCGCCGGATCACCGGCGGAACCGTCTACGTGGATGGTGGAACGAACATCGTCGCCTGACCATCGGAAAGCCAGAGCAGCACGGGGGCGCACATGAAGGGTTGCATCGCCGTCCTCAACGCTGGCTCCTCGAGCATCAAGTTCGCCCTCTACGAGGCTGCCCGGTCCGGCCCGGCGCTCTTCCGCGGGCAGATCGAGCAGCTCGGCGTCTCGCCGCATTTGCGAGTGACGAACGCTCGGGGCGAACGCGTCACTGAGCGACGCTGGCCTGCCGCCGAGCTGGACCACCGGTCCGCCACCCGGGAGATCGTCGAGACGGCGGTGAAGCTGATCGAGGGCAGGCCGGTGCTGGCGGTGGGCCACCGGGTGGTCCATGGCGGCACCCGCTACGCGGCGCCGATCCGGGTGGACGCCACCGTCCTGTCCGCACTCCGGACGCTCGTGCCGCTCGCTCCCCTGCACCAGCCGCACAACATCTCCGCCATCGAGGCCATCGCCGAGGCGTCTCCGCAGCTTCCGCAGGTCGCTTGTTTCGATACCGCGTTCCACCGGACGCAATCCGAGCTGGCACAGACCTTTGCGCTCCCGCGCAAGCTCACCGGGGCCGGCGTCCGCCGGTATGGGTTTCACGGCCTCTCCTACGAGTACGTGACCTCCCGCCTGGGCGAGGTCGCCCCCGAGCTGGCCCGGGGACGGGTCGTCGTCGCTCACCTGGGCAACGGCGCCAGCCTGTGCGCCATCCATCGAGGGCGAAGCGTGGCGAGCACGATGGGGTTCACCGCCGTCGACGGGCTGATGATGGGGACGCGGTGCGGGGCCATCGACCCCGGCGTGCTGCTCTATCTCATGGACGAGCTGAGGATGGATGCGCGAGCCATCGAGGACCTCATCTACCGGCAGTCCGGGCTCCTCGGCGTGTCCGGCATCTCGTCCGACATGCGGACCCTGCGGGCGTCCGCTGAGCCCGCGGCGGCCGAGGCCATCGCCCTGTTCGTCTACCGGATCGTCCGGGAGGTGGGCTCGCTGAGCGCCGCCCTGGGCGGGCTGGACGGGCTGGTCTTCACCGCCGGCATTGGCGAGCGCGATCCGGCGACCCGGGCGGAGGTGGCCGCGGGCTGCGGCTGGCTCGGGCTCCGTCTCGACGATGCTCGCAATGCCCAGGGCTCCGGAAGGATCAGCGCCGACGCGTCGACGGTATCGGCCTGGGTCATCCCGACGGACGAGGAGCGGATGATCGCCCGGCACACGTCCTCGGTGCTCGGGCTGGGCTGAGCGACCCCGCGGGACTATGGACCGCCGGCAGCTCCCCGGGAGGGCCGCCCGGTCCAGACGAGCAGCACCGCCACCAGGGCGTGGAACACCGCCGCCGGCCAGAGCAGCGGACCGCCCCCGGCGACCGACCCGAGCACGCCGAGGTAGAGCGCCACCAGGGAGTTGTAGACGAGCATTGCCCGGAGCGTCGAGCGATCCTCGGCCGGTGGACGCGCGGGCCAGCAGGCGAGGCCGAACGAGAGCAGGGCGATGCCTGCCAGTCGGCCCAGCGGCCAGGCCATGACCGGGAGCTCCGCGCCGAAGAGAAGCGAGACGACCGGTGCCGGGGCCAGCGCCAGCGCGAGGCCGGCCCCCATCTCGAGGGCGGCCGCCACCGCCAGGACCCTCCGCCGGTCGATGGAGCCCAGCTCCCTCATGATCTCGGACAGCGCTGGTTGGCCGCGGGCTGCAAGGAGTCGGGGCGAGAGGATTTGAACCTCCGACCCCCTGCGCCCAAGGCAGGTGCGCTACCAGGCTGCGCTACGCCCCGAGTCGTGAGGCTAGAGAGCATGTGCGGTCGGCAACGGTCAAGAACGTCCGCTCGCTCACGGCCCCCCAGAGAAGTCGTGACTCCCACCGGGCGTCCGGACACAATCCGCCGGCCTCGCCCAGCCGTTCACCCCAAGAAGAGGGAGGATTCGATGAGAGTCGTCGCCTGTGCCCTGTCCATCGTCTGGCTGGCCGGTTGTTCCAGCTCGAGTACCGACCTCTCGGCCTGGGTGGGAAATTGGAATTCGGCCGCACAGCAGGACGAGAACTGCACCACCGGGACACACACCACGCCGCTCACCGGGGTGCTCCCCATCATCGCCGGGCCGGCCTCGGACACCATCGTCACCCAGTCGCCCAACGGCTGTAACCTCACCTGGACGGTGAGCGGCAACACCGCCACGCTCCAGGCCAACCAGACCTGCACCGTGCCGGGGTCCACCGGCGGGACGTGGCACGCCACGTTCACCAGCGGCGGGCTGACCCTGAACGGAAACCAGCTCGTGCTCGGCGATGCCGGCACCGCCATCCTGGACATCAACGGCACCCAGGTGTCGTGCACGTTCGCCCAGGCCGGGAGCCTGACCAAGACCTGACCCCGCTCCGGGCCGCAAGCCCGCGCCAGCATTGGGCGGGATGCGCCTCGCTTGACATCCGAACATCGTTCGGATTATTCCGAACAGTGTAAGGGATAAGCACGAGCGCCATGAGAGCCACCGCCGCCACCCGACACGAGAGCGCTCGCCGCGCCATCCTCGACGCGGCCCGGGCGCTGGTCCTGTCCCGCGGCCACGAGAAGCTGTCGCTCCGCGCCGTGGCCCGCCGCGCCGGCTACAGCCCGGCGTCGCTCTACGAGTATTTCGACGGGAAGGACCAGATCCTACGGACCCTGGCCGCCGAGGCGAGCGCCAGGCTCGGGGCCGAGCTGAGGAGCGCCGTCCAGGCCCCGGACCGGACCACCTCCGCCCTGGTCCGCCTCGGTCTGGCGTACGTGCGCTTCGCCCGGGAGCATGGCGAGGACTTCCTCCTCCTCTTCGCCCGGCTCCCCTCCCAGCGCCGGCGCCTCTCCGAGGAGGCCACCGTCCAGTCCCCCTATCGCCTGGTTCTGGAGGCGGTCACCGCGTCCATGGAGCGCGGCGAGGTACGGTCCGGCGACCGGCTGGCCGTGGAGCAGCTGGCGTACGGGTTGTGGGCCACCGCCCACGGCATGGCCATGCTCCAGCTCACCCACCTGACCGGATTCGATGCCGACTTCAAGGCCGCGGACCGGGTGAACCTGGTTGCCCTCGCCGAGGGCTGGCGCAGCGGAGGACGCGAGACATGAACCGAACCGACGGCCCGGAACGGCGCGGGCTCCTCTCCCGGCCGGGACTCCTCCTGGTTCTGGGCGGGTTGCTCACTGCCGCTGCTCACCTGCGCTGGGGCATCGGGCTCCTGGCCTGGGTGGCGCCCATCCCCTTCCTCCGCACCCTCCGCCTCTCGCCCGGCTGGCGCCCACGCCTGCTCCTGGCGCTCGTCCTGGCGGCGACGTGGACCCTGGCCACGGCGAAGATCGTCACCGACCCGCTCCCCGCCGCCTTCGCCCTGGTGGGTGTGGTCATCGCCGGCTTCCAGCTGAGCGCATTCCTGGCCTGGGACGCGGTGCGGCGCTTCGCTCCCCGCTGGGCGACCCTGGCCTTTCCGGCGGCCCTCGTCTCGGCCGAATGGCTGCAGCACCGCTTCACCTTCATGACCTCCTGGGGAGCGGCCGCCTACACCCAGGTGGAGGCGCTGGCGGTTCTCCAGATCGCCTCGCTGGGCGGGATGGCGGCAGTGAGCTTCCTCGTCTCCTGGGTGGCCGCCGCCCTGGAATCGCTCCTCGCCGCGCGGCTGGCAGGCGAGCCCTCCGGAGCGGCCGGCCGCCAGGCGCTCCTCGCCCTCGGCGCGCTGCTCCTCGCCCTCGCCTTCGGGACGGCGCGGCTGGCGAGGCCCCTCGGCGGCGGGACGGTGACCGTGGCCGCGGTGGGGACGACCTCGGACTTCGGGCCGCAGCATCTGCCCACCGCCGAGGAGCGGCGCCGCACCCTGGAGCTCCTGCTCGCCGACACCGAGCGCGCCGCGACCGCCGGGGCACGGCTGGTGGTCTGGAACGAGGCGGCCGCGCTGGTGCCCCCCGAGGAGGAGCCGGCCTTCGTCGCCCGCCTGGCGGAGATGGCCGCCCGCGCACGCATCCACCTGGTCGCGGCGTACATCGTGCCGAAGGGACCGCTGCCCACCCCGTTCGAGAACAAGTACCGCTGGTTCGCCCCCGACGGCACGCTGGTCCAGACCTACTTCAAGCACCACCCCGCCCCGGGCGAGCCGGCCGTCGTCGGCCAGGGTCCCCTGGCGGCGGTGGAGACGGACTTCGGCCGGGCCGGCGGCGCCCTCTGCTACGACTACGATGTCCCGGCGCTCGCCCGGGAGCATGGTCTGCTCCGCGTGGGGCTGGTGGCGCTTCCCTCGAGCGACTGGCGCGGCATCGACCCCATCCACACCCAGATGGCCGCGCTCCGGGCCATCGAGGAGGGCGTCTCCATCCTCCGGTCGACCCGGTTGGGGCTCTCCGCCGGCATCGACGCGCACGGACGCGCGCGCGCCTGGCAGTCCAGCTTCGACAGCGGCGACCGCGTCCTGCTCGTCGCCCTGCCCCGGCACGGCGTGGGCACCCTCTACGCGCGCACCGGCGACGTGCTGGTCGGCCTGTCCATCGGGTTCCTGGTCATCCTCGGAGCCACTGCGCTCCTGCGGCGCACGGCCCGCGACGGGAGGCGGGCCACCTAGGATTTCTGGGGCGAACGGTCCGGGCCCCCACCCTTTCTTTCGGACCACTTCCGAACATTGTTCGGACAAGGAGATGTCCGATGCCCCGCCCTGCAATCAAGCCCCTCTTCGCCGCTGCCGCGCTCTCGCTCCTGGCCGCCGAAGCCCGCGCCGAGGAGGTCAGCACCCGGGTCGCCGTCCCGGAGGCCGAGTCCGCCTGGCACAGGCTCTCGGTCGAGGTCGACCCGCTCCCCTTCTTCGCCCACGGCTACTCGGTGGGAGTGGGCTGGCGCTTCGACCACGTCCGCATCTCCGCCAGCGCCTTCTCCAGCGACCTTCCCGGCTTCGCCGTGGGCTCCGGCTGGAGCGGGTCGGTCCGGGCCGGCGCCTCGCTGCGCGCGCAGCTCTACCTCGACGCCCGGGACCGGGGCTTCTACGCGGCCCTCCAGCTCGGTCCGGTGGCCACGCGCTACACGCCGGACGCCGGCGGCTCCCCGGTGGACGCTTACCAGCTGGTCCTCACGCCCTCGGTGGGCTACCGCTGGTTCCCCTTCGACGGCGGGCTCTACTTGATGCCGGCGGTGGGCGTGGGACTGGCCGTGGCCACCTGGACGGAGGGCGGCGGTTACCAGGCGCCGTTCGCCCAGGTCATCGCCGCGCTGCACGTCGGCTGGGAGTTCTAGCGCGAGCCTACTTCGGGGGCCGGGTGCGCTCGGCCTCGGCGATCGTCCGGTAGTCGTAGGTCGGGTAGAACTCGGTGCGGAAGGCGCCCCAGGCGCCCTGCTCGACGGCCAGGTTCACCTCGCGCAGCCGCTCGGCCGGGAAGCGCACGGTGACCACCTGGCCGATTCCCATCACCACGTACCAAGAGACGACCTCCACCTCGGGGGGCGGAAACTTCTCCAGGAAGCCCGTCTTCTCCAGCTGCGCGCGGATCTCCCCCAGCGTCTTGGCCTGGTCGTGCTTGAGGAAGATGGTGAGCATCATCTTCCCCTTCTCCGGAGAGGGCGCGGCCGGCGGGGCATGGGACTGGCCGAGGCCGACGGCGGCGGCGAGGGCCACCGCGCCGACCGGGACGGCGAGCAGGGCGGACCGGAGAGGACGGTTCATGCGGCGGGCTCCTGTGGGCGCCGCCAGGCCCCGGCTCAGGCGAGCTTGAGGCCGCTGCGGTCGTTGGTCTCGATCCGCCAGCCGATGCGTGCCGGGGGGACCTCGAGGCGATCCCACCGCTTGTCGTCGAGGTGGCGCTCGCGGATGCGGCGGAGCCAGTCGAAGGTGCGGGCGGCGAGGTACGTCTCGACGTCGATGTCGAAGCGCTCGGCAAGGACGCTGGCCACCCGGAGGCCGTCCGCGTCGAGCATGAGCGAGAGCTGCACCAGCTGGGATTCGTCCACGAAGGGACGGTGCCAGCGGTGGAGCAGCGTCTCCTCCGGGTTGACCGACCCCGCCCAGGACACGAGCCGCGACACAGGGACGCCGAGCAACCGCGACCCGTGCACCAGGGCGCGCACCTCCTGCGGCGTCAGGCTCAGCTGGATGGGGACATCGGACGCCGTCCCGGCTTCACCGTCGAGCAGCACCTTTCCCGAGGGCAGCTTGCCCAGCTCGAGCTCGAACTCCCTGGTGTCGCTCCGTCCCATCGTCAGACCGGCATTCGGTGTACCGCGAGGTACGTGGCCAGCGTACTCGCTGGCGACCGCCCGCGGCCACCGGGCGACAAATCTGCTGTGTTTTCAAGACGACAGCTGGGCGGGGGTCGGCTCGGACAGGGTGCGGAAGACGCTCCGCTTGCCGAAGAGCGTCTCGCCCTCGGCGACGAGGAGGGCCGCGGCGGCGATCATCCCCGGCACCACCTGGCTCAGGTGGTAGAGGAAGACGAAGGCCAGCGCCTTGGCCGGCGCGACGCCGGCGACGCCCAGGGCGAGCGTGCCGGTGGCCTCGAAGGACCCGGCGTTGCCTGGGCTGGGAATGGCGGTGCCGAAGTTCCAGGCGGTGAGCGCGGCGAAGGCCTGCATCGGCGTCAGACCCAGGTCGAGCGCCCGGCTGGCGATGACGATGGTCAGCGTCTCCCACAGCCAGGGCAGCGGCGCGAGCACCGTCTCCACCAGGAGCAGCCGCTGCCACCGCGCGGCGGCGAAGCCGTCCCGGAGGTTGGTCAGCCAGGCCGGACCGCGCGCGCGCCCCGCGGCATCGAAGCGCCACCACCGGCTCCCCATCAGCGCCAGGAGCGCGCCCACGCCGACGACGAGCAGAGCGAAGGCCCCCAGCGCCCGGAACAGCCAGACCGGCGGGCCCTGATGCGGAGGGAGGAGGATGCCGAGGAGGCAGACCGCCGGGAAGGAGGCCACCCAGCCCCACTTGTCGCTGAAGAAGTCGACCACCTCGGTGCCGAGGAGCTTGGCCCGGCTCACGCCGGTGCGGCGCCCGAGGTACTGGACGCGGAGCAGGTCCCCCCCGCGCATGGGCAGGAGGACGTTGAAGAAGAAGCCGACCAGCATCGCCCGGTAGGCGTGGCCGTAGCGGAGGCCGGGGAGCACCGGTCGCATCACCGTCCACCAGCGCAGCGACTGGAGACCGAGCAGCACGAAGCCGGAGGCCACGGCGTAGAGGAGCGGGCCGGGATGCGCCGCGCGCAGCTCGTCCAGGAAGCCGGCCCGGGAGATGCGCAGGTAGACGATGGCCAGGGCGGCCACGCCCAGCCCGGCGGCGGCGCCGAGCAGCGCCCTGAGCACGAGCCTCCTCGGCGGGACCGCGGCCTCGGCGGGAGCGCTCACACCAGTCCCACGAGCTCGCCCATCCGCCGGATGGTGAGCGGCGCCTGGGGCTCGGAGCGACAGGCGTCGAAGCACCGGCCACACGCCCGGCCGTGGTTCTCCAGCTTGTACTCGCGGAAGTGGGCCACTCCCGGCAGCTCGGCGCAGGGCTGGACCATCCCCTTGGGGGAGACGTGAATCATCGACTTGCCGGCCGTGCACCCGTCGATCTTCCGCGTCTCGTAGAAGGTGGGCAGCGTGTCGAAGAAGTAGTCGCTGGTCATGACGTTGCCCAGCTCACGCTTGAGCTGCTTGATCCGCGCACAGACCTTGCGGAACTCCTCCATCTTGGCCGGATCGACGAAGTGGGCCTGATTCCCGTTCTTGAGATCGTTGTAGCCGGAAAAGGCGATGTTGATGCCCCAGGAGTGGGCGAGGCGGATGAGCGGCTCGGCCTCGTGCATGTTGTCCACCATGAGCATCGAGGCGAAGGTGAAGACGTTGAACCCTTCCTTCACCATCTTGGGAACCGTCTTCTCCAGGCGGGCGAAGAGCCCGGGCACGTTGCGCTCCTTGTCCTGGCGCGCGTCCGGGTAGTTCATGGAGATGTTGATCTGGTTCGCTCCCGCCTGGACCAGCTCGCGGATCCGTTCCTCGCTGAGAAACCCACCGTGGGTGAGCACGGTGATGTACCGGAACCCGGGGAGGGCGCGGATGGACCGCACGATGGAGGCGATGTCCCGGCGCAGCAT
Organism: Myxococcaceae bacterium; assembly: GCA_035622755.1. Classification (GTDB taxonomy): domain Bacteria; phylum Myxococcota; class Myxococcia; order Myxococcales; family Myxococcaceae; genus JADGRA01. The sequence continues at coordinate 13,384 of DASPUU010000299.1, forward strand.
CGGCTCGCCGCCGGTGAGCACCACCACCAGCGGATCGAAGCGCCTCACCACCTCGGTGAAGTCCTGCAGCTCGTCCCGGTCGGTGATCTTCCAGTAGTCGCAGAAGTCGCAGCGAGCGTTGCACCGCTTGGTCACCTCCAGGGAGACGGTGAGCGGGCGTCCCTGCAGGCGCCCCCCGACGAACTTGGCGGCGGCGCGCATCTTTTCCGAGGGGCTGAGGGCGATCTTCATGCGATGGGTCCAGTTCCGGGCGGGGGACCCCCCTCCCCGGCGATTTTCGGGAGAGCGCCGTAGCACCGGCGCGGGTGGATGGCAATCTGCCCCTCGCCTCGGGGGTCTCAGGGCCAGTCGCCCCTCCGGTAGGCCGAGAGCCAGGGCAGCATCCGCGCGAAGGCCCGGGCCCGGTGCGACAGCCGCCCCTTCTCCTCCAGCGAGAGCTCGGCCAGGGTCCGGCCCAGCTCCGGGACGAGCAGCACCGGGTCGTAGCCGAAGCCGCCGGTCCCGCGCGGCTCCCGCGTGACGCTGCCCCGGAGCTCCCCCTCCTCGGTCACCGAGCGCCCGCCGGGGGAGGCGAGGCAGAGGACGCACCGGAAGGCGGCGGTGCGCCGCGCGTCCGGCACGTCCCGCATCTCCTCCAGGAGGCGCGACACGCGGGCCGCGTCGTGCCCGGCGGCATAGCGCGCCGAGCGCACCCCGGGGCGGCCGTCGAGCGCGTCCACGAAGAGGCCCGAGTCGTCGGCCAGGGTGACTCGCCCCGAGGCCCGGGCCCAGGCCAGTGCCTTCCTGGCCGCGTTGCCAGCAAGGGTGGGCTCGCTCTCCTCCACCGTGGGGAGGCCGGGCACCTCGTCCGGAGAGAGAACCTCCACCCCCTCGGCCAGCGCCCGGAGCTCGCGCAGCTTCCCGGGATTGGTGGTGGCGAAGAGCAGGGCCGGACGGGGCTTCACCCCAGAGCCTGCCGCTGCAGCGCGACCAGGCGGGTCACGCCGGCCAGGCCGGCGTCGATCATGGCGTCGAGCTGGGCGCGCTGGAAGGCGCCGCGCTCCGCCGTGCCCTGGAGCTCGACCAGGTGGCCCTCGGCGGTGGCCACCACGTTCATGTCCACCTCGGCGGTGGAGTCCTCCTCGTAATCGAGGTCGAGCACCACCGTGCCGCGGACCAGGCCGACCGAGACGGCGGCCACGGGCAGGGTGGCCGGGGCCCGTGCGAAGACGCCCTTCTTCTCCAGGGTCCGGAGCGCCTGCACCAGGGCGACGTAGGAGCCGGTGATGGCCGCGCAGCGCGTGCCGCCGTCGGCCTCGAGGACGTCGCAGTCCAGGGTGAAGGTTCTCGGGCCGAGGGTGCCGAGGTCCACCGAGGCGCGGAGCGCTCTCCCGACGAGCCGCTGGATCTCCTGGGTCCGGCCGGACTGCTTCCCCCTGGCCGCCTCCCGGGCGGTGCGGGAGTGGGTGGCCCGGGGCAGCATCCCGTACTCGGCGGTGACCCAGCCGGAGCTCTTCCCCAGCAGGTGCGGGGGGACGCGGTCCTCGACCGAGCAGGTGACGCGGACCAGGGTGTCTCCCACGCGCACCTCGGCCGAACCCTCGGCGTGGCGCGCCACCCCGGCCACGAGCTGGACCGGCCGGAGGTCGAGCGGGCCTCTCTGGAAGGATCTGGTCATCGGCTCGCGGAGGGCGTGGGTGGAGGGCGGTCCCGGGCGGCGACCTCGGCCAGGAAGGCCCGGACACCCTCGGCGAGCGCGCTGACCAGCTTGCTCCGGTACCCCGATTCCAGGAGGCGGCGACCCTCGTCGGGGTGGGAGATGAAGCCCACCTCGACCAGCACCGCCGGCGCCTCGACGCCCATGAGCACATAGAAGGGGGCCTGCTGCACGCCCAGGTCGACCGCCCCGGTGCTCGACACCAGCCTCCGGTGGAGGGCATAGGCCAGGCGCGAGCTGTCCGCGTGCGCCTCACCCCGGGCCAGGTCGGCGAGGATGAAGGCCAGCGTGTCCCGCTGCGCCGGCGCGGCTCCAGCGGTGGCCGCCCCGGCGTTCTCCTGGCTGGCGGTGCGCAGGGCGTCCTCCCCGGAGGCGTTGGCGGAGAGGAAGAAGGTCTGGATGCCCTCCACCCGCGCCCGGAGCTTGCGGGTGGGCATGGAGTTGGCGTGGAGGGAGACGAACAGGTCGGGGCGGGAGCGGTTGGCGAAGCCGACCCGGTCGGCGAGCGGGAGGAGCACGTCCTCCTCGCGCGTGAGAAGCACCTCCGCCCCGCCCCGTTCCAGCTCGACCTTCAGGGCCCGGGCCAGCTCCAGCGCCAGGACCTTCTCGAAGAGGCCTCCCGGACCGAGAGCGCCCTCCTGGGCGCCGCCGTGGCCCGGGTCGAGGACGATGCGCGGGTGCCGGTCCGCCTCGGGCGCGGGTCCGGGGGGCGAGGCGGAGACGAGGAGCGCGGCGAGCGCGGGGAGGCCGACCATCGGGTCCTAGGATGGAGTCCGAGCGTAGCGCTGGCCGGGGCCCCTGCCCACTTGTCGGCTAATCGACCACATCGATGGCCGGACGCCCCCGGACCAGCTCGCCGATGCGTGCCGCCTCCACGCCGGCCCGCTCGAGCGCCCGCTCGACGCGCGGGGCGTCGCGAGGCGCCAACGCCGCCAGCAGGCCGCCGTTGGTCTGCGCATCGGCCAGGACGAGCTGGACGTCACGGGGGAGCCCGGCCGGGAAGCGCACCTCCGGCCCGAAGTGGTCGAGGTTGGAGACCGTCCCGCCCGGGACGACGCCCTCCCTGGCCAGCTCCGGGATGCCCTCGAGGATGGGGACCTGCGAGAGGCGGATGCGGGCGCCCACCCGGCTGGCATGCGCCAGCTGGGCCAGGTGGCCGAGCAGGCCGAAGCCGGTGACGTCGGTGAGCGCGTGGACGGCCAGGCGCCGGCTCCGGAACACCTCGCCCGCCGCCCGGTTGAGGCGCGACATGAGCTCCACCACCCGGGCGGTGAGCTCCGGGCTGGCCAGCCCGCGCTTGATGGCGGTGGAGGCGATTCCCGAGCCGAGCGGCTTGGTGAGGAGGAGGACGTCCCCCGGCCGCCCTCCGGCGTTGGTCAGGATCCGCGCCGGGTGGACCACGCCGGTCACCGCCATCCCGTACTTCGGCTCCGGGTCGTCCACCGAGTGCCCGCCGAGCACCGGGATGCCCGCCTCGTCCGCCTTGCTCTCTCCGCCGGCGAGGATGGTGCGCAGGACCTCCAGGCCGAGCACCTGGGTGGGGAAGGCGACGAGATTCAGGGCGAACAGCGGCCGCGCGCCCATGGCCCAGATGTCGGAGAGCGCGTTGGCGGCGGCGATCTGCCCGAAGGCGAAGGGGTCGTCGACCACCGGCGGGAAGAAGTCGGCGGTGGAGACCACGGCCTGGGTGGCGGAGAGACGGTACACGGCGGCGTCGTCGTGCGTGGTGAAGCCCACCAGCGCACGCGGGTCCCATCTGGTCCTCAGGTGGCGCAGGACCTGCGCCAGATCCGCCGGCCGGAGCTTGGCGGCTCAACCGGCGCAGTGGCTGAACTCGGTCAGCCGCCGCGGCCTGGGCACGTCGTTCATCTCTGGTCCTCCCTTAGCTACCCCGGATGTAATCCTTGCGGAGCAGGTCGAGCACGGCCTGGGCGATCTCCACGTCGTCGATGAGGGAGTGATCGCACATCTCCTGGAGGGTGGCGTTGTTGTGGACCAGCTGGAGCACGTCCAGCTCGCGCGGGGTGAGCTCGCGCAATGGCTTGGTCAGCGGGCGACAGACGTGGAAGGGCGCGTCCGGGCTGGGCAGGTCCCGGGCGATGCGCTTGTACTCGTCCATGAGGCGGAGGGCGTCCATGAGCAGCGCCTCGGTGGACTGGTCCAGCTCGACCATGAACTCCTCGGACTCGGCGGCGCGGAGCTCGAAGTCGCCGTCCTCCCAGGTGATGATGCGGTTGAAGCTCTTCTGCGGGCCGAGTTCGTGGCGGCCATCGATGACCGCGTAGTAGACGCGGCCCTGGCGGAGGTAGATGCGCCCCTCGTGCGCCCCGGAGACGACCAGGACACCGTTCTTCTTGGAGGTGTGGAAGAGCTGGAGCAGGTCGGGGAGCGGGATGTCCTCGATCTTCCCGCTCATCGACGAGGTCTTCGTCTTCGCCGCCTGGGCCTGGGCCGCCGCCTCGAGGTTGTGCTTCACCGCGGCGTCGCTGAGCTGCGTGCTCTCCGCTCCGGCCACCACCAGCTTGAGGATCGACGTGCCGATGAGGATCCGGTCCCCCTCCTTGAGCCGGGCGGTGCGCACCTTCTCGCCGTTGACGAAGGTGCCGTTGGTGCTTCCCAGGTCCTCGATGGTGATCTTCCCGCCCTGGACGGCGATCTTCGCGTGCTTGCGCGAGACCATGTCCTCGACCAGCACCATGTCCAGCTCGCTCGACCGGCCGATGACCACCTGCTTGTTCGGCTTGAGCGGAAACTCGCCCCCCTGGTACTTGCCAGAGATGAACTTCAGCGCGTAGGCCACCTCACCGGTTCCGGGTCCATTCACGGCGCCGCGACCCATCGAAGCATGTAACATTTGAGCTTACAGCAGCGACCCGGCGAAGACGAATTCCGCCGAGCCGGGGGAGCGGGGCACGAGCACCAGCCGCCTCAGCTGCGGAGGGTCGCCCCGTTCCTCGGAGATGGTGACCTCGTCGGCCTCGGAGCGCAGGTACCAGGCCCGCGGCGGCGTGCGCACCGCCGGGCTCTCGAGCAGCCGACGGAGGCCGGGATCGGCCATCGCCCGATCGCGGTCCCGGGGAGCGACCAGCGCCGCCAGCGCCGCGGTGTCGCCGCGCTCCAGGGCGCGCGACCGCGCGGCGAGCGCCGAGACGGCGCCGGCGAGCGTGGGGGCGAGCGAGCCGTCCAGCTCCCATCCACCGGCGCGGCGCCGGAAGTGGGTGATCTCCCGCCCCAGGCTGGAGACCCGCGTTCCGCCCAGCGCTCCGTCGAAATCGAGGGTGGACACCGCCCGGGCGCGCCCCTCGCCCTCCTCGGCCACGGTGATGCGCCGGAAGTCGAGCGCCCGGCCCCGGAGCGGCGATGGATCTCCGGCCAGCCGGAGCGAGACCGGCGGATCGGCCTCACGGGTGAGCACGCTGGCCACCTCCGGCCCCGCCCCCCCGGCCAGCCCGAGCAGCCGGGGCAGCGAGAGAAGGACCAGCGAGGCGGTGGCGGCCACCAGGCCCAGTGCGGCCAGGGGCCTCAGCTGCGGGCGTCCCGGCATCAGCCGCCGAGCATCGCCTGGGCGCGCTTCGCATCCGGGGTACCCGGGTAGCGGGTGACGATGCGCTCCAGCGCGCCCTTGGCCCGCACCGGGTCGCTCAGCTTGAGGTAGAGGTCGTGGAGGTGAAAGAGGATGGAGGCCTCGTCCATGCCCGGGTACTTGGTGACGACCATCTCCAGACGCCCGGCCGCCCCGGCCAGATGCCCCCGCTTCTCGTAGAAGTTGGCCACGTAGAGCTCGTGCTGGATGAGGCGCTGGCGCGCGTCCTCGGCGTACTTCTTGGCGTCCGCGACGTAGGTGGAGTCGGGGTAGGTCTTCACGAAGCTGGCCAGCGAGTCGTAGGCGCCCTTGACCTGGGTCTGGTCCCTCTCCGAGCCGGGCGGAAGGATGAAGAAGTCGCTCGGCATGTCCTTGTAGTAGGTGAGCGCCGCCCGGTAGGCCGCGTAGTCCACCCGGAAGTAGGTGGGATGGAGCTTGACGAAGACCACGTAGCGGTCCCGGGCCTCGGTCCAGTACTCGCGCTCGAAGCTCACGTCGGCCAGCCGCAGCTCTGCCTCGCGCGAGGCGTCGAGGAAGGGAAACTTCGACTTCACGTACTCGAAGTACTTCTCCGCGGCGACGTACTGCTTGGCGGCCAGCGCCTCGTTTCCGCGCTTCATGTTCACCGCCGCATCGCTGGAGTAGGTCGGCTCCGGCCCCTCGCCGGAGCCGGTGGCGCAGGCGGGAAGGCAGGCGCTGAGCAGGAGCGGGACGAGACGGCGCATCGGCAGCCCGCGCACCCTAGTGCATCGGCCCGGCCGTTCGCTAGAAGCGCTCGATGTGGAAGTCGTCGTCGCCGCCCGCCTCCGGCTGCGGCTGGGGGGTGGTCGAGCGAGGCGGCGAGCTGGGCGGGGAGCCGCGCGGCGCGGTGGGCATCGGCTGCGGCGGCGGGCGGGACGGCGGGGGCGAGGACGGCGGCCGAGCCGAGGCGGGCGAGCCGGCGCCGGCTCCCGGAGCGCCCCGCTGCGCATAGGCCAGCGAGCCCGGGGCGGTGGCGCCGTCGGTGCGGCCCTCGAAGTCGTCCCACTTGCTGTCGCCGGTGGCGCTGATGCCGCTGAAGCGGAGAGCGAAGTCGTCCGGGTTGGTGGCCTGCCGGTAGGCCTCGTCGTAGGTGATCAGCCCCTGGCGGACGAGAAGCATGAGGGACTGGTCGAAGGTCTGCGTCCCGTAGCTCTGGTGACCCTGGGCGATGGCGTCCGGGATCTCCTTGGTGCGGTCCTTGTCCTCGATCAGCTCCTTGACCCGGGCGGTGGCCTTGAGCACCTCCACCGCCGCCACCCGTCCCTTGCCGTCGGCCCGGGGGACGAGCCGCTGGGAGATGACCGCCTTGAGCACCGAGCCCAGCTGCAGCCGGACCTGCTTCTGCTGGTAGGGCGGGAAGACGGAGACGATGCGGTTGATGGTCTCGGTGGCGTCCAGGGTGTGCAGGGTGGACATGACCAGGTGCCCGGTCTCGGCGGCGGTGAGCGCCGTCTCGATGGTCTCGAGGTCCCGCATTTCGCCCACCAGGATGACGTCCGGGTCCTGACGGAGCGCGCTCTTCAGCGCCTGGCTGAAGGACATGGTGTCCACGCCCACCTCGCGCTGGTTCACGATGGAGCGCTTGTCCCGGATGAGGAACTCGATGGGATCCTCGATGGTCATGATGTGATTCGTCTCGTTGGCGTTGATGAAGTCGATCATCGCCGCCAGCGTGGTGCTCTTGCCCGAGCCGGTGGTCCCGGTGACCAGGACCAGGCCCCGCTCGTCCAGGGCGATCTTCTCCAGCACCGGGGGAAGCATGAGGTCCCGGATGGTCATCACCTTGAAGGGGATGACGCGGAGCACCGCCCCCACCGTGCCTCGCTGCTGGAAGACGTTGACGCGGAACCGGCCCAGCCCGGGCACGCCGTAGGCGAGGTCCACCTCGTTGCTCGCCTTGAAGCGCTCGCGCTGGAACTCGTTCATGATCCCGAACGCCATGCGCGCCACTTCCTCGGGCGGCAGACGCTTGCCGTCCTTGAGCGGGACGAGCGCGCCGTCCACCCGGAACATGGGCGGGAGCCCAGCCTTGAGGTGGATGTCGGACGCGCCGCCCCGGAGCGCGATCTGCAGGATCTCGTTCAGCTCCATGGCCGCAGGCGCCCAAGCCTAGCACCGCGAGCGACCCGCGCCAGGCGGGTGCCCTCCCCGGCTCCCCTGTGGGAGACCAGGGGTGGATCAGCGCTTGGAGAACTGGAAGCGGCGGCGCGCGCCCGGCTGCCCGTACTTCTTGCGCTCCACGACCCGGGCGTCACGGGTGAGAAAGCCGGCCTTCTTCAGCGGGCCGCGGAACTCCGGGTTGAACTGGCACAGCGCACGGGCCAGGCCGTGGCGGATGGCCCCCGCCTGACCGGAGAGTCCACCGCCCCGGACGTTGACGGTGATGTCCACCTTGCCCAGCTGCTCCAGGACTTGAAGGGGCTGGTGGAGGATCATCTTCGACGTCTCCCGCCCGAAGTACTCGTCGATGGGGCGGTCGTTGATGGTCACCACCCCGGTGCCCTCCCGGAGCCAGACCCGAGCGGTGGATTCCTTGCGGCGGCCGGTGGCGTAGAACCCCCTCTCTGCGTGGATGGGCATCGGGCTCAGGCCTCCACCGAGCGGGGCTCGGGCTTCTGCGCGGCGTGCGGGTGGGTGTCGCCGGCGTAGACCCGGAGCTTGGTCATCATCTGCCGGCCGAGGGCGTTGCGGGGGAGCATGCGGCGCACGGCGTGGATGACGATGTCCTCCGGGTGGCGGACGCGCAGCGTGGCCAGGTTGGCGGTCTTGAGCGCCCCGGGGAATCCGGCGCGGGGGTGCCGGTGGTAGAGCTTCTTGCTCTCCTTGGTCCCGGTGACCTTCACCCGGGCGGCGTTGATGACGATGACGTGGTCGCCGGTGTCGAGCGACGGCGTGTAGATGGCCTTGTGCTTGCCGCGGAGCAGGGTGGCGATCTGGCTGGCGGCCCGGCCGAGCACCTTGTCGGCCACGTCCACCACGTGCCAGGCCCGCTTCACATCCACCGGGCGAGCGCTGTAGGTCCTGTGCGGCATGGAAAAAGGGAGCCCATCTAGAGGGAGCTGCCCCGCAAGTCAAGCAGGGTGCTAACCTCGGCTTCCGTGCGCACCGAACCCCGGGCTCGCCCGAGCTCGCCCGTCCAGGACGAGGCCACCCTGGCGCGCGCCACCATCGCCGCACTCGGGCGCCGGGAGTTTCTCGAGCGGCTGGCCGCGCTCACCCGCGCCGCCGGCTCGGATGCGGCCAACCCCGGGTCCTACGGCTGCACCGACTGCGAACGCTGCGCGGACTGCATGTTCTGCAAGTCCTGCGACGGGTGTCACCAGTGCACGCACTGCACGCGCTGCGACCTCTGCAACAACTGCAGCCACTGCGTGGATTGCAAGAACTGCCACGCCTGCGCCTACTGCCTGAAGAGCGAGAGCTGCAGCGCGAGCGCCTACCTGGTCATGTCGCGAAGCCTCTCCGACTGCACCTACTGCTTCGGGTGCGTCGGGCTGTCCCGCAAGGACTTCCACATCCTCAATGTCCCCTTCGGGCGGACGGAGTACTTCGCCATCACCAAGCGCCTGCGCTCCGAGCTGGATCTCCCGCGCTAGACGCGGTCTCGCGGGTCGGGCGCGTCGCGGCCTCGCCGCCAGTGAACCTCGAAGCTCTTCCCCAGCGCTCGCCGGAGCTCGGCCTCCTCGCGCTCGGCCACCCGGGCGTCGGCCGGCTCGAAGGAGGCACCGGTCGCTTCCAGGAGGGTGCGTGATTCGCCGAGGAGCCGGGCGGCCGCCTCCGGGCGACCCTCCGCCCGCCGGAGCGCCGCCAGCCCGAGCAGGGCGCCGGCCAGGAAGGTTCGATTCCCGAGCGCCTCCGAGGTGCGGACCGCCTCGGCCAGGTGGCCGCGTCCCTCGTCGAGCGCGCCGAGCCCGAGCGCGACCAGGCCGAGGTTGACCCGGGAGGCGGCGATGGCCGAGCGGTCGTCGAGCTGCTCGAAGGTCGCCAGCCCCTGGGCATAGAGGGTGCGGGCCCGGGCCAGGTCGCCGCCGGAGCGCGCCAGCTCGCCCTGCCCGAGGAGCGCGGTGGCCGTCCACCAGGGATGTCCGGCGTCGCGAAATCGCTCCAGCGCCTCGCCGAACTCGGCTCGGGCCCCCTCCACGTCCCCGGCCGCCTGGAGGCTCCAGCCGTTGACCAGGTCCGCCATCCCGAGCCGCAGCTCGTCGTCCAGCGCGCGGGCCAGCGGCGTCGCCTCGCTCGCCGCCCGGGCCGACTCGGCATGCTCGCCGGAGAACGCCGCCAGGAGCGCGCTGGCGGTGAGCCCGCGCAGCCGGGCCGGGGACGGCGTGGGCACGAGCGTCAGGAGCCAGCCCAGCTGCTGGCGCCCGGCACGCAGCTCCCCGGCCACGACGAAGAAGCGCCAGAGCGCCGAGGCGAGCAGCAGGCCCCGCTCGGGATCGTGGTCGGCGCACCAGTCGAGCGCCTCGTCCAGTCGCCCCCCCAGCGCCCGGAGGCGGGCCATCCATGCCTCCTGGTCGGCCCCGAGGAGCCCCTCCTCGGCCCGATCGGCCAGGGAAAGGACGTCCTCGACGGCGGGCGGCGCGGCGGGCATCGGAGGGCGAGCTCCCCCTCGCTAGCCGACGCGAGGGTGAGAGCGCCAGCGGATTCCCAAGGGGTCACTGCACCGCACCGCGAATCGAGGCCGCCCGCGCCGAGGCCCCGGGAGAGCCTGGACCTCGTCGATTCAGCTGAGGCGGCAAGGCCCGGCAGGATGGATGGTAAGCACGCGGATTTGCTGACGGTTGGTCGTTCGGGACGGGCCGCGTCGCTGGGCTCGCCGGCAGGGGGGTCAGCTCCTCCACGGAGTGGTGCGCGGTGCCGGCTCGGTGCACAGGCCCCCGCGCCTTCCGTCCGTCCGCGGCATGCACAGCATCGGCGGCGGGCAGTCCTCGGTGCAGGGAAGCTCGCAGGTGCCGGGCTCGCCGGCGGCGGGACCGATGCACGCGAGCGGGGCGGCACAGCCCGCTTGGGGACACGGCGCATGGAGCTGGCTCTCGGCCGGCGAGCCCGGGGGGATGGGCCGGCTCGTCTGCGAGGCGCACGAGGCCAGGGCCAGGGTGGCGGCGGCAAGCCCGGCCAGGGGTCGCCGCCCCGGTGGCCTCACGCCAGCACCCGCGCGAAGAATACCTTCAGGTACTCCGTCTCCGGGAGCCCGGCCAGCGCCGGGTGGTCCGGGCCCGGCCCGCGCCGCTCGAGGATCTGCAGCGGGCGCCGCACGTCCTCGGCCGCTCCGAGCAGCATCTCCTCGAAGGCGGCCGGCGTCACCTTCCCCGAGCAGGAGCAGGTGACGAGGAGCCCGTCGGGACGGAGCAGCCTCAGCGCGCGGACGTTGAGCTCCCGGTAGGCCCGCATCGCGGTGCCCGCCCCCTTGGCCCGCTTGGCCAGCCCGGGCGGGTCGAGCACCACCGTGTCGAACCGCTCCCCCTCGCGGTCGAAGGCGTGCAGCACGTCGAAGGCATTGGCCATCTCCACCCGGACGTTGCTCCGGCCGTTTCGCTGGGCATTGTCCCGGATCCGCTGCGCCGCCGGGCCGTCCTGCTCCACGGCCAGGACCTCGCCGCACCGCGCGGCCAGCGCCAGCGCGAATCCGCCGTGGTAGCTGAAGCAGTCCAGCGCCCGGCCCCGGCCGAGCTCACCGGCGCGCAGGTGGTTCTCGGCCTGGTCCAGGAAGGCCCCGGTCTTCATGTCCGAGAGCACGTCCAGCCGGAAGGTGTTCTCGCCCTCGCGGAAGTCCACCGTCCCGTCCCCCGGGCCGGCCAGGTGGCGTACCTCGCGCTCCAGCCCCTCGAACTCCCGTCCGCTGCCGTCGTCGCGGGCCACCACCCGGCTCACGCCGCTGAGGCCGACCAAAAGCCGAGCCAGGAGGCCTTCCCGGGCGTCCATCCCCTCGGACAGGGACTGGAGCACGAGCACGTCGCGGTACCGGTCGACGATGAGCCCGGGGAGCAGGTCCGATTCGGCATGGACGAGCCGCATCGCATCGCGGGGTCCGAGCACGGCCCGGCGGGCGATGGCCGCCCGGAGTCGCCGCTCGAAGAAGGCGTCGTCGATGGGCTCCTCCTCCGGGCCTCGCCGGGTCAGAAGGCGCAGCGCCAGCGGCGAGCGCCGGGCATAGAGCGCCTGCCCGACCGGGTGGCCTCCGGGATCGACCACCGTCACCACCGCGCCGGGGGTGGGCTGGTGAGGCGCCTCGACCAGGTCGGTGCGCCAGCACCACGGCCGGAGGCGGCGCAGGGCCCGCGCCGCCCGCGCCGAGACGACCGCTCTATTCGAGCCCACGGGCGGCGAGCTCCAGGTCGTCCTCGCCGCGCAGGTGACCCACCTCGTGCAGCAGCGTGACGCGGATCTGCTCCAGGAGCTCGTCGCGCGTGGTCACCGCCCGGGCCAGGTTCCGCCGGTAGAGCACCACCGAGCGGCAAGGCCCGGGCTCGTCCTTGGGGCAGGGCTCCCCCAGGGACGGCCCGCGGAACAGCCCGAGGATGGTGGGGGACAGCGGCGGGTCGCCGTCGCGCAGGTCCTCGTCGCGCGGAATCTCCTCGGTGGTGACCGGGATGTCCCGGAGGTCCTTCTGCATGTCCGCCGGCAGCGCCCTGACGGCGCGGGCCACCGCGTCGCGGAACTCGCTCTCCGAGGGCAGCACCGGGGGCGGAAAATCCTCCGGGGCGAGCTTCTGCGCGGTGCGGAAGCTCGCCTCGGCCTCGGCCCACTTGCCTTCTCGCTCGAGGAGGAGACCGAGGTGCTGGTAGGCGTGCGCGCCGTGGTCCGGGTCCTCGCGAAGAGCGAGGAAGGCCTGCCGGGCGGCATCGAACCGGCAGAGCTCGAAGAGCGCCACCGCTCGCTCGTAGGCGACGTCCTCGTCCTCGTCGAGCACCCGCCCCGCTTCCTCGGCCCGCTCCAGCGCCAGCTTCGCCTCGCCGAGGTCGTTGGCGGCCATCGACGAGAGCAGGGCGAACTGGGCGGCCAGCTCCTGGTCGTCCCCGTCCTGCGCCAGCTCCCGCCCCCGCTCGGCGTAGAGCAGGGCGAGCTCGTCGTGCTCGCGCGTCGAGGGGAGGCTCACCCCGTAGAGGTGCGCCGCCCCGAGGAGGGCGTCGAGGTGGTCCGGGTCGAGGGCCAGGGCGCGGGCGTAGGCCAGCCTCGCCTCATCGAATCGACCCATGGCGGAGAGGGCCGCCGCCCGCTCGCTGTGCGCCGCCGGGTCGTCCGGGCTGCGAGCGGCCGCCTCGGCGGCGCAGGACAGCGCCCGCTTCCAGTCCTCCTCCTGGTAGGCGGCGCGGGCCGCTTCCAGCGGAGGCGCACCGCGTCCCTCGCAGACGGCCAGAGGCTCGACCACCGCCGGTCGCGACGGGTGGTGCACCGGGGAGGTGGGAGTCCCCGGGTTCGGCGCCGCGGTGTGGGCCGGTTCGGGCTTCTGACAGCTACACGCCGTGGTCAGGGCGAGGAGCAGCGGGGGCCAGGCTCGCATCGTTCTCCCCGGACACTCTAACAGTCGGAAGGTCAAGTCATCGCCGTGCGCGCCCGGAGCTCGGCGACGATCTCCGCCGCCGCGGCCCGCGCCCGGCCCAGCTCCTCCGGCCGGAAGCTCATCGCCGCCACCACCGGGTGACCCCCGCCTCCGTACCGCTCGGCGATGGCCGAGAGGTCGTGACGGCGCAGCTCCGGACGCCAGGGATTGCTTCCGATGGAGACCTTGGTGCGCCTCGGGCTCCTGCCCACCCACACCACGTAACGAGCCTCGGGGAACAGCTCGTAGGCGATGAACTTGTTGATGCCGTCGAGGTTCTCGTCGGCGACGTCGAAGAAGACGGTCCCCTCCTCCATCGAGGCCTTGCGCCGGACCACCTCCACCGCTGCCCGGTGGCGGCGGAGAAGGGGACGGAAGGGCTCCTGGATCATCGGGAGCGCCGCCACCTCGGACAGCGAGCCGTGCTGGAGGCGGCGGATGACCTCGGGAATCAGCTCCGGGTCGTGGTTGGACTCGAGCACGGCCATCAGCTGGAGGGCCGGCTCGCGCAGCCCCACCGCCATCTCCGGGGTGGGGAACTGCGCTCCGTCGATGAGCTCCGCCCAGTCGATGAGCTCGGCATGCGGCGAGGGGTCGAAGCCGAACCGCTCCCTCGCCACGTCGGCGATGTACTTGGTGCAGCTCTTGCGGGTCGGGTCGTGGAACTTCCGCCCGCTCCGGTCGGCCCGGAAGTGAGCCTCGTCCCCCGGCTCCTGGAATGCCGAGGCGTGGTGGTCGAACCACCAGGTGAGCCGGGGCGATTGGCTGTAGCGGAAGTCGACGATGGCATTCTCGGTGTCCCGGAACACCGCCTCGGGGACGGGAGCGCCGCCCGCCTGGTGAGACAGCCCCTGGTAGCTGACCGTGGCGCCCGGCCGGATGAGCGCCCCGTAGAAGGCGGCGAAGACGGCCGCGCTGGCTGCGCCATCGAAGCAGTTGTCGTGAAACAGGACGTGCATCTGTACCGGGCGGTAAGCGCCCATTGTCATGTGTAACACCCGTCAACTCCAGGAACTCTCATCCCTCTCGGCCGGGGCGCAACCCGCGGGCCGCACGCGCGTCGAAGACGAGGAGACCGTGCGCGGGAGAGAACCATGCGGAGCTCGATGCGTCGGACCGGAGAGAAGCTGAACCGACTGGGGAGACGGGCAGCTGCCCGCGGGCGGAGGGTGCAGACCAACCTCGGCGAGCTCGTCGCCGCGGCCTTCGACACGGTGGGCAACGAGGTGAAGGACGTGGCCCGCCTGCTCGCCTCCCGGGAGCTCGGCCGGGCAGCCCGGAGCCGGATCGTCCTCGTCCAGTAAGCCAGTCACCGCCGGCGAGGCGTCTTCAGGCCGCCTGCGCCGCGCCGGCCGCCAGGGACGCGAAGGTGACGCCCTCCCGGCCGCAGGCCCGGCGAAAGGCGCAGCGGGCGCATTGCAGCAGGTCCTCGGTCTTCGGAAACTGGCTCGAGTCGACGGGGACGTTGCTCGCGGCGTTCACCAGCAGGGCCTGCATGGCGCGGACGCTCTCCTCGAAGTGCGCGCGGAAGCGCTGCACCGTCGCCGCGTCGATGCGGATCTCCACCTCCTCGCCCTCGTTGACGAAGACGAGCAGGCAGCGCACCGACTCGGGGGCCACGCGGTACCGGTGCGCCAGGTAGAGCGCGTACCCCACCACCTGGTCCGCGTACCCCTCGCGCATCTTCCCCGTCTTCCAGTCGACGACGGTGATCTGCCCCGAGGCATCCCGGAAGACGAAGTCCGGGATGGCGAAGACCTTGATCCCCTCCATGTCGAAGTTGCTCTTCTGCGCGCCCTCGTCCACCTCCAGCCAGGCCTCGGGCGGGAGAGAGCGTGCCCGGTCGATCCACGCCGAGGCGAGGAACCAGCGCAGCCCCTGCTCGACCGTCTCCCAGTTGCGGCGCCATTCCTCGGCCGGGATGGGCTCGTCGTACTCGTGCTCCACCAGCCCGGTGAACTCCGGACGCCGCTTTCCCTCGTCCCAGTAGCTCTTGCTCCGCGAGTAGGCCCAGTCCCGGCGCATCACCTGGTGCGCCCGGTGGATGACCGCCTCCGCATCGACCGGGCGGCCGGCCTGGATGGTCCGGAGCACGTCGCGGATCTGCGCGTGCACCACGTTCCCTGCCCAGTTGAAGCGATTGGCCAGCCGCTTGAGGGTGAAGAGCTGCCGGGCCTCGTCCGAGGCGCCGTTCTCCCAGCCGCCCCAGCTCCCGTAGTAGTGGAGGTAGTAGGCGCGCCGGCAATCGGAAAATTTCTCGTGCCGGCTCTTCGACCAGGTGAAGTCGTTGCTGAGGACGTTGTGACCCATCGGCGGACGGAGCCACTCTAGCCGTTCCCTCTGTCAGCACGCGCTCCTAGGGTGTGGCCCCTTGGAGCGCATGGCCCCCCGCGAGCTGCAGCGAGCGCTGCTCGGCTGGTACGGCGTGCACGCCCGCGACCTCCCCTGGCGCAGGACCCGGGACCCGTACGCCCTCTGGGTGAGCGAGGTGATGCTGCAGCAGACGCGGAGCTCGGTGGTGGCCGGTTACTGGGGGCGTTTCCTGGAGCGCTTCCCCACCCTCCCGGCCCTCGCCGCTGCGCCCCTGGACGACGTCCTCGCCGCCTGGCGCGGGCTCGGCTACTACGCGCGCGCTCGCAACCTCAAGGCCGCCGCCGAGGCGGTCGTCGAGCGGCACGGAGGAACCCTTCCCGGCTCCACCGACGCGCTGCGGCTGCTCCCCGGCTTCGGGCGCTACACCACCGGGGCGGTGGCCAGCATCGCCTTCGGGCTCCCCGAGCCAGTCGTGGACGGGAACGTGGCCCGCGTCCTCTCGCGCCTCTTCGCCGTGTCGGGCGTACCCGGTGAACCAGCGCGCGAGCGGACGCTGTGGATGCTCGCCGGCCGGCTCGTGCCGGCGGACCGCCCGGGAGACTGGAACCAGGCGCTCATGGAGCTGGGGGCCACCGTCTGTCACGCGGTCCGGCCCGGCTGCCTCCTCTGCCCGCTCCGCTCCCGGTGCCGGGCCCTGAGCTCGGGCACCGTGTCCCGCTTCCCGGCCCCGCGGCCGCGCCCGGCTCGCCGCCCTCTCCGCCTCGCCGCGGCGGTCGTCCTCCGGAACGGCCGGCTGTTGCTCGGGCGCCGGCCGCCGCGCGGGCTCTTCGGCGGGCTGTGGGAGCTTCCCTCGTGCGAGGTGCCGCCGGGGGCGGACCGGGCGGCGGTGGAGGAGGCCCTGGCGGAAACGCTCGGACCGGGGACGC
>DASPUU010000300.1:0-24928 GCA_035622755.1 Myxococcaceae bacterium
TCCCACGAGCGCATGGCTGCTCACCTCCCTCGGGCCGTGCCGCGTCGCATCCTGCTCTCCCCACCGGCCCGAGGGAATGGACCACTTTCGCGAAATCCGGCTGGACCAGTCCTCGGCCGCCGCGGCCGGCGCTGGTCTGCCCACAATCGCGCGCCTGGACCTCCTGCGTGGCCACCCGCCCGGGCGAGGGTCGGCGGGCCACGACGGCAGCCGGTCTGCCGATTTCGACCGGAGATCGAACCAGGAGAGACGACCATGAACAGGACGTTGTGGATGGCAGTGCTCTTCGGGCTGGGTGCGTGCGGGACCACCGCCGACCCGGCCGCCAACCAGCCAGCCAAACCGGGCGCCCCGGGCCCAGCCGATGCGGCGGCGCTGGCCGATGCCCAGCGGATGATGTCCGGGCTCGCCCAGAAGAGAGCCGATGCCCTGGAGGGACGGCGCTTCCTGGTGGTCCCCCGTTCGCTGCTGGTGCTGGACAAGAGCATCACCGAGTGGAGCGCTTCCTGGTGGCGGTACATCCTCTCCATTCCCTCGGAACAGAATCCGGAGTTCGTCGCCAGCCAGGACTGCGCGCTGGGGCAGAGCGGGCCGGTGTTCTTCGTGCCCGGCGAGCAGCAGGACGTCTACCAGCGCACCTGCACCATCCCCTTCGGCGAGCCGGTGCTGGTCCCGGTCTGGTCCCTGTTCAACGACTTCCCGTGCCCGGATCCCACCTTCAAGCCCGCTCCCGGGCAGACGCTCGAGGACTTCCTCGCCCAGGGCGCACGCGGCTTCGACGATGCGGTCACCGACCTCCAGGCGACCATCGACGGGACGGCCATCGACCTCTCCGGTCACCGCCACACCACCGACCTGGTGGGATTCGTGGGCGATCCGAGCCTGACGGCGACGCTCGACGGCTGCATCACCGGCGGCGCCGAGGTGGCGGTGAGCGACGGCTGGTGGCTGATGACCCTCTTCGCGCCCGGGCGCCACGACGTGGTGGTGACCGCCACCTCGCCCGCGGGCCACGCCACGTCGCAGACGTTCCACCTCGTCATCCACTGAATGCAGGAGAGGTCGGGGGCGCCCGCCCGGCCTCCCGCCAGCGGGCGAGCGGCCGGGCTTGCTCCTGGCGGGACGTTCCCCCGGGCGTGGAGCGGGGGAGGGCGCTACCCTCGCCAGGTCATGTCCGGCCTCCTCTCCGTGGCCGCCGTTCTCCTCGTGGCGCCGACGATGGCGCCCGCCCCGGCCAGCTTCGCGGAGCAGACCGCGGCCTGGCACGCGCGGCGCGAGAAGCGACTGGCATCCGACGATGGCTGGCTGACGCTCGTGGCGCTGCTCTGGCTCAAGGAGGGAGAGAACGCCGCCGGATCGGCGAAGGAGATGGCGGTGGTGTTTCCGGCCAAGGCCCCGGCCCGCCTCGGGGTCTTCACCCGCCACGGACAGGAGGTCGCCTTCCAGCCCGCGCCCGGCGTCGCGGTGAGCGCGGGCCAGGGCCAGGCGTTCCGTGGAGGACCCCTCCGCTCCGACGCGGACGGCGAGCCGGACGTGCTCGAGGCCGGGGGGCTCCGCTTTCACGTCGTCGTGCGCGGCGACCGGGTCGGGCTCCGGGTGAAGGACCCGGATGCGCCCGCCCGGCTCCAGTTCCGCGGAGTCCCCAGCTACCCGGCCGATCCACGCTGGCGCATCGAGGCGCGGTGGGAATCGGCCGCTGCCGGCACGGCCATCCCGGTGCCGACGGTCCTGGGGACGGTGGACCGCATGGTCTCGCCGGGCACGGCCGTGTTCAACGTCGACGGACACGAGTACCGCCTGACGCCGGTCCTGGAGGAGGGCGAGACGGATCTGTTCTTCGTCTTCGCCGACGCCACCAACCGCACCGAGACATACGGGGCCGGCCGCTTCCTCTATGCCGATCCACCGAAGGACGGGCGGGTGATCATCGATTTCAATCGCGCCTACAACCCGCCCTGTGCATTCAGCCCCTACGCCACTTGTCCGCTCCCCCCGAAGCAGAACCGGCTCCCGTTCCCCGTCCCGGCCGGGGAGAAGCGCTACGGTCAACACTGACCACGGAGGAAGACTCGCCCGGCAGGGCCGATGACCCTAGGATGCGGGGACGAAGGCCGGCCGCGTCCATCCCCGGGAGGGTCCATGCTCCGCCGTCTGCTTCCGTCGCTCGTCCTCACCGCCGTCGTGGTCAGTCCCGCCGCCGCCCGCGCCGACTGGGGCATCCGCGGCGCCTACCTCGTGCCGATGTACGCCAACACCGGCCAGTCGACGAGCGGCGGGTCCTCCTACCACTACAGCGTCGGCGACGAGTGGCAGTCCAACCTCGACTTCATCGGGAGCTGGTACCCGATCAGCTTTCTCTCCATCGACCTCGAGGGTCAGTTCAATCTCACCGGCACGAACTCCCAGTATCCGTTCACCGGCATCTACGTCGGCCCCGGGGTGACGCTGGACTTCCCGCTCTTCCTCTATGGCCGGGCGGCGGTCCCCATCCAGGTGACGGGGAGCTCCGCCGGCTCGCTCTCGACGCCGACGATGTTCCTCCGGCTTGCCGGCGGCCTGAAGCTCGAGCTGTTCGTGTTCCGGCTGTACCTCGAGGTGATCTTCGACTTCGCCATGGCCGGAAGCGGAGTGACGTTCTTCGGCAGCCAGATCGTCAGCGTGTCTGCCGGGCTCTGGCTGAAGTTCTAGCCGCCGGGGGTCGCTCCACGGCACGCAACTTGGAAGCACGGGCGGACGCCCGGGACGGGTGAGGCCCGTCCCGCGGCGGGGGGGTGCCGCCGATGAGATGGTGCGTCTCGCTGGCCGGCGGGTCGATGCTGGCCCTCGGGCTCGTGTTCCTCGGGTGCTGGGGTCAGAGCCGGCTCCAGGACCGCTCCGCGCGTCCGGGAGCGGTGGACATCCAGCTCCTCGCCTTCAATGACTTTCACGGGAGCCTCGAGGCGCCGGACGCGGTGGTCTTCGATCCGGCGGCCGAGGATGGGGGAACCCCGGCCGGGGGCGCAGGCCACCTGGCGGCGCTGGTCGAGCGCCTCCGGGCCCGGGCCCCGGACCGTACGGTGGTCGTCGCCGCCGGAGACATCATCGGCGCCAGCCCCCTCGCCTCGGCCCTCTTTCACGACGAGCCGACCATCGCGGTCATGAACCGGCTGGGCCTGGCGTTCTCTTCCGTCGGCAACCACGAGTTCGACCGGGGCGCGGAGGAACTGCTCCGGCTCCAGCGCGGGGGATGTCATCCGCTCGAGGGCTGCACCTTCGACGCCCCCTTCGCCGGCGCGACGTTCCGGTACCTGGCCGCGAACGTCGTGGACGAGGCGGCCGGGGGGACGCTGCTGCCGGGCTACGCGCTGAAGACCATCGCCGGGGTGACCATCGGCTTCGTCGGGGTGACCCTGGCCGGTACAGCGGATCTGGTCGCCGCCCCGCGCGTGGCCGGCCTCGGGTTTCTCTCCGAGGCCGGGGCGGTGAACGCGCTCGTCCCGCGGATGCGCCGGGAGGGGGCCCAGGCCATCGTCGTTCTCGTCCACCAGGGCGGCTTCGGGCCCGTTCACCAGGAGGCCTCGGGGTGCAACATCCACGGAGACATTCTCCCCGTGGTCGCCGCCCTGGACCCGGCGGTGGACGTGGTCATCAGCGGGCATACCCATGCGGCCTACGTGTGCCCGAACGTGGACGGAAAGCTCGTCACCAGCGCCGCTTCGCATGGCCGGGTGGTGACCGAGATCTGGCTCACCATCGACCGCGAGCGGGGCGTGGTCCTCTCCAGGTCGGCCGAGAACCGGATCGTCGACCGCCGGGGTGAAGAGGACGCCGCCGCCCGGGCCATCGTCGAGCGCGCGGTTCGCGGTGCCGCCCCCGTTGCCACCCGTGTGGTCGGGCGCGTGGCCGGAGCCATCGGCCGGGGCGAGAGCCAGGCCGGGGAGTCCGCGCTGGGCGACGTGGTGGCCGACGCCCAGCTCGAGGCCACCCGGGGTGCGCCGGCGCTGGCCGAGGTGGCGCTGATGAATCCAGGCGGTCTTCGCGCCGACCTCAGCAGCTCGGCGGGTCCGGTCACCTACGGCCAGGCCTTCGCCGTGCAGCCCTTCGGAAACTCCCTGGTCACCATGACCCTCACCGGGACACAGCTGAAGACGCTTCTCGAAGCGCAATGGCTCGCACCGGGCGGTGCGCGCGTCCTGGCCGTGTCTCGGGGCTTCTCCTACGCCTACCACGCCGGTGCGCCGGCCGGGTCGCGGGTCGACCCCGGGTCGCTGCGCATCGGCGGAGAGACGGTCGATCCCTCGGGCCGCTACCGGGTGACGGTGAACAGCTTTCTGGCCGGCGGCGGGGACGGGTTCTCCATCCTCGCCGAGGGAACCGACCGGATCGCCGGGCCGGTGGACGTCGACGCCTTGGCCGGCCATCTCCGCCCCACGCTCGACGGTCCGGCACTCGAGGCTCCGGCGCTCGATCGACTCCGGCGCGAACCCTGAGCGCCTACCGCTCGGGACCGACCTGTAGCAATCCGGCGGCAAATTTTTCCGCCGCAGCGAATGCGGCTACAGAGGCGGTGCGCCTGGCGCGGAGCCATTCGATCCGCGGGCGCCGAGGGGACGGACATGACCGTCGCAGCAGAGCGGGACGATTGGGCGGGGCTCCTCGACGACACCGACGAGGGCGCCGGAGCGGCGGCGTTCTTCGGAGACGCCCCCCGCCGAGACGAGCCGCTGCTCGCGCCCAAGCAGCTGCTCGCCGGTCGGTTCTCCATCGTCCGGCTCCTCGCCAAGGGCGCGCTCGGCGTGGTGTACGAGGCGCTCGACCTGGAGCGGGACGCGCCGGTGGCGCTGAAGACGGTGGACCGGCGACTGGCCGTGGACTCGGCGGCCATGGACCGCCTGCGCAGCGAGCTCCTGCTCGCCCGGCGGGTGCGTCACCCGGGAGTCTGCCGGGTCTTCGAAATCTACGCCCTGCGGGCGCCCAACGGGGAACCGCTGCACTTCCTCACCCGTGAGCTCATCCCCGGCTCCTCGCTGGGCGAGCACATCCGCCGGACCGGGCCCCTCTCCACACCCGAGTCCTTGCCTCTGGTTCAAGAGATGGCCGAGGCGCTGTCGGTGGCGCATGGCGTGGGGCTGGTGCACCGGGACTTCAAGCCCTCCAACGTCATCCTCGTCCCGCGCGGCCAGATTTCCCGCGGCGCACGGCTGGTGGTCAACGACTTCGGCGTCGCCCGGGCGCTGCTCCCCGACCGCCGGCGGAGCGATCCTTTCCCGGCGCTGGCCGAGGAGATGCTGGGCTCGCTCGATCACCTGGCGCCGGAGCAGCTCGGCGGAGGGACGGTGACCCCGGCCACGGACGTGTATGCCCTGGGGGTGGTCATGCACCAGATGGTGACCGGACGGGTCCCGTCCCAGCACCCGCTCGGGCCTCTGGCGGACGCCCCGGTCGTTCCCCCGGTGGCCCTCGTCCCGGAGCTGGACCCGCGCTGGAACGCCGCCATCCTCCGCTGCCTGGAGCGCACGCCGGAGCGGCGATTCCCGGACGCCCGGGCGGTGGCCGCCGCGCTGAGCTGAACCCCGGCATTCCGGTCGGGGCGGGGCCCTAGTAGGTGACCGAGCCGACCAGGGTCAGGTTGGCGCTCGTCGTCCCCAGGTTCACGCCGCCGTCGGCGGCCGCCGTTCCGGTGGCATCCGAGAACTGGCCGGTGCCGCCCTGGAAGGTGAACGTGCCGCTGATGCCGATGGGCGTGGTGAGCAGGCCGGAATCGGGAACGTCGGCCGTGCCGCTGAACTTGGAATAGAGGACGTAGCCGTTCTGGACGAACCCGGCGTCGATGGAGACCGGGACGGCGCCGCTCGCCCCGAGGGTGACGTCGACGGTGGCGGCGATGGCGAAGTTGCCCGCCTGCCCGAGGTCGCAGGGCCCGGCGATGGTGAACAGAACCCCGGAGGAGCCGATGGCCAGCGGCCCGCACGTGCCGTTGACCGCGTAGGTGGTGGTGGAGCTGCTGCACGCACCGGCGACCGCGGCCGCCACCAGCCCGAGCACAACGAGAAAGCTGCGCGCCTTCATGAACCCCTCCTCGCCAGTGGGCGCGTTCCTCAGCGCCGGAACCAAAAGGCGCGGGGACGGTAGCAGAGGCCGCCGGCCCCCCGCCACGGTCAAGTTCCGGTCTGCGCCTGGGCGGCGCGGCTCCGCCGCGCGGGCACGACGTGGAGATGGTAGCGCTGGGCGGCGGACTCGAGGATCCGCTCCACCAGCTGAGTGTAGGACCAGCCCCGGTCGGCGGCGGCCATGGCCAGCTCGCCCTTCTTCTCGAGATACGGGTTGGGGTTGGCCTCGAGGATGTAGGCCTCGCCGGTGCGAGCAATGCGGAAGTCGATGCGGGCATAGTCCCGCAGCTTGAGGGCGCGGTAGGCGAGCCGGGCGGCGCGCTCGATGCGCGCCCGGAGCTCGTCGGAGAGGTCGCGGGCCATCACCAGCCGCGGGCTGCCCTCCTTCTCCGGCGCGAACTTCACCTCCCGGTCGGACACCCGGGGCTCGGCGCTCGACCAGTTCCCGAAGTCCATCTCCACGATGGGGAGGATCTCCGGGGCCACGCTCGGACCGACCAGCCCGACATAGACCTCGCGGCCCTCGATGAACTCCTCGGCCAGCGCCTCGTCCTGGAGCTCGTCTCGGATCTCGCGCACCCGCTCGGTGAGCTCCTGCCAGTTCTGGACCACCGAGTGGCGGCCGATGCCGATGGAGGCGTCCGACCGGGCCGGCTTGACGATGAGAGGGAAGCGCAGCGTTCCCTTGGTCTCGAAGGTGTCGTTCTCGAAGGTGGCGAAGTTGGCCGTGCGCACCTCGTGGAACTCGAGGATCTGCTTGGTGAGGACCTTGTCCTGGGCGAGGAGGAGCCCGGCCGTCCCGCTCCCGGTGAACTTGAGCCGCGCCAGCTCCATCAGGGCGGCGATGTTCACCTCCATCCGGTAGTCCTCGGCGAACGTCTCGCAGAGGTTGAAGACCAGGTCGCACTTGCTCTTCTGGACGTCGCGCAGGATCTCCTGCACCCGGTCGTCCACCGGAACCTTGGTCACTTGGTGGCCGAGCTCCTGGCAGGCCTCGACCACCTCGGTGACCACCGGATCGAGCTCCTCTCCCTTCGGTCGATAGTGGAGGACCGCGAGCTTCAGCGGCTGAAGTGGCATGCGCGAAAGGAGAGGATACACGCCTTTGGGCATGCGAGGCCACACGCAGCCATGCCGGCCGGGCGCCTCAGTCGGCGTCGAAGAGTCGGCCGGTGTAGAGATCGTTCATCGCCAGCGCGGTGACCAGCGAGCTGGTGCGGGTCACGTAGGCCGAGGCGCGATCCGGCTGGGCGGTGAGCTTGAGCTGCTCCGTTCGAGCGATGAGGTGGTCGACCACGCTGCGCACCACCGCGCGCTGGACGCCGGTGTACTGAGAGGCGGCCTGGATCAGCGTCTGCCGCTCGTGGGTGAGCAGCTCCGAGGCGGCCAGGGGCGCCGCACCGGGAGGCTCGAAGAGCAGGAACAGCTCCTGGTCCAGCTTCTCGCCGATCTCGAGATCGGCCCGCTCGGTCAGCTCGCGCGACCGGTAGTAGTCGGCGACCGTCTCCTCCATCTGGTCCACGTCGACGTCGTGCGTCTCCAGCCGGACCTCGGGCGGCCGGTGGCCGAGCTCCTGGGCCAGGGCGTCCACGTAGAGCAGCTTCTTCAGCGCCGGCCAGTTCCGGTAGCGATGGCGCCAGTCCAGCGAGGGCGTGAGCCACACGGCGAAGGTCTCGGCGAAGTCCTCGTCCGGGTGCTTCTGTGCGTACCAGCCCGGGATGTGGACCACGTACCGGCGGCTGAAGGGCTTGGGCTTGTACTCGTCGCGGTAGGGCTGGTGGTAGTCGCCGAAGAGCGCCTTCCAGGGCGCGGTGTCGTAGAGGCGGTAGGCGTAGTTGAACGCGTGGCCAGCTTCGTGCCGCAGATACATGAGGATGTCGCGCTCGCTCTCCACCCCGCCGCCCAGCTCGCCCTCGATGGACTGCAGCTGCGGATTGGCCAGGTAGAAGGGAATGCCGATCACCGGGATGCCGTCCGGGCACCCCCACTCGTCCGAGAGGTAGCACTGCGGCCGCAGGTCGATGCCCCTGGCCTCGAGCTCGGCGTAGAGCTGCTGGATGAGCCGCTCGAGCGGGGTCCCGGCGAGCTGGAGCTGGAGGTCCTTGATGCGGGCCTTGAGCAGCGCCTGGCGCTCGGGGCGCAGAGGTTCCTTGGCGCGCTCGGGCTGGACCGGGCGCTCGTGGAACGAGGTGGCCGGAGGCGGCAGGGGCTGGACGGCCGGGGCGGCGGAGGCGGCGGACACTGAGCTTCCAAGCTATACGCCCTCTGCCCGGCGCCGCTCGGGTGACGGTGTGTGTCATTACGATGGCAAGCAAATCCGATGGGTTACGAGGCTGCTCGGCCGGGAGGCGAGGGGGGCATCGATTGACACCCCCGAGACCCCTGTGGCGAACATCCACGGGGCCCTTTCCAGACTGAGCCGGGTCCTGCCGGCGGAGGGAAGCGCAACGCCATGGGTCGAGAGAGGCTGAGTGTCGATGCTGCCGCGCTGGCCGGAATCACGCGGGGTCCGCTGCCGGCGTCACGGAAGGTCTACCTGCGCGGGACGCTCCATCCAGACGTCCGGGTGCCGGTGCGCGAGATCGCACAGACGCCGACCCGCACCGGAGACGGTCCGGGGGCGGTGGAGACGCCGAACCCGACCATCCGCGTCTACGACACGAGCGGACCGTACACCGATGCCTCGGCCCACATCGATCTGCGCGCCGGTCTGGAGCCGACGCGGCGGGCGTGGACGCTGGCCCGGGCGGACGTGGAGGAGCTTCCCCGGCTGAGCAGCGCCACCGCCCGGTGGCGCGAGGAGGATGCCCGGCTGGCCGGGCTCCGCTTCCCGGGGACGCGCCGGCCGCTGGTGGCCCGGCCCGGACGCGCGGTGACCCAGATGCACTACGCCCGCCGGGGGATCGTCACCCCGGAGATGGAGGCGGTGGCGCTGCGGGAGAACCTCAGGGCCGCGGCGGCCGGACCGCCGCAGCCGGGCAGGTCCTGGGGGGCGACGCTCCCGCCCGAGATCACTCCGGAGTTCGTCCGCCAGGAGGTGGCGCGCGGCCGGGCCATCATCCCGGCCAACGTCAACCATCCCGAGCTCGAGCCGATGATCATCGGCCGGAGCTTCCTGGTGAAGATCAACGCCAACATCGGCAACTCGGCGGTGAGCTCATCCATCGAGGAGGAGGTGGAGAAGCTGGTGTGGGCCATCCGCTGGGGGGCGGACACGGTCATGGACCTCTCCACCGGGCGGAACCTCCACGAGACGCGGGAGTGGATCCTGCGCAACAGCCCGGTGCCCATCGGCACCGTCCCCATCTACCAGGCGCTGGAGAAGGTGGACGGCCGGGCCGAGGAGCTCACCTGGGAGCTGTACCGGGACACCCTCATCGAGCAGGCCGAGCAGGGGGTGGACTACTTCACCGTCCACGCCGGCGTCCGGCTGGGCTACATCCCCCTCACCGCACGACGGGTGACGGGCATCGTCAGCCGCGGGGGGAGCATCCTCGCCAAGTGGTGTCTCGCCCACCACCGGGAGAACTTCCTCTACACCCACTTCGAGGAGATCTGCGAGATCCTCAAGGCCTACGACGTGAGCTTCTCGCTCGGGGATGGCCTCCGGCCGGGCAGCATCGCCGACGCCAACGACCGGGCGCAGTTCGCCGAGCTGGAGACGCTGGGCGAGCTCACCCGGGTGGCCTGGAAGCACGACGTGCAGGTGATGATCGAGGGCCCGGGCCACGTTCCGATGCAGCTGGTGCAGGAGAACGTGACCCGCGAGCTCGAGGCGTGCGGCGAGGCGCCCTTCTACACGCTCGGGCCGCTCACCACCGACATCGCTCCCGGCTACGACCACTTCACCAGCGGCATCGGCGCGGCGATGATCGGCTGGTTCGGGACGGCGATGCTCTGCTACGTCACGCCCAAGGAGCATCTCGGACTGCCCGACCGGGACGACGTGAAGGAGGGGGTGATTACCTACAAGATCGCCGCCCACGCCGCCGACCTGGCCAAGGGGCACCCCGGGGCCCAGGCCCGGGACGACGCGCTGAGCAAGGCCCGCTTCGAGTTCCGCTGGGAGGATCAGTTCAACCTGTCCCTCGATCCGGAGAGGGCGCGCGCCTTCCACGACGCCACCCTCCCCGCGGAGGGAGCGAAGGTGGCCCACTTCTGCTCCATGTGCGGCCCGCACTTCTGCTCCATGCGCATCACCGAGGACGTGCGGGCCTACGCCGCCGCCCACGGGCTGGAGGAGGGCGAGGCGCTGGCCCAGGGGATGTCCGAGAAGAGCGCCGAGTTCCGGGCGGCCGGCGCGGAGCTCTACCGCTAGGGCAGCGCCTTCAGCGCCACCTCGAGCGTGGCCTCGGCCGCGTCGGCGTCTCGGCGGATCTGCTCGGCGGCCCGCGCCTGGGCCATGTCCAGACGGATCTTCCGCACGCCTTCCACCCCGATGTCGGCGAAGGCCCGCACCACCTCCGGATCGAACTGGGAGCCGGAGCAGCGCTGGATCTCGGCCACGGCGTTCTCGAAGGTGGTCGCCTTCCGGTAGGGCCGGTCCGAGGTCATGGCGTCGAGTGTGTCGGCCACGGCGAAGATGCGCGCCCCGATGTGGATCTCTTCGCCGCGGAGCTTGCGCGGGTACCCCCCGCCGTCGAACCTCTCCTGGTGCGAGAGGACGATGGTGGCCGGCGTGGAGAGGAAGGGGATGGACTGGATCATCTGGTAGCCGATGTCCGGGTGCTTGCGCATCTCGCTCCACTCCTCGCCGGTGAGCTTGCCGGGTTTGAGGAGCACGGCGTCCGGAACGCCGATCTTTCCCACGTCGTGGAGCAGCGCCCCCCGGCCGATCTCCTCCAGCTCCGGGCCGTGGATGGAGAGTCGCTCGGCGATGGCCGCCGTGTACTTCACCACCCGCTGGCTGTGGTCGGAGGTCTCGTGTTCGCGGGCGTCGAGCGCGGCCACCAGGGCGAGGAGCGTGTTCTGGTAGGTGTTGGCGATGTCCTTGAGCGCGCTCCTCAGCTCGGCGGTGCGGTCCCGCACCTTGCGCTCCAGCTTCTTCTGGTAGCGCTTGCGGGCGAGCTCGATGCGCCGCTTGGCCAGCGCTCGCTCGATGGCCCGGATGAGGTCGGTGAGCTTGGGCGGCTTGAGGAGGTAGTCCACCGCCCCGCGCCGCAGGCAGTCCACCGCAGCCTCGGTGTCCCCGTAACCGGTGAGCATCACCACCGCCGTCTCCGGGTGCCGCTCGCGGAAGGCCTCCAGGAGCCAGATGCCGTCACGCCCCGGCATCTTCATGTCGCTGATCACCAGCGGCGGCGCTTCCTGGGAGGCGATGTCGAGCGCCTCCTCCGCGCCCGCCGCGGTGCGGCACTCGTAGCCCTCTTCCTGGAGCAGGACGCTGATCACGTCGCGGACCGAGGCATCGTCGTCGACGATCAGGATGCGGGTCGGCGCCGCAAGGGTCTCCACGGAGGTCATCCTAGGGGGGGTTCCAGGGGGTTGGCCACGGGGCAACCGCGCCCCAGCCCGGGTCGAGTGGACTCCAGCGAGCGCAGCTTATCAAGAAATCCCCGGGCGCTCCCACCCTGGATCGACGTCCGCCGGAGCGCCGGCGAGGGCTCTGCCCGGAATTGTCCGCTGGCGAGGAACGCGGGGTGGAGGCCCGGGCGGGTGGTCTCAGTGCTTGGCCGGCGGCTGGAGCACGACGTCGGGCGCCACGGCTGCCGGGCGGGGTGCGCGGTGCGTGCGCCAGTAAAATTGGGCGAAGGCGGCCAGCGCCAGGATCATCAGCAGCAGGGTCCGGAGCGGGAAGCGCGGCGGGGACGGAACGCTCGGCGGTCGGGTGTGCAGCGCGTGCATGGCAGACATGCCGGAGGCAATCCTTGATCGCTCTGGCACGGAGGGTTATCCCCCCGGCGCCCCTTGCTGAACAGGGGAGGAGGCGAGGAGAGCGTGGCTGAGACCTTCGACGTGGTGATCATCGGCTCCGGCCCCGGTGGGTACGTGGCCGCCATCCGGGCGGGTCAGCTGGGGCTGAAGACGGCCATCGTCGAGAGGGACCAGCGGCTCGGCGGGACGTGTCTCCTCCGCGGGTGCATCCCCACCAAGTCCCTGCTCTGGACGGCCGAGCTGTGGAGCCACGTTCTCCACGCCGCCGAGTTCGGCATCGACCTGAAGAGCCCGGTGATCAACTGGGCTCAGGCGATGAAGCACAAGACGAAGGTGGTCACCAAGGGCGCCGATGGTGTCGCCTACCTCATGAAGAAGAACAAGGTGCAGGTGTTCAAGGGGACGGGGCGCATCTCCGGGAAGGGCAGGGTGGAGGTGGCCCTGGCCACCGGTGAGAAGCAGGCCCTGGAGGCGAAGAAGACCATCCTCGCCTCGGGGAGCGTGTGCAAGGAGATTCCCATCCTGCCCGTGGATCACAAGCTCATCTTCAACTCCGACTCCATCCTCGAGCTCCCGGCCATCCCGGAGAGCATCATCGTCGTCGGCGCCGGGGCCGTGGGCTGCGAGTTCGCCTCCATCTTCGCTCACGTCGGAGCGAAGACCACCATCCTCGAGTTCCTGCCCCACCTGCTTCCCATCGAGGACGAGGACGCGAGCAAGGAGATCGAGAGACAGTTCCGCAAGCGGAAGATCGACTTCGAGCTCTCCGCCCGGGTGGAGAAGGTGGAGCCGGCGGGCAAGGGCGTGCGGGTGAGCATGCAGACCCCGGGCGGACCGAAGACGCTGGAGGCCGCCATCCTTCTCTCCGCCGTCGGCCGGGCGCCGGTGACGGACGGGATCGGGCTGGAGAACACCAACATCAAGCTGGAGAAGGGCTTCGTCCCCACCGACGGGCTGATGCGCACCACCGAGCCGGGCGTCTATGCCATCGGAGACCTGGTGCCCACCCCCATGCTCGCCCACGTCGCCTCCGCCGAGGGAATCCTGGCGGTGGAGCACATCGCCGGGAAGGAGGTCGCGCCCATCAACTACGACCTCACCCCCAATGCCACCTACTGCTATCCGGAGGTGGCCTCGGTGGGACTGACCGAGAAGAAGGCCCGCGAGCGGGGCTACGACGTGAAGACCGGGACTTTCCCCTTCAGCGCCATCACCAAGGCCTCCATCTCCGAGGAGCAGGGCCTGGGGATGTGCAAGGTGGTGGCGGAAAAGAAGTACGACGAGGTCCTCGGCGTGCACCTGGTCGGTCCGCATGCCACCGAGCTCCTGGCCGAGGCCTGCGTGGCACTGCGGCTGGAGACCACCACCGAGGAGATCAGCCGCACCATGCACGCCCACCCGACGCTCTCGGAGATCCTGCACGAGACCGCCGAGATGACCCTCGGGCATCCGATCAACATCTGACCCCGCACCGGGGCGGCTCCGGCCCCCGGGAGGGCGTTTCCCGGCATCCGCGGCGGACCGACGCTAGACTCCGGAGCCCGAGCACCGATGGCCACCGCCGACCGCTTCCCGCTTCCCCAGGCCCGGGCCACCCAGAAGCCCGACTGGCTCAAGGTCCGCCTCCCTCACGGAGACGGCTACGAGCGGGTCAAGGCCATCGTCCGGCGCACCGGGCTGGCCACCGTCTGCGAGGAGGCCCGCTGCCCGAACATCGCCGAGTGCTGGGGCGGGGGCACGGCGACGGTGATGCTCATGGGCGAGGTGTGCACCCGGGCCTGCCGCTTCTGCCACGTCAAGGTCGGAGCCCCGCCGCCGCTCGACCCCGAGGAGCCGGAGCGTCTCGCCCGGGCGGTGAAGGAGCTGGGCCTCGACTACATCGTCGTCACCTCGGTGAACCGCGATGACCGGCCCGACGGCGGGGCCGGGCACTTCGCCGCCGCCATCCGGGCCCTCCGCCGGGAGAGCCCGGCCACGACGGTGGAGGTGCTCATCCCCGACTTCCAGGGGATGGAGCGGGATCTGGACACCGTCGCCGCGGCGCGTCCCCACGTGTTGGCTCACAACGTCGAGACGGTGGAGCGGCTCACCCCCACGGTGCGCGACCGGAGGGCCACCTACCGCCAGTCGCTCCGGGTCCTGGCCCATCTCAAGGCGCGTCCGGAGCGGCTCTACACCAAGAGCTCGGTGATGGTCGGGCTGGGGGAGACCGAGGCCGAGCTGCTGGGCACCTTCCGGGACCTGCGCCAGGCGGGCGTCGATGTCCTGACCGTCGGGCAGTACCTGCAACCGTCGCAGTACCACCTCCGCGTGGAGCGCTTCGTCCCTCCGGCCGAGTTCGAGGCCTACCGGCAGGCGGCCGCGGAGTTGGGCTTTCTCTACGTGGCGGCGGGACCCCTGGTACGCTCGAGCTACCGCGCGGCGGAGTTCTTCCTCCGGGGGCTGATGGAGCAGGGCCGCCACGCCTGAGCGCCGGCGAGGACCAACTCTCACCCTGGAGCGACCGTGGCCACCTTCGAGTTCAAGCTTCCGGACCTGGGCGAGGGCGTGGTCGAGGGCGAGATCGTCAAGTGGCTGGTGAAGCCAGGCGAGGCGGTTGGGGAGGACCAGGCGCTGGTCGAGCTGATGACCGACAAGGCGACGGTGACCGTTCCCAGCCCCAGGGCCGGCCGTGTGGTCGCCGTCCACGGCCGGGAGGGCGAGATGGCGCGCGTCCATGCCCCGCTGGTGACTCTGGACGTGGAAGGGGGCGCTCCGGCGCTCGTGCCCGCCCCGGCGCCGGCGGCGCGGCGCGCCGCGCCGCCCGCCGGCGCCATGCCGCGGGAGGCGGCCAAGGTGCTGGCCACCCCGGTCACGCGCCGGATGGCGCGCGAGCACGGCATCGACCTGGGCGCCATCTCCGGAACGGGTCCCCAGGGCCGGGTGCTCAAGGCGGACCTGGTGGCGGCGCTCGAGGCCGGCCCGGAGCGCGCCCCGGCGGGCCCGGTGGAGAGGCCGCGCCTGGTCCCCTTGCCCCACGCCGCGCAGGACGAGCGGATCCCGCTCCGGGGACTGCGCAAGAAGATCGCGGAGAAGATGGTGCGGAGCAAGTACACCGCACCTCACTCCACCTTCGTCGAGGAAGTGGATTTCACCGAGCTGGTGCGCCTCCGCCGCCGCCTCAACGAGGCGCTGGCCGCCGCCGGCGAGGAGACCCGGTTCTCCTACCTGCCCTTCCTCTTCAAGGCGCTCATCCCGGTGATGAAGCGCTTCCCCACGCTCAACGCGAACTTCGACGATGCGGCGCAGGAGCTGGTGGTGCGGGGCGCCTACCACTTCGGGCTGGCCACGGCGACCGACGATGGGCTGACCGTTCCGGTGGTGAAGGACGTGGACCGGCTCAGCCTCCGGCAGCTGGCGGCGGAGATCGGCCGGCTGGCCGAGGCGGCCCGCGAGCGCCGGCTGAAGATGGAGGAGCTCAGCGGAGGGACCTTCACCATCACCTCCCTGGGCACCTCGGGCGGGCTGTTCGCCACGCCGATCATCAACTATCCGGAGGTGGCCATCCTCGGGGTGCACCGTATCCGGCGGCGACCGGTGGTGGTCGACGACCAGGTGGTGATCCGGGAGGGCGGCAACGTCTCGCTGTCCTTCGACCACCGGGTGATCGACGGGCTCACCGCCGCGGACGCGACCTACGCCCTCATCGGCCACCTCGAGCACCCGGAGACCCTGCTCCTGGACATGACCTGAGCGGCCAGATGCCCGAGCACGCTCGCGAGCTGGTGAGGTCCGCCCAGGAGGCGGAGCGAGCCGGCGACCTGGGAAGGGCCGAGGCCCTCCTCGAGCGCGCGGCGGCGGCCTGCGATCTCCAGGGTCGGACGGAGCGCGCCTCCCAGCTGCGTCGACACGCCCGGCGCCTGGCGGCCACCCTCCCCGGGGAGCCGGGCCGTCACCTGGTGGAGCGCGCGCCGGTGCTCGCCGATCCGGCGTCGGCCGCCTGGTGCTCCTTCTGCTGCCGCCCGGACCGCGACGTGGGACCGCTGGTCGCGGGGGCGGCGGGCGCGTTCATCTGCGGCGCCTGCGTGCGCCAGGCGGAAGCCCTGGTGGCCGGCGCCGGCGGTGGAGAGCGCGGGTGAGCTCGCCGCGCCTCCTCACCATCCACCGCCTCGGCCGCGTGGAGTACGAGGACGGCCTGGTCCTCCAGGCCCAGCTGGCGCGGGCCCGGAAGGCGGGACTCATCCCCGACGCGCTGCTCCTGCTCGAGCATCCGCCGGTGGTCACCCTCGGCCGGGGAGCGCGCGCCGGGCACGTGCTGGCGCCGCCCGAGCTCCTCGTCCGCCGTGGAGTCACCGTGCACGAGACGGATCGCGGCGGGGACGTCACCTACCACGGTCCGGGGCAGATCGTCGGCTACCCCATCCTCGAGCTGTCCGGCGAGCGGCGGGACGTCCGGGCCTACGTGCGGAGCGTGGAGGAGGGGATGCTCCGCGCGCTGGAGGCCTTCGGCGTTCGCGGCCGGCGCATCCCGCGGTGGCCCGGGGTGTGGCTCGGGGAGGAGGGGAGGGACGCCCGGAAGATCGGCGCGCTGGGGGTCCACATCGCCCGGTGGATCACCACCCACGGCTTCGCCCTCAACGTCGCCCCGGCCCTGGAGGACTTCGAGCTCATCCTGCCCTGCGGCATCGCCGAGGCCGGGGTCACCTCGCTCGGGCACGAGCTCGGCCGGGCGCCGCGCGCGGAGGCGGTGGAGGCGGCGCTGGTGCGCGCCTACGCCGAGATCTGGCAGGCCGAGGCCGTGGAAGCCGCGGCCCGCGTGCAAACGGTGAGCGTGGCCATCACCCGCTCGACGCTGGCCGGTCCGGAGGTGCTCCTCCTCCACCGGACGGCGGAGCGCGGAGGCTTCTGGCAGCTGGTCACCGGCCGCCGCGAGCCGGGCGAGCCGGCCCTCGACGCGGCGGCGCGCGAGGTGGAGGAGGAGACCGGGCGGCGGCTGGAGGTTCGCTCCCTCGCCTACCGGCACGCCTTCGCCCTCGGGTCGTTTCAGCCCCCGGTGCTCGCCGAGGAGGAGGCCTTCGCCGCCCGCTGGGAGGGCGATGGGGCGGTGCGGCTGGGCCCGGAACACGACGACGCGGCCTGGGTCGGCGTCGCCGCCGCGCTCGAGCGATTGCCCTGGGCCGGGCTGCGGCGGGCGGTCCAGCGCGCCTGCCGGCCACCGCCGGACCCGGCCTGGCGCTGAGCTAGCCCCGGCGCGCGGCGTCGATACCCAGCGTCAATCCCTCCCGGGCGGCCACCGTCCGCGGCCAGCTCCTCCGGGCCCTGCGCTCCAGGGCGGACAGCGCGGCATCGTCGCGCGCCGGGTCGTGGTGGAAGAGGACCAGCCTCCCGGCATCGGCCGCCCGGGCCGCCGCCGCGCCGGCCTCCCAGGTACTGTGGCCCCACCCGGCCTTGCCGGGCGGGCCGTCGTACTCCTCCGGCGTGTACATGGCGTCGTAGATGAGCAGGTCCGTGCCGCGCGCGAATCCGGCCAGCCGCCCGTCGGCCGCGCTGCCGTGCTCGATGTCGGTGGCGTAGACCACCGAGCGCCCCCGGAAGTCGACCCGGTAGCCGAGCGCTCCGCCGGGATGGTGGAGCTCGAGCGCGCGCACCTGCACGTCGCCCAGGTCGATGACGTCGGCCTCGGCCATCGGCCGGTAGTCGACGCGGGCCAGGAAGACCTCCTCGGCGGTGACCGGGAAGTAGGGCGGCGCCATCTGCCCGGCGAGGATGGCCCGCACGTCACGCCCGCCCCGCGTCGGTCCGTGGACGACGAACCGGTTCCTGGGGTCGAACATGGGCACGAAGAAGGGGAGCCCCTGGAGGTGGTCGTAGTGGTAATGGGAGAGGAAGATCTCCGCCTCCAGCGCGCCCCCGTCCCGCAGCGAGTCCCCGAGCGCGCGCGCACCCGAGCCGAGGTCGAAGATGAGCAGGCGGTCGCCGCAGCGAAGCTCGACGCAGGAGGTGTTGCCGCCGTAGATGCGGGTGCCGGGCCCGGGAGCGGGGATCGATCCGCGCACGCCCCAGAAGGTGACCCGGAAGTCGCTGACCGGCCGGCGCCGCGCGGTGCTAGCTCGCCCTCGCCGCCTGGTCGTCCTCCCCGAAGAGCTCAATCAGGTGCCCCGTGCGCTCGCGCTTGGTCCGCAGGTAGTCCACGTTATGCGGATTGTGCGACGCCGGGGAAGGGATGCGGCTGCGCACCGGGACCCCCTCCTCGACGAGGCCGGCGATCTTCAGGGGGTTGTTGGTGATCAGGTCGACGCTGCGGACTCCGAGCAGGCGGAGCATGTCCGCGGCCACGTCGTAGGTGCGGAGGTCGTCCGGGAAGCCCAGCCGCCGGTTGGCCTCGTAGGTGTCCAGCCCCTTGGCCTGGAGCGCGTAGGCCTTCACCTTGTTCCCCAGCCCGATGCCGCGGCCTTCCTGGCGCAGGTAGAGCACCACGCCCCGTCCCCGCGCCGCGACGAAGTCGAGCGCCCGGTCGAGCTGCTGCCGGCAGTCGCACTTCAGGCTCCCCAGCACCTCGCTGGTCAGGCACTCGGAGTGGACGCGCACCGGCACTCCCTCCTGGCCGAACACCTCGCCCATGACCATCGCCACGTGCTCTCGCCCCGACCCCTTCTCCCGGAAGACGACGATGCGGAACGTGCCACGCGCGGTCGGCAGGGGCGCCTCACTGTAGAGCTCGAGGCGCTGGGTGCGGCGCGGCAGCGGATGGGGCGAGCGGTCGATCATGGCCAGGCGCTTGGATGCACAAGATGCCCCAAAGGTGGCTACGGACTCCAGGAAACCGGGTACAGCCGGACCTGGGCTCCTCGCGGCAAGCTAATGGCCTCCCGGGGAAAGTGCAGGAGATGGGTGGCGCTGGCGGCCGAGCGCACCGCCCCGGAGGTCTGGCTGGCGAGCGGCTCGGCCCACAGCTCGCCGTCCTGGTAGGACGCCCGGACGCGGACGAAGTGTGCCAGGCCCGGCTTCTTTCGCAGCTCCACCGCGCTGCGCGCCGACACCGGGGCGGGGAGCACCTCGCTCAGGCCGAGGAGCCGCCGCAGGGCAGGGCGGACGAAGAGCTCGAAGACCACCATCGACGAGGTGGGGTTCCCGGGGAGGCCGAAGACCAGCGTCGAGCCGCGCCGGGCGAAGGCGAAGGGCTTCCCCGGCTTGATGGCCACCCCGAAGAACTCGCTCCTCACTCCCAGCCGGTCGAAGGCGGTCCGGACGAAATCCCGCTCACCCACGGACATGCCGGCGCTGGTGAGCACGGCGTCCGCGTCCAGGGCCGGACGGAGCAGGCGCTCCACCTCCTCGAGGGTGTCCCGGGCGATGCCGAGCCGCCGGGGGATGCCTCCCGCCCGCTGCACGGCCAGGGCCAGGGCGAGCGTGTTGGTGTCCACGATCTTCCCCGGGGAGAGCGCGTCCGGCGCGCACAGCTCGTCCCCGGTGGCGAGGATGGCCACCCGGGGGCGCCGCGGCACGGACACCCGGGTGAGGCCCTGGCCGGAGAGCAGGGCCAGCTCCGGGATCCCGAGCGCGGTTCCCTCGGGCAGAAGCGTCTCGCCCGCGCGTGCGTCCTCGCCCGCCTCCCGGACGTTGCTGCCGGACGGAACGGCGTCGAGGACCTCCACCTCGCCCAGCCCCGGGCCTTCCAGCGCCCGGGTCCGCTCCTGCATCACCACCGCCGAGGCGCCCTCGGGAAGCGGAGCCCCGGTCATGATGCGCGCGGCCTCGCCCCGGCCCACCGGGCGCGTGGGGAGCTGGCCGGCGAAGATGGCCTCGATCACCCGGAGCCGTGACGGCGGACGCGCCACGTCCTCGCTGCGCAGCGCGTACCCGTCCATGGCCGAGTTGTTCCACGGCGGCTGGGAGACGTGAGCGACGACCGGTTCCGCCAGAGCGCGCCCGAGCGCGTCCTCCAGCCCCGCCCACTCCGGGGCCAGCGGGCGACAGGCGTCGAGGATCCGCGCCTGCGCCTCCTCGCAGCTTGTGAGCTCGCCTTCCATCATGCTCGACAGGTCCAGTCTGCCATGAATCTTCAGGACTTTGAGGGACTTAGATTGACAGGGCGGGGGCACCACGTTAGAGCCCAGCGGCGTGACGTCGAAGGGTAGGACCGGAGCCAGGGCGAAAAAGCGCCCCGCGAGAGCTCCGGCGAGGAAGCCCTCCAGGAAGGTGGGACTGCTCAAGAGCGCTTCGCGGAGGGTGGCGAAGGCGGTGGCGCGCCTGCGCGGAGCGAGGCCTCCGGCGCCGCCCCAGCCGGTGCGTGCCGTCGAGCGCCAGCGCCCGCGCGCCACCCGGCTTCCGCCGGTGGGCGAGGCGCTCACCCGCCGGGAGATGGAGCAGATCCTCACCGCCGCCGCGGGCCGAGGGGTGACCGGCGAGGGCAGCCTCAAGGGTCGCCTGTTGGTGAAGGATGGGCTGCCGACGTTGCACGTGGTCGGACGGGACAAGCGGGAGCTGGTCTTTCTCCTCCAGGGACCCGACCAGGAGGTCCTTCCGGCCTACGCCGAGCACAAGGTCAGCGTCACCGGCCTGATCAAGAAGACGCACAACTACGGCGGCACGGTCGACGTCCGGAAGTACGCGGCCAAGAAGCCCGAGGCCGAGGGCACCGAGCCGCCGCCGGCGCCGCAGAAGCTGAGCTTCCTGTCGCCCGGGGAGCTGGAGCAGGCCTCCAATCCCGGGATGGGCGCCGGAATGAGGGGCTTCGCCACCCTGCGCGGGGCCCTGGAGATGACCGGGGACAGCTACGTGCTGGTCGTCTCCAATGCCGGGACGCGCCAGCAGGTCTCCTTTCTCCTCGAGGGGAAGGTGGGCAAGGCCCTCCGCAAGTCGATCGGGCACCAGGTGCAGGTCTCCGGTGTGCTGGAGAAGACGTCGGGCTGGGGAGGGCGGATCGCGGTGGAGGCGGTGGAGCTGCGTCCCCACGAGCTGCGCAGCATCTCCCGGGACAACATCGAAATTCTCCGGGTGGACGGGATGGACGTCGAGGGCCCGCTCGAGGTCCGGATGAACCACGGGCTGAGCGTCACCCTGCCCGAGCGAAGCGGTCACATCTGGGCCATCGAGCCGACGGTGGCCAAGCGGGTCGGGCTGCGGGAGGCTGCCTTCCATCCGGCCGCCTCCGGGCCCGGGCGCCGGGAGTTCTTCTTCACCCCACGCAATCCCGGGGTGTTCGATGTCGACTTCTTCCTCGCCAAGGCCTTCGCCCCGGCCCAGGTCCACAAGACGGTGCGGCTCACCGTCTCGGTGAAGGCCTGAGAACGCGCCGCCTCCCGGGCGACCGCATGCCCCGACAGCACAGGAAGAAGGGAAGGGGCCGTCCAGGCTCGAAGCCGCATCCCGGGCCGGTTTCGGCCCGCAGCGGTCCGCGCGCCGGTCGGCTTCTGCAGGGGCGTCTTCAGACCAACGAGCGCGGCTTCGGCTTCGTCGACGTGGGTGAGGACGAGGACGTGTTCCTGCCGCCCGGGGAGACGGCGCGGGCGCTGGACGGGGACTTGGTGCGGGTCCGGGTGCACCGGCAGGGAGGGCGGACCGAGGCGGAGCTGGTGGAAGTGCTCGAGCGCCGGCGCCAGGAGCTCGTCGGGACCTACCTGCTCGACGGCGAGTCGGCCGTGGTCCGGGCCCACGACGCCGCCGTTCCCGGCCCGGTGCGCGTTCCCCGGACGCAGCTCGCCGCCGATGGGGATGTGGTGCGCGTCCGGCTCGCACCGCCCTCGCCCGGGTCGCCCGCGCTCCGGGGCGAGGTCTCCGGGACGCTCGGTCGGCCCGGCGATCCGTCGCAGGCCGTGCTGGCGCTGGTCCTGGCGCGCGGGTTCGCCGACCATTTCCCCGCGGCGCTGATGGACGAGGCGGCGCGCATCCCCCCGGCCGTGTCCGACGAGGAGGCGCGGGCCGAGGAGCGGCGGGACCTCCGGGCGCTGGACCTGGTCACCATCGACGGGGTCGACGCCCGCGATTTCGACGATGCCGTCTGGGCGGAGCCCGCCGCCGGGGGGACGCGCCTGGTGGTGGCCATCGCCGACGTGAGCCATTACGTCCGCCCCGGGTCCAGCCTGGATGCAGAGGCGCTCCACCGGGGAACGAGCGTGTACCTCCCGGACCGGGTGCTCCCCATGCTGCCGGAGCGCCTCTCCAACGGCATCTGCTCCCTCCGGCCCGACGAGGATCGCCTCTGCCTGGTGGCGGACATGGAGTTCGATGACCGCGCTCGCCGCCGCCGGACCTCCCTCTATCCAGCGGTGATGCGGAGCAAGGCGCGCTGCACCTACGACGAGGTCCAGGCGGTGCTCGACGGGCGGTCGGTACCCGGGCGGGACCGGTTCCGCGGTCTCTTCCTGCGCCTGGCGGCGCTGGCCAGGAGCCTCCGGCGCATGCGCGAGGCCCGCGGCGCCCTGGACTTCGACCTGCCGGAGACCCGGGTGGTCCTCGACGGCGGCGGGCGCCCGCTCAGGATGGAGCGGAGGGAGCGAACGGAGAGCCACCGCCTGGTGGAGGAGTGCATGCTCGCCGCCAACGAGGCGGTGGCCGCCTTCTTCCAGTCCGAGGGCGTTCCGGCGGTGTACCGCTTCCACGGCCAGCCCGATGCGGCGAAGCTCGAGACCTTCGCCGAGCTGGCCCGGGCCCACGGGCTGCACGTGCCCGGCGGCCGGAGGCCGAGCTCGCTCGAGCTGAA
This sequence comes from Myxococcaceae bacterium, assembly GCA_035622755.1. GTDB lineage: Bacteria > Myxococcota > Myxococcia > Myxococcales > Myxococcaceae > JADGRA01. Next base: position 22,645 of record DASPUU010000300.1, read on the forward strand.
TCGCTTCATCCAGCGGCTCGAGGGCAAGCCGGAACAGCGGGCGCTCAACCAGGTGCTCCTGCGCTCGATGATGCAGGCCGTCTACTCGCCCGACGAGGTCGGCCACTACGGACTGGCGGCCGACGAGTACCTGCACTTCACCTCGCCCATCCGGCGGTACCCCGACCTCCTCGTCCACCGCCTCCTGCGCGCCCACTGGCGTCGATCCGGGCGCCCGCGCCGCATGGCCGAGCTCGAGCGCGAGCAGGAGGCGCTCCGAGCCATGGCAACGCGTTCCTCGGAGCGTGAACGGGCCGCGATGCAGGTGGAGCGAGACGTGACCTCCTTCTACGCGGCCCTGCTCATGGAGCCGAGGGTGGGTGAACGCTTCCGGGCCACCGTCTCCGGGGTGGCAGACTTCGGTGCCTTCGTCGAGCTCGATACCGAGCACGTCGAGGGACTGGTGCGCGCCGAGGCCCTGGGGCGCCGGGTGCGCTTCGATGCCCGCCTGCATGCGGTGGTGCTCGGGGACGGGAGGCGGGTCCGCGTCGGACAGCCGGCCATCGTCCGGCTGGAGGGCGTCAACCTGGTGCGCCGGCAGCTCGAGTTCTCGCTCGCGGCCTGGGGCCCAGGCGAGCCCGCCGCTCCGCAGGCAGGCTCCCGGCCCGCGCGGCCGGCGCCCTCGCGCCCCGGGCGCGATGCGGGGGAGGGTCGCCGCGAGCGTCAGGGCACACCTCGCCGGCATCGCGCAGGGCGCCCGCGGAGGCGGCGATGAGGCGCGGCCCCGGCCGGGCGGGCGGAGGAGGGGCCTCCTCGCCGTGGCTTCCCGGCCTGGCCATCGTCGGTGCCGCGGGCCTCGTCCTGGTGGTCGCCCTCCTGGCGCGCGAGCGCAGCGCCGAGCGAGCCGCCGCCGAGGCCCGCGCGTCGGCCCCGTTCGCCCCGGAGCCGGATGGGGATGCGCCCGGGGAGGGCGAGCCGGCCCTCGACCCCGCTCTCGTGCATCTGGTGGAACGCGCCCGGGCGCCCGATGCCGGCATCGGCGTCCTCGACGCGGCCGCGCACGGGCTCCTGGTTCGCGAGCTGTTCGAGGAGGCCGAGCCGCTCGTGGAACGGGCGCTCGCCGCCGCGCCGGGGGACGCCGAGGCGGCCATCCACGAGGCCGTGCTCCAGGGCGTGGCCGGGGAGCTGCCCGAGGCCCGCGCCGGGCTGGAGAGGCTCTCCAGCGGACCGGCCGGGTGGGAAGCGTCGCTCTTCGCCGCCGGGTTTGCCCTCCGCGCCGGCGACGAAGCCGGGGCGCTGCGCGCCATGCGGCGCTTTCGCGCGCAGGCGCCGCCGGGGGAGCTCACCCCGGCGCTCGAGGCTGAGCTGCAACGGCTCGAGAGGCGGGCGGAGTCGGCTGCGGCTGAGAATCAATCGCAAAAATAGACATCATTTCCCCTCATCGGTCGTCTTGGAGCGTGCGATCGCACTTGACAGTCAAAGTCGAAACCCCAGACGCTCCGCGCCCTTCGACAACGCGAGGAGCGCACGATGCGGTTCTGGAGCGCGCAGGGCCTGATCCTCTGTTCCACGCTGTGTTCCACCCTGGCGGCCGCCGACTACACGGAGGCTCCGGTGACCAACGGGGGCACCATCGTCGGCAAGGTGACCTACGACGGAAGTCCGCCCAAGCCGCAGACGGTGACCATCACCCAGGATCCGGCGACGTGCGGCACGAGCCGGGTCGAGGATGCGTGGGCCATCGCCGTCGACGGCGGCGTGGAGAACGTCGTCGTCTACCTGGTGGACATCAGCTCAGGGAAGAAGAACGATCTCCCCGCCCAGCCCGTCCTCGACCAGAAGGGCTGCCATTACCTGCCCCACACGCAGGTCATCGCCAAGGGGTCGGAGCTCCAGGTGAAGAACAGTGACCCCATCCTCCACAACGTTCACTCGTACCTGGGCACCTCGACGGTCTTCAACTTCGCCCAGCCCAAGCAGGGGTCGGTCACGCCCAAGAAGGTGGCCAAGGCCGGCGGCATCACCTTGAAGTGCGACGTGCACAATTTCATGCGCGGGGCCATCTTCAGCGCCGACAACCCCTACGCGGTCGTGACTGGCAAGGACGGGACGTACGAGATCAAGGACGTTCCCCCGGGCACCTACCAGATCGCCACCTTCCACGAGGTGGGAGGGCCGAAGAGCGGATCGGTCACCGTCAAGGGGGGCGACAAGGTGACCTTCAACGCGAAGATCAAGTAGCCGGGGAGGAGACGCCCTGCGCGCCGCGACGAGCGCCGCCCCGGGAAGAGCAGGCAGGCTGGGC
>DASPUU010000301.1:0-12886 GCA_035622755.1 Myxococcaceae bacterium
TGTCCATGCGCTGCGCATCGGCGCCCTTCACCCCGCCTTCGACGCCGAGGTGAACGCGGCCGGGGAGCGATGCTGGGCCGTGGTCACCGCCTGGAATCCGGGGTCGCTGCCCCGCGGTGCCGAGGAGAACGCCCGGGCCCAGGGAGCGCTCCTCCGGACGGTCGCCGAGCTGGGCCTCGCGGTGTGGCCGGGCGAGGGCAAGGCGGACGCCGGCGGATGGCGCGAGGAGAGCGCCTGCGTGCTCGGGCTCGAGGCTGCTTCCGCCGTCGCCCTGGGTCGGGAGTTCGGGCAGATCGCCGTCATCGTCGGGCAGGTGGGCGGGGCGGCACAGCTCGTCTCCATCGCCACGGCCTGAGCGGGCGGTGTCGGTCCCCGGGCCCGCATGACGCCCGGAGCCTTGCACCCCGGCGGCGCGCCCCGCCAATCTCCCGGGGCGGAGGGCAACCCATGAGACCGAATCACGCCTTCCTGTGCGGGCTGGCCGGGCTTCTCCTGTCGGCTCCGGCGGCGGCGGGCGACAAGCGCGCCATCCGGGTGCCACAGGACTACCCGAGCATCCAGGAGGCGGTCGACGCCGCCCCCGCCGGGGGGAGCATCGTCGTCGCCAGGGGCCGCTACTGCGGGGCGACCATCACCAAGCGGCTCGACCTGACCGGCCTGCACGGGGCGACGATCATCGGCTGTGCTCAGCCGGTCATCGGCGTGCTGCGGGCCGGCTTCTTCCTTCCCGACGGGAGCGGCTCCGGGACCCGAATCCGCGGCTTCGCCTTCGACGGCCGCGGCGTCTCCAACGCCGACCTCACCCCGCTCGCGCTGGGTGTCATCGCGCGCTCGGCCGACTCGGTCGAGGTGTCGGACAACGACTTCCTGGGGACCATCCAGGCGGTGACCAACACCGACGGGAGCTCCTGGCGGGTGCTGTTCAACCGCGTCAGCCAGCTCACCGCGCTCACCTGCGACGGACAGTGCGCCGGCGGCGACGGCATCGTCTTCCAGCAGCGCCTGGTGCTCGACACCCGCCCGACCCACAACGTCGCCGCCTTCAACCACATCGACGGGAGCATCCCCGACGGGCTGAACGAGTTCTCGGTGGCCGCCATCTTCGTGCTCGGGCAGGACGGCGCGGTGGTGGTGGCCAACTCCCTGGCCATCCCGGACAATCCCCGGGCCGCCGGGGAGGGAGACGGGGTCCTGGTGAGCGACCACTGCTGTGCATCGGTGGACGTCTCCACCTCCATCGACGCGCGGGTGCTGTTCAACGACGGGCGGCGTTCCGAGGTCGCCGTCCGGGTGGAAGTGGATGCCAGCGGAGGCGGCGGGAACATGCAGGGCGCGCTCATCTTCGGGAACCGGGGACGGGTGGAGCTCCCCCCGGGTTTCACGCCGCGGCGCTGGCTCCAGCGCGGGCTGGTCGCCGCCGGGGGCCCGGCCGTGCGGCGCGCCGTGGTCTTCTGAGGCCGGCCCCGGACCGCGCTCAGGCCTCTCGGGCCTCGCCGAGCTGCCGGAGCGACAGGACGTGCAGGAGCAGGGTGAGCGGGACGATGAAGCCGGGGAGGTAGACGAAGGGGAACACCGCCGGGATGCGGTTGGCCGGCTCCTCGAAGAAGAGCCGCTGCGGCCCGGGGGCCGAGGCCACCGCCCGGAAGAGCGTGTGAAGCAGGTCGAGGAGCCCGACCAGGTTCCAGACCATCGCCACCGGCCGCGCACCGCGGGCTCGCCGCGCCAGCGCGAATGCCACCCCGCCCGCGGCCAGCCCGACCAGGACGTCGCCGATGCCGGCGGGGAGGACCATTCCCCATGGAGCCAGGCCCACCGACCAGGCGGCGAAGAGGGACGAGCCGCCCCCGATGCGCAGCGTCTGCAGGGCGGGAATCCAGAAGGTGGGCATCGCCCGGACGGCTTCCACCAGCCACCGGGCCCGGGCCAGCGCCGGCACGGCGACCAGAGCCGGGACGGCATAGAGGAGGACGCGCGGACCCGGGGCGTCGAGGTACAGGCCGCTCACCGTGGTCATGGCCAGGAAGAGGAACCAGGCGGCCAGGCCCGCGCCGGACAGGCGCCCGATGCGCAGCCGCCGCTCGAGCGGCGCGCCCGCCCGCACCAGGGCGGCGCCGAGGCCGGCGAGCGCCACCCCGGCCACCGCCACCACGTAGGCCACGAAGCCCACCAGGAGCAGGGGAGGGGCTGCCGCGACGGGCTGGAGCGGGGAGCCGGGCATCCCGCGCCATCTGTTCCAGGCTCTGCCCTGTCACGCAAGCAGGACAGGCTCCGGGGTCGCAGGACGTGTTCATCTTCCCTACAGCAAGATTCCAGGGTGGGGGACTTGCGCACCAGCTGCCCGGGTGTGGAGATTTCCGTTCCACGTCGCCCCTTGAGGGGTTCCCGTGTCTCAGCCTTCGCTCAAGCGCCCGCAGCTGCTCCTCGTCGAGGATGATCGCGGTGTGCGTGACGCCATCGAGGACTACCTCGAGGACGAGGGCTACTCGGTGCTTTCCGCCAACGACGGGGAGCAGGCGCTGAGCATCCTCGAGGGCCTGAGCGAGCCCTGCCTGGTGGTGCTCGACGTGCGCATGCCGGTGATGGACGGCGTGGAGTTCATGCGGCAGTTCCGCGCCCGGCCCTGGCTCAAGCACCACCGGCTGGTGCTCATGTCGGCCAGCGAGCTGGCGCCGGAGATCAGCGGGGCCCCGGGCGTGGTCGGGCTGCTCCACAAGCCCTTCGAGCTGGAGCGCCTCCTCAGCCTGGTCCAGGCCGAGGTGGCGCAGCTCCCCCCGCCGGGCGCACCGGGCTGAGGGCCCGGCTCAGCGGGCCGCCGTCCCGCTCGGCCGCGCCAGCACCTTGCGCGCGAACGCCTGGTCGACCTGGCCGAGAAAGGCGCGGAAGGCGGCGTAGTCCCGGGCCGAGACCCGGGCCGTGGTCACCGCCACCTCGCCGGTGCACTCGAGCGCCTCGGCCTCGGCGTGGCAGAGGAGCCGGGCATGGCCGAAGGGCGTGTCGGTGGTCAGCGCCTCGGGCACCGCGTCCACCACGTAGCCGCGGGGCAGCTGGTAGCGAAACCGGAACCGGCTCACGCTCGGGCCCTCGAGGAGGAGATCCCGGTTGCGCTCGGGAAGCGGGGCGAATCCTTGCACGTACTTTCGCGCGCTCCCGAAGGGGAAGAAGCGCAGGCCGTCCGGGCCCACCTCGGCATAGCGGGGCACGTGCATGCGGAAGTCCAGGGTCACGTCACGGTCGAGCTGGGACAGGCCATCGGCGGTGACCTGTTCCACCGAGAGGCCGGGGAAGCTCTGGGACCAGCTCTGCTCGAGCACCGCCTTGCGGGTGGCGGCCGTCTGGTAGCTCCGCCGGTAGGCCGGGGCGGCGGTCCCGCTCATGCGCGCCAGGGCCCTGACCTCGGCGGTGCCGGCCGGGCGGAGGGCGAGGTCCAGCCTGAGGTCGGTGATGTTGCCGTCCGGGGCGGCGGGCGGCGTGGTCGAGAAGCGGCTCGCGCCCTCCGGCTCGACCACCAGGATGCTCGCCTGCCGGTCGGCGCCGGGAAGCTCGGTGGCGCCGTGGAACTCGGCCGTCCCGTCCAGGTACCAGTCGAGCGAGGGGATGAAGACGATGGCGTGGTTGAAGACCGCCAGGGAGGCCGGCTCGGCGGGGACCTCCCCCAGCTCGCGCATCCGGAGCAGGACGATGCGGCTGTCCACGCCCGCCACCTCGAGCATGGCATGGAGCAGGGACGCCTTGTCCTTGCAGTCTCCGAAGCGGCGCGCCAGGACGCGGTCCACCGGATACGGCTGGTATCCATGGATGCCGAACTCCAGCGCCACGTAGCGCGTCCGCGAGACGACGTAGTCGTAGAGCGCCCGCACCACCGCCCGCTGGTCGGTCCGGTCCACGCCGCGCAGCGCCTCCTCGACGGCCGCCCGGATGGAGGCGTCCGGCCGGAGCTGGTCGCGGATCAGCCTCCAGTAGTAGCGCCCCACCTCCTCCCAGGTCCGGTAGGTGGACACGCTGAGCGTGGAGCCGACCTCGGACCAGCCCGGCATCGACGGCTCGGCGGTGAGGCGAGGGACGCGGGCGTGGGCGAAGCGGTACACGGTGCGCCCGTCCGCCGCCGGGCGCCGCGAGACCTCCACGCCCGGGCCCAGCGTCTTGCTGTTCCAGTACAGCGGGCGCCCGGGGGGCATCTCCACCACGTACTGCCAGCGCAGCTTGGGGGTGGAGCCCTGCACCGGCACCAGGTCCCCCCAGTAGTCGGAGAGGAGATTGTCCTCGGCGGTGTCCTCCACCTGGAACTGCACCTCGAGCAGGTCGCCGGCGGCCAGGGTGGGGAAGCTCAGCACCCGGGCACGGACGTCGTAGTACATGCCCGACCACGGCTCGTTGACGCTGCGGTCGGTGTCGCCGAAGGAATCCACCACCGAGCCGTCGGGCCGGGTGATGCGCGCCCGGATGACCCGGACCTCCTGGCGCCCCGGGGCGTAGGTGGCGAGGTGGAGCGTGCGGAAGGCATCCGCCCCGCGGGCGGTGTAGACCTTGACCGCCAGCTGCTCGGTCCGGCTGGACTGGCCGCTGGCGCGGACCTGGACCAGCGTGTTGTCCACCAGCGTCACCGCGTCCTCGCTGTAGCTGTCCGCCTCGGCCACCAGAGCGGCGGAGTCGATGAGGAAGCCGGCGGGCAGCGTGGTGGTGTCGTTGCGCAGCGTGGCCAGCGACTCGCGCAGAGCCGGCCGCTGGGGCTGGAGGGCGAGCGCCCGCTCGAAGGCGGCGACGGCGGCCTCCCGGCGCCCGCCGGCGAGCAGCGCCCGTCCGAGGCGCTCCGGGATGTCGGCGTCGCCCGGGCAGAGCGCGGCCGCCTCGTCGAAGCGCTGGAGCCCGCGCTCGAGCGCGCCGTTGGCCGCGAGCAGCTCGGCCAGGCGCAGTCGGGTGGTGTTGTCCGCCGGCTCGAGCTCGAGCGCCCGGGCGAAGAGCCGCTCCGCCTCGTCCACCTGCCCGAGGTCGGCGAGCAGCTCGGCGAGCATGAGCACCGTGGCCGAGTCCCCCGGGTGCCGGGCGAGGAGCGCCCGCATCCGTTCCGCGGCTTCCCCGCTCCGGCCCAGCCTCCGGGAGGAGCGAATGGCCTCTCGCGCGACCGCGGTGACGGTGGGGGTCTCGCGGTAGAGCCGCTCGACCCGGAGCGTCGCGCCGGCCGGGTCGCCCGTCTCGTCCTCCACGCGCGCCAGGAGGAGCTGCGCCGGCGCGAAGGTGGGGTAGGTCTTCGCCCAGGGCTCGAGCAGGGCGCGCGCCCGCTCCGGGTACCCGGCGTGGAGCTCGTGCTGCGCCAGCCCCACGGCTGCCTCGGCATCGGCCGGGTCGGCCGCCAGCGCCGCCTCGAGGTGACTGCGGCGCGCGCTCGTGTCGTCGGAGGCGAGCCGCGCGGCGAGCAGCTCCAGCCGGGCGCTCGGGCGTCCTCGCCTGGTCGCCAGCGCCGCGGCCTCGGTCGCCTGGCCGGCAGCGGCCCGCTGCTGGTCGTCCAGGCCGTGGGCGGCGGCGAGGATGCTCGCCGCGTCGCCCCGGAGCTCGGCGTCGGTGGGCTGCGCGGCGGCGAGCGCCTCGAGGCGAGAGGTCAGGGTCGGCAACGGCTGCGCCCGGGCCGGTGCCCCGGGCGGGAGGGAGGGAAGCGTCCCCGGCTGCACGGCGCGCGCCCGTCCCGACTCCTCGCGGAGGAAGAAGCCGAGCGGCGCCGGCCCGTCGTCGTGGCACATCTTGAGCAGGATGCGGTTCACGCCGCGCCGGAGCTGGACGGAGAGGCGGACCTGGTCCACCCGCGCCGGGTGGTAGGTGTCCTCGGAGGCCACCTTCTCGCCGTTGACCCACAGCCGAAAGGCTCCGGACGCCCCGAGGCCGAGCGTCACCCGGCGTGGAGCGCGCTCCTCGAGGAGCGCCAGGGCGTAGGCCACCACCGAGCGGTTCGGGCGCAGCGCGGACGAGAGGTCCACCGCGCCGTCGAGCGAGCGGGTGGTCAGGGCGCGCCAGCGTGCCGCCGAGCCCTTGGCCGGGTAGGCGGCCTCGAGGTCGAGCGATGCCTCGGGCCCGAAGTCCGTGTCGCAGCCGGACTTGCCCTCGTTGTCGAAGGGTCCGAGCACCGAGACCGCCTGGATGAAGCCCAGCTCGGCCGCCCGCCGGCGCGCCTGGGCCACATCGCCCTGCTCGCGCGCCGCCTGGAGCTGGAGCAGCCGGGCGGTGGTGCGCGTGAAGGCGTCGGTGCCCGGCGCCCGAGCGACCTGCTCCAGTGTCCGGTCGATGAGGCGCTCGTCGGCGACGTACTCGCGCAGCTCGTCGAGGCGGAGCAGCGGCGCGGTGCCGCGCGGCGACCCGGACCAGGCCAAGGCCTCCCGGGAGCGCTCGGCCACCGCCCGCGAGATGGGGTCCGGCCCGGGTGGTCCTGCGAGGAGCGGGAGGAGGAGGGCGAGGGGAAGGCGAGGCATCGACGGGAGCGGAGTCAGCCCCTCATACATAGCCGGAGAGGGCGCTCCGAGCCCAACCAACCGCGCGGACCGCCCCGGCCTTCCCCGGGGGGTGGGCCCCCGCGGGTCAGGGAGCGCCGGCGGCCCGCGCCAGGACCAGCACCTGGACGTCGGCTGCGCCGGCGTGACGCAGGGCGGAGGCCGCGGCCCGGGCGGTGGCGCCGGTGGTGACCACGTCGTCGACCAGGACCAGTCGCGCCCGGCGAAGGGGACCGACGGCCCGGAAGGCACCCGACACGTTGGCCTCGCGCTGGGCGTCGGTGAGTCCGACCTGACGGAGCGTGGCCCGGACACGCAGAAGCGCGCTCCAGGCCACCGGGATGCGAAGGTTGCGCCCGACGGCGGCCGCCAGGAGCGCCGCCTGGTCGTAGCGGCGCGCTCGGAACCGCGCGCCATGAAGAGGGACCGGGACGAGTCGCGTCCCGGGGTCGAGCTCCAGGCGCCGGGCAGCTGCCGCCAGGGCCGCCGCCAGCGGGCGCGCGAGCAAGGGCTGGTCCTCGTACTTGAAGCGATGGATGGCGCGCGCCACCGGCCCCTCGTGCACGAAGGCGGCCACGGTCCGGGAGAACGGAGGGGGATGCTGGACGCAGCGCGGGCAGACCGGTCCGGCCACCCGCGGCTCGGCGCAGGTCCGGCAGTGGGGCTCCGGGACCGGTTCCGCGGCCAGCGAGCAGGTCGCGCAGAAGGGCCCGGTGGCCTCGAGGAGCACATCGCACGCCGGGCAGCGGGGCGGAAAGACGAGGTCGAGCAGAGCCCCCACGAGCAGGGACCGGCATCAAGCTCCGTGCCAGCCGCCCGGGCCGAGCGACCCGGAGGCCATCGTCCGGGCTCGCGGATGGGCCGCCCGGGCTCAGGCCAGGAGCCCGAGCCGGTCCATCTCCCGCGGCTTCGGGAGCCCCATGATGCGAAGGAGCGTGGGAGCGATGTCGGCCAGCACTCCCGTCCGCAGCTTCGTCCCGCGGAAATCGGGATGGATGAGATGGAAGGGGACGGGATTGAGCGTGTGGGCCGTGTGCGGCTCTCCCGTCTCCGGGTCACGCATCATCTCGCAGTTTCCGTGGTCCGAGGTGACGACCAGGACGTGTCCGCTCCTCGCGCAGGCGTCGCCGAGCTGGCCGAGGCAGCCGTCCACCGTCTCCACCGCCTTCATCGCCGCCTTGAGCACACCGGTGTGACCGACCATGTCCGGGTTGGCGTAGTTGACGAGGAGGAAGTCGTAGGTGCCCGAGCCCACCCGCTTGACCAGCTCCTGGGTGACGGGGATGGCGCTCATCTCCGGCTTCTGGTCGTAGGTCTTCACCTCCCGGGGCGAGGGGACGAGGAGCCGGTCCTCGCCGGCGAAGACCACCTCCCGGCCCCCGTTGAAGAAGAAGGTGACGTGGGCGTACTTCTCCGTCTCGGCGGTGCGGAACTGCCTGAGCCCGGCCCCGGAGACCACCTCGGGGAAGATGTGCCGAGGCTGATCCGGCGGGAAGGCCACCGGGAGCCCGAAGGTCGCGTCGTACTCGGTGAGGCAGACGTAGCGCCCGAGCCGCAGGCCGCCGCGGTCGAACTCCCGGAAGTCGGGGAAGGCGAGGGCGCGCGTCATCTCGCGGGCCCGGTCCGCGCGGAAGTTGAAGAACAGGACGGTATCGCCGTCCCGGATGCCGGCCACCGGCGTCCCGCCCGGGGCGATGACGGTGGGGACGACGAACTCGTCGGTGACGTTCTCGGCGTACGAGGCGCGCACCGCCTCGACCGCTCCGGGTGCGCGCGGACCGAGCGAGCGCACCATCGCGTCGTAGGCCAGCCGCACTCGGTCCCAGCGCTGGTCCCGGTCCATCGCGTAGTAGCGGCCGGAGACGGTGGCGATGTGGCCGGTACCGGTGTCCCGGAGGAAGTGCTGGAATGCCTCCAGGTCTCCGAGCGCGCTCCTCGGTGGAGTGTCCCGCCCGTCGAGAAAGGCGTGGACGTAGACCCGGGCCACGCCCTTGGCCTTGGCCGCGCGGAGGAGGCATTCCAGGTGCAGCTGCGAGGCGTGCACGCCGCCCGGTCCGATGAGGCCGAGCAGGTGAAGCGCCGTCCCCCGGCTCCGCGTCTCATCGAGGGCGCCGCGGATGACCGGATTGTCCTGGAGCTCGCCCGACTCGCAGGCGCGGTTGATGCGCACCAGGTCCTGGTACACGATGCGCCCGGCCCCGATGTTGGTGTGACCCACCTCGGAGTTGCCCATCTGGCCCTCGGGGAGCCCCACGGCGAGACCCGAGGTCTGGAGCTGGGTGAAGGGCATTCCCCGCGAGATGCGGTCCAGGTGGGGCGTGCCCTGGAGGAGGATGGCGTTGTCCGACCGTTCCGAGCGGAGGCCCCAGCCGTCGAGGATGGCGAGCAGGACCCGGTGGGCGGGCTTCATCGTTCCCCCACCCTAACAACGGCGGCCGGGGTGGGGCACGCCTCGCCGTCCCCCTTTCCTGGCCCGGCACGGCCTGCTAGGCGGGACGTGGCGCGATGGGAACCCCGGGTGGACGCATCAAGGCCTTCGACTGGCTCCGGGGCCTGGCCGTGCTGGTGATGGTGGAGACGCACAGCCTGGTGTTCGTCCGGCCCGAGCTCCACCAGACCCGCGCCATGGCGCGCCTGAACTGGGTCAACGGCCTGGTGGCGCCGTCCTTCATCCTCGCCGCCGGGTTCTCGCTCGGGTTGCTCCAGACCCGGGCCGCCCGGGCCGGAGGAGGGGACCGGAGGGCGCGTCTCCTGCGAACGCTCCGGCGCATCGGCGAGGTGCTGGCGGTGGCCACGCTGGTGAACACGGTGTGGTTCCCCGTCTCGGTCGAGCCGCGCTGGCTCACCCGCGTGGACATCTTGCAGTGCATCGGGCTCTCGCTCCTCGTGGCGCTCCCCCTGCTGGTGGCGCTGGCGCCGCGGCCGCACCTCCTGGCCGGGGTCTCGCTCCTCGTGGCGGCGGTGGTCTTCCTGGCCGCGCCCTACGCCGAGCAGGTGCAGGGCTCGTGGGCGCGACAGCTCCTGGTGCGCGGCGGCCCCTGGTCGACGGTGTTCCCGCTCCTCCCCTGGGCGGGCTACGTCTTCCTCGGAGCGGCGCTGGGAGCGCTGCTCGGCGCGGACGAGCTCTCGCCGGCCCGGCGTCTGCTGCTCTCCCTGGTCGGACTCGGCGTCGTGGTGGCGCTGCTCGCCCCGCTCTGGCTCCGGCTCTACCCGCCGCACGAGTTCTGGGTCACCGACCCCTCGAACTCCGCGCAGCGCTGGGCGGTGGTGGCGGTGGTCATTCTCGGGCTGATGGCGCTGGAGGCGCGAATGCCGGAACGCTGGCGCACCAGCGCCCCGGTGCGCTTCGTGGACCTCTTCGGCACCTCGTCGCTGGCCGCCTACTTCTTCCACGAGATGCTGCTCTTCTACCAGTTCCGCGGGGTGTCCCTGGACGTGCTCTTCGGCAAGCGCTGCGGCTGGTGGGGATTCGCCGGGCTCACCGCCCTGGTCATCGCCGCCACGGCGGTGCTGGCCTGGCTCACCGACAAGGTCTACCGCTTCGTCGACCGCCGCCCGGCGAAACGGTCCGCGCCGGCCGCGGCTGCCTGACGTCACCCCGGGGGGTCAGGGTGCCCGGCCGGGCCGCGGAACGCCCAGCGCCCGGGCCACCGCGTCGACCACCTCCTCGTCGGTGGGGAAGCGCGACCCGCTCCTGGCCGCCACCACCCGCCCGTCGACCTCGACGTCGAACCGTCCGGAGTGGCCGCGGACGAGGATGGCGTCGATGCCCAGCGCCTGCCGGAGCGCGCTCGCCGCGCGGAGGGCCTGGGGACGGTAGTTGCAGGTGATGCAGTAGACGATGGACACCACGGAACCGGCGCGTGTAGCCACCCCGGACGCCCGCAGCATCCCCTCCGAAGGGAGGGGGAAGGAGGTCAGGACGGGTGCGCGGCCGGCAGCGCCTTGGCCACCGCGTCGACCACCTCCGCCTCGCTGGGAAAGCCGGCTCGCCCCTTGGCGGCCACCACGCGCCCGTCGACGGCGATCTCGAAGACGCCGGAGTGCCCCTTGACGAGATGGGCTTCGACCCCCAGCTCCTTCTTCAGCGCGGCCGCCGCACGGGTGGCCTGCGGGAGATAGCCTCAGACGTTGCAGTAGGTGATGGTGACCATGGCCTCTCTTCTAGCCGGGGCCCGGGCGCCGCGCTCAGCGATGGTAGGGCTCGCCGCGGAGGAGGGTGAAGGCGCGGTAGAGCTGCTCGACGAGCACCAGCCGCGCCAGTCGGTGGGGGAGGGTCATCGACGACAGGGAGAGGACCCGCCCGGCCGCTTCCCGGACCGCCGGGTCGAGCCCGTCGTCGCCTCCGACGACGAAGAGCAGGTCCTGGCTCCGGTTCTGGGCCTCCTCGAGGAGGCGGGCGAAGGCCGGCGTGTCCAGCCGGTCCCCGCGCTCGTCGAGCGCCACCAGGAGCTCTCCCGGCCTGCGGGCGCCGAGGATCCGCTTCGCCTCGTCGGCGCGCGAGCCGTCCGCCGACCGACGCCCGCGCGCCTCGGGGAGCTCGGAGAGCTCGAGCCGGACGTAGTGCTTCACGCGCCCGGCATAGGCCTGCACTGCGGGCTCGAACCAACCGGAACGGTCACGCCCCACGGAGAGGACGCGGACCTTCAGCTCACCGGCTCCCGGGGCGCGTCGGCCCACAGACCATCGAGGTCGTAGAAGGCGCGTACCTCGGTGGAGAAGAGGTGCATCACCACTTCGCCGTAGTCGAGCAGCACCCAGTGCCCGCTCTCGAATCCCTCGGTGCCGATGGTCCGGAACCCCTCCTCGCGGAGCTTCTCCCGGACGAACTCGGCGGTGGCGGTCACCTGGCGCTCGGTCTCGCCGGAGCAGAGGACGAACCAGTCCGCGTAGGAGGTCATCCCCCGGACATCGAGGACGACGACGTCGCTGGCCTTCTTGTCGAGCATCAGCACGGCGGCCCGCCGGGCGAGACCCCGGGCGCGGGCGTCGGCGGGGGGAAGGGCGGCCTCCCCGGAGCGCGCGGGAAGCGAGGGGGAGGAGGGCTTCCGGGCGGCGGCGCGAGGGCGTCTGGAGGGCGTCAAGGACGGGCGGGGCGTGCGATGCTTGCGGTTGGCGCGAACGCTATGACCCTGGACCGCGAGGCGCAATTCCGGAAGCTGGTGGAGCAGTTCCCGGCTTCCCCGATGGGGCACTTCTCGCTCGGCAAGCTCCTGCTCGAGCAGGGCCGGTACCAGGAGGCGGCGGCCAGCCTCGAGGAGGCCACCCGGCTCGACCCGGCCTACGCCGCCGCCCTGGTGGCGCTGGGCGAGGCGCAGGCAGCGGCCGGCCTTCCCGAGCAGGCGCGCATCACCTGGACGCGGGCGCGGGCCCGGGCGCTGGAGCAGAACCATCCCTCGCTGGCCGAGGAGGTGGATTCCCTGCTCGCCGATCTCTGAGCGGCCCGCCCGGGGGGCCGCGCTACTTCCCGCCGGCCAGCGGTGCGAGCTCCCGGAGCTGGGCGCGGATCTTCCCCTCGAGCACCACCATCCGGTCGAGGTTTCCCCGGACGAGCAGCACCCCGCCCAGCCGGCGCGGGCGGTCCATCCAGGCGGTGAAGCCGAACGCCCCCTGGCAGAGGGCCTCGGTTCCTCCGGCCATGAGCCAGATGCCCAGCCCGGGGCGGGAAGCCTCGCGGCCCGGCACCAGCGCGTACGGGGAGTGGATGAGCGGGGCTCCCCCGCTCTGGTCCTGGAAGATCGCCTCCACCGACGCGGGCGAGAGCAGGCGGAGCGTACCGCGCATCCCGCCGGTGACGAGGAGATCCACCACCGCTCCGTACTCGTCGGCCGTGGACTGTGCCCCCCCGGCGATGCGCGGGTTGGCGGTGCGCCCGAAGCCGGTGGCGCGGAGTCGGAGCGGGGTGGTGAGCTCGTCCCGGAAGAGCTGTGCCCAGCTCTTGCTCGTGACCACCTCCGCCATCCGTCCGGCGACCTGGAACCCGGTGCTGCCGGCGATGACCGCCGCGCCCGGGTCGCGGCGGAGCGGCAGCGCGGCGATCTCGCGCACGCACGCCTCGAGCGTGGTGTTCCGGTCATCGAGGCAGCGCGTGGAGGGAGGGAGCCCGGAGGTCTGGGCGAGCAGCATGCGCAGGGTGACGGCCCGCTTGTCCGCCGGCCAGTCGCGAAGCACGGCGGAGACCGGGGTCTGGAGCGAGAGCTGGCCCCGGTCGACGAGGCGCAGGAGCACCACCGTGCTCAGCAGCTCGGTGCCGGTGGAGATGGGGATGGCGTCGTCGAGGCGGTACCCGCCGTAGGCCTTCTCGAAGAGGACGCGGCCGGGCTCGGCGATGCGGACCACTCCCCCTCCCTCGGCCGGCAACGCGGCCGCGAGGAGGCCATCCACCTCGGCGAGCCCGAGGGGGACGCTGGCCG
>DASPUU010000302.1:0-22143 GCA_035622755.1 Myxococcaceae bacterium
TCCTGCCCCGCCGCCGGAACGGCCAGGGCAAGAACGGCGGCGGTCATCAGCGGAGGGGCGCGGACCATGGTCGAAGAATCACTTCCTCTGGCAGTGGTCCTGACCCATCGACACCCAGGCCCCGTCCTTGTCCAGCTCCGAGGTCACCGTCAGCTCCTTCCCGGACCGCTTCACCGTGGTCCGGGTCTTGGCCGGCTTCCCGTCGAAGGTGCCCTCCTCGTTCCAGACGGCGGTGTCGCCCTGGAAGCCGTCGGAGGTGCCCCGGAAGATGTTTCCGAAGCTGTCCACTCCGAACTCGATGAGCTTCTTGGACACCGGGTCCCAGGCCCAGTGGATATGGCCCTTCATCCCGGCGGGCATCGCCGCGCTCTTGGCCACCTGGTACTCGCCGGCGTAGAGGAAGCCGCCCAGCTCGGCGCGCATGACGAACTGCGACTTGGTGGCGAACTCCTTGTCGCCGAACTTCATCTTGCCGGCGCAGGCCCAGGTGCCCACGTCGGGCTGGAAGGTGGAGGTCAGCGCTGCCTCCGGCTTGGGCGCCGGGGGGGCGGCCGCCGGCTTCTTGGCATCGTCGGCGAGGGCGGGCAGGGCGAAGCCGAGGACGACGGCGACACCTCGGGTGGGGACGCGCATCGGAGACCTCTCGAGGAAAGGGAAGGCGCCCGGGTACCACCTCGGGCGGGTGGCTGGCCAGAGACATCCGCCGCCGGCCGCTGAAAAATCATGACGCTGGACGTCGAACCCTCCGCCGTGTCAGCTGTCCAACCGTGAGCAGCCTGGTGCTGACGTGGTGCGTGCTTGCCGCAGCGGCCGACGGCGGCGTGGCCCCGCCGCCCGAGCCGACCCACGAGGTGAAGGCCCTGGTGGAGCGGATGCAGGCCTTCTACGAGCGCACCCAGGACTTCACCGCGCGCTTCCGTCAGGAATACCTCTACAAGACCTTCGGACGGACGGCGACCTCCACCGGCGTGGTGGCCTTCAAGAAGCCGGCCCAGATGCGCTGGGAGTACGAGACCCCGAGCAAGCGGACGTTCGTGCTCTCCGGCGAGAAGGTCTACGCCTGGGACCCGGGCGCGAACACCCTCACCCGCGCCTCCCTTCCCTCGAGCGAGCTGTCCAGCTCGGTCACCTTCCTCTGGGGCAAGGGCCGGCTCCTCGACGAGTTCAGCATCGTCCGGGCGCCCTGCGCCGAGTGCCAGGGCGCGCTCCTCGTGCTCACGCCCCGGAAGACGGAGGTGCGCTTCCGCGAGCTGCGGCTCGAGCTCGATGCGAAGACGGCCCAGGTGCGGCGGAGCGTGGTCATCGATCCCGACGGCAGCGAGAACAGCATCACCTTCTCGGATCTCCGCACCAACGTCGGCCTGGACAAGGACCGCTTCGTGCTCGAGGTTCCCGAGGGCACCCAGGTGCTGGACGCTGCCGGCACGCCCCGGCCATGAGAGCCAGCCTCGGCGGGCTCTGCATCGCGCTGCTCGGCTGCAGCCACAGCGCGCCGGCCGGCCCCCGCGCCGTGGCCGGTCAGACCCTCCCCCTCCGCCCCGGATGGTCGATGGCCCTCGCCCTGGACGGCACGGTGGCGGGCCGCCCGGCGGTGGTCCGCCTCGCCGTGGAGGAGCCGTTCTCGAGGGTCACCGACGGATGCTTCGCCTCCCCGCCCGAGGTGGTGGGTCAGGTGGACACCCGCCTCCTCGGCGCCGGTCCGGCCGACGGGGGAAGCCCCGGGGAGACGCTGAGGGACAGCGTCCTGGCCGGCGACGTCCGCCTCGGAACGCGCTCCTTCGGCGATCTGCGCGCGCTCCGCGACCAGGGCGCCTCCTGCGAGCTGACCCTCGGCTCGGAGGTCCTCATCGGCTTCGTGCTCGAGGTGAACCCCGGCGCCCGCACCGTCACCTTTCACGTCCAGGCTCCCGCCGCCCCGGCCTTCCAGTCGGAAGAATCGGTCACCCTCGAGCTCACCCGGGACCCGAGGACGGACCGGCCGTCCCTGGCGGTGCAGCTCGATGCCGGGACGGCGCCGCTCACCCTCCCCATGCTCCTCGCCACCGCTTCGCGCATCGTCGAGGTCTCGGCCGACGCCGGCCGGCAGCTGTCTGGCCGGGAGGTGAGCGGCCGGACCCTGGCCCTGGCATCGCTCGGCCTCGCCCCCGGCTGGGCGCTCCGCCACGTCGACGTGGCGGTGGCCCCGGCGCCCGGACCGGGCAGCGTCCCGATGGTCTCCGGGGTCCTCGGGGCGGATGCCTGGGGGCACTACCGGATCCTGCTCGACCTCCGCGGACAGCGACTGGTGCTCTTCCGCCGGCCCCCGCCGGTGGAGGGCCGGAGCGGGGCCGAGTCCTGGACCCATCTCTCCTCGGACTCCACTCCCTCGGGGACCCTGGTCCGCTTCGTGTCCTGGCAGATGCTCGACCGGGGGGCGGTTCTGCCCCTCGAGCCGGCGCGCGGGCGCCTGGCCAGCTGCCGCATCGGTCTCACGCTCGGTCCCGAGGACCCCGGCCTGAGCCTGGAGGTCGTGGTCCCCTGGGAGGGGCTGGCCAAGGACTTGCCCCGGTGCGCCCAGGAGCTGGGGGCGGTTCCGGCCTGGACCGGGGAGCTCCAGGAGACCGCCTCGCGACCCTGCGCCGGCAGCTGTCTCTACGCCCAGGACATCCCCAGCGCGCGCACCGTCTGTTCCTGCGGCCGGGGCCCGCCCCCGCCGCCGCCGCCCGCGGTGCGCCGTGCTCCCCCGCCCCCGGCGCCGGCCGAGGCCGAGCCCACCGACCCGGGCGAGAAGCCCTCCCGGAAGCGCTAGGCCGTGCCCGGGGCGCGGCGGCGCTCTCCCAGGGCCCCTGGCTGCTCCGGGCGCTCGACGATGCCGGCCACCAGGTCGTAGTCGTGGGCCTCGGTCACCTCGACGGTGACGAACTCCCCCGGGTAGGCGAAGCCGTCGTTGAGGTACACCTGACCGTCGATCTCCGGCGCCTGGCCCTGATGGCGCCCGACGAGGAGGTGCTCCGTCTCCGGGCTCGCTCCCTCGACCAGGACGGTGAGGCGCCGTCCGACCAGGGCGCGGTTCTGCTCGCGGTTGATGCGCTTCTGCAGCGCCATCACCTCGCGCCACCGGCGCTCGATCACCCTCGGCGGGACCTTGTCCGGGAGGTCGAAGGCCGCGGTGCCCTCCTCGTCCGAGTACTGGAAGCATCCCAGGCGCTCGAAGCGCTGGGTGCGCACGAACTCCTTCAGCTCCTCGAAGTCCGCCTCCGTCTCGCCGGGGAGCCCGGCGATGAGCGAGGTGCGCAGGCTGAGGCCGGGGATGCGGGCGCGGAGCCGGGCCACCAGGGACTCGAGGAAGGCCCGGTCGCGGCCCCGCCGCATCGAGCGGAGGAGTCGGTCCGAGGCGTGCTGCAGGGGCATGTCCAGGTACTTGGCGATCTTCGGCTCGGAGGCGATGACGTCGATCAGCTCCTCGGGGAAGGTGCGCGGGTAGGCGTAGTGGAGCCGGATCCAGCGCACGTCCACGGCGCACAGGGCGCGGAGCAGCTCGTGCAGGCGGGGGCGGCCGGGCAGGTCGTGGCCATAGGCGGTGAGGTCTTGTGCCACCAGGTTCAGCTCGCGCACCCCGGCGCCGGCCAGCGTCCGCGCCTCGGCCACCAGGTCCTCCACCGGCCTCGAGCGCTGGGCCCCGCGGAGGGTGGGGATGATGCAGAAGGCGCAGGCGTTGTCGCAGCCCTCGGAGATCTTGAGGTAGGCGGTGTAGGCCGGTCCGGAGTTGACCCGCGGCGTGCGGGCGTCGTGGATGTAGTCCGGATCGGGAATGACCTGGCGCGGCGCCGCCTCGGCGGCGAGCAGGTCGGCGATCTGCGCGTAGGCCGAGGTCCCCAGGAAATGGTCGACCTCGGGCAGCTCCCGGGCCAGCTCCGGGGCGTAGCGCTGTGAGAGGCAGCCGGTGACCACCAGCGTCCGGCACTGCCCGGTGCGCTTGTGCTCGGCCAGCTCGAGGATGGAGTCGATGGACTCCTGCTTGGCTGGCCCGATGAAGGCGCAGGTGTTGACGACGATGACGCTCGCCCGGGCCGGGTCGTCGACCAGCCGGTAGCCGCCCTGGCCGAGCGCCCCGAGCATGACCTCGGAGTCGACCCGGTTCTTCGGGCAGCCGAGGGTCAGCAGATAGAGGGACCGCGCTTCGGGGCTCACCGGCTTCCGTACTCCGTTCGCTCGAAATGGTCGCGGCTCCAGAGGAACCGCACCGTGGCCCCGCTCGAGTAGCCGACGGTCAGCTCTCCCGCCGGATCCAGCGTCACCGACAGGGCTCGCCCCAGGGCGCAGGTCCGCGCCGGCCATTCCAGGACACGCTCGGCCATCCGCCCCCGCACCCGGTAGAGGAGCAGCCGGACCTCGCGGTCCGCGGCGCAGGTCTCCTCGGTCTCGAAGGGGTCCTGCCCGGAGAGGACGGCGAGGATGGCCCCCCCGTTGGGCAGGGTCATCCGGTCCGGGACGTAGAGGCGAAGCGCCGCCGGATCGAGGGCGGCGTCGCTGACCAGCGCCCGCAGCGAGGGCAGCGTCAGCGCCCGGTCGGCGAGGATCCACCGCGGGTCGAGCCGCTCGCCGAATCCCACCCAGCCGCCGGGCCGGGCCTCCAGGCTCAGGACCTCGGGGGGCGGCCGCTGCTTGAGCGTGGCCAGGACGGACTCCGGCAGCTCGAGCCGCACCGGTGACGCGCCGCCGGGGCAGGTGGTGATGCGCTGGGCGTCGACCTCGTCGCCGTCGCGGTCGTCGTAGGCGAGGCACAGGTCGAGGAGCAGGGGTCCGTGCGCCGGAAGCCGGGGCAGGGCGAGGGGCGGGAGGGCCACCTCGGCGGCCAGGCCGGAGGGCGTGCGCTGCACGGCCGCCTCCACCGCCGCCTGGGCCCAGGCGGGCGCCTCGTCCGGCGAGGAGGGCCGCTTGCCATCGCTGCCGAAGTGGAAGACCCGGCCCGGCGCGGTCACCCCCGCCTCCGGCGAGTGCAGGCTGACGCTGAGCAGGTCGGCGGTGATGGGCTGATCGTCGGTGATCTCGATGCCCAGGTAGAGCGTGTCCCCGTACACCGCGGCCCGGCCGGTGAGGGAGGCGCTCGGCCCGGCGGCGGCGTGCGCCACCACCGGCGTCGCCCCCATCAGGTCGCGCAGCTCGCCATCCACGCGCGGGCGATGGGCCAGCTCGGGCACCCGGCGCACGCTGGCCTCGTCGCGGGCTGGGGGCGCCGGCGCGACGGCCAGCGCGAGGAGCAGGGCGGGCAGGGGGGTGAGCATCGAAACCCGCGGGTCCTATCACGCCCAGCCCGCCCTAGGGGATGACGCCCCTGGCCCGCGGACCTGGACGGTCCGGTGATGTCAGCCGGGTTCGGGGGACGACGCGGCCACCGCCGGCACGCCCTTGCGGAACCGTCCGATGCGCAGGACGAGCAGTGCGGCGACCAGGCAGATGGACCCGGCCCCGAGGAAGGCCAGGGTGTAGGTGGCGGTCGAGGTCCGGACGATGCCGGCGCCGAGCGCGCCGAAGCTGGCGCCGATCTGATGTCCGGCGAAGATCCACCCGAAGGCCACCGCGGCATCCTCGCGGCCGAACACATCGGTGGCGAGCCTCAGGGTGGGCGGGACGGTGGCGATCCAGTCCAGGCCGTAGAAGACGGCGAAGACGGCCAGGGCCCCCTCGGACATCTCGAAGGCGGTGGGAAGGTAGAGCAGGGAGAGCCCGCGCAGGCCGTAGTACCAGAAGAGGAGCCAGCGGCTGTCGTAGCGGTCGGAGAGCCAGCCCGAGGCGGTGGTGCCCACGAGGTCGAAGACCCCCATCATCGCCAGGAGGCCGGCGGCCCGGACCTCCGGGATGCCGTGGTCCATGCAGGCCGGCACCAGGTGCGTTCCGACCAGCCCGTTGGTCGTCGCGCCGCAGACGAAGAAGCTGGCGAAGAGAAGCCAGAAGTCGCGCGAGCGAGAGCCCCGGCGAAGCACGTCGAGCGCGGCGGTGAGCGGGGACCGCGCCGGAGGCGACGGGACGTCGCCCGGGTCGGAGGCGCCGTAGGGCAGGAGCCCGACGTCTCCGGGGCGGTCGCGGAAGAGGAGCGTGACCAGTGGAACGACGCCGGCCAGGACGGCGGCGACGGTGAGCGGGACGGTCTGCCAGCCGCGCTGGACCAGCCGCGCCAGCAGGGGCAGGAAGACGAGCTGTCCGGTGGCGGTGGCGGCGGTGAGCACGCCCATCACCAGGCCACGCCGCTCGTGGAACCAGCGATTGACCACCGTCGCTCCGAGCACGGTGGCGGTGGTCCCGGTCCCCAGTCCCACCAGGACCCCCCAGGAGAGCACCAGCTGCCAGGGCTGGGTCATCCGGCTGGTGAGCGCCACTCCGAGGCACATCACCGACAGCGAGATGGCCACCACCCGGCGGATCCCGAAGCGGTCGAGCAGCGCCGCGGCGAACGGGCCGACCAGCCCGTAGAGCAAGAGATTGACCGAGACGGCGGAGGAGATGGTGGCCCTCGACCAGCCGAAGGCCTCCTCCAGGGGGACGATGAGGATGCTCGGCGTGGCCCGGACGCCGGCGGCGCAGAGCAGGGTGAGGAAGGTGGTGGCGGCGACGATCCACGCGTAGTGGAGAGGCCTCTCAGGGCGGGCGCTCATGGAGCCCAGCGCGCATAACCGTGGCCGGCCCCACCGACAAGCCTTCCCGCCGCGGGAGGCGCCCACTGTGCCGGTCGGCGGCGAAACGCTATCGTCGGGGAACCCGGGGAGGAGAGGTGACCATGGCCCACGAGCTCGCGCACTGGATCGGCGGCCGGCGGGTGGCCGGGACGAGCAGCCGGGCCGGAGACGTCTTCGACCCCGCCCGGGGCAAGGTCGCGGCCAGGGTTCCCTTCGCCGGTCCGGCCGAGGTCCAGGCCGCGGTGGCGGCGGCGGTGGAGGCCTTCCCACGCTGGGCGGCGACCCCGCCGCTGCGCCGGGCCCGGATCCTCTTCCGCTTCAAGGAGCTGGTGGAGCGGGAGCGCCCGGCGCTCTCGGCGCTCATCACCGGCGAGCACGGAAAGACCCTGAGCGACGCCGACGGTGAGGTGACCCGCGGACTGGAGGTGGTGGAGTTCGCCTGCGGCATCCCCCATCTCCTCAAGGGCGAGTTCAGCGAGCAGGTGGGCGCCGGCGTGGACAGCTGGTCGGTTCGCCAGCCGCTCGGCGTGGCGGTGGGCATCACCCCCTTCAACTTCCCGGTGATGGTCCCGATGTGGATGTTCCCGGTGGCCCTGGCCTGCGGCGACACCTTCGTCCTCAAGCCGTCGGAGAAGGACCCCTCGCCCTCGCTCCGCCTCGCCGAGCTCCTCCAGGAATCCGGGCTCCCCGATGGCGCCTTCTCGGTGGTGCACGGGGACGGGGAGACGGTGCGCGCCCTGCTCGAGCACCCGGGGGTGGCCGCGGTGAGCTTCGTGGGAAGCACCCCGGTGGCGGAGGAGGTCCACCGCCGGGGGACGTCCCACGGCAAGCGGGTCCAGGCCCTGGGCGGGGCGAAGAACCACCTCGTCGTCCTGCCCGATGCCGACCTCGACCAGGTGACCGACGCGCTGGTCGGAGCGGCCTACGGCTCGGCCGGCGAGCGGTGCATGGCCATCTCGGTGGCGGTGGCGGTGGGCGCGGTGGCCGATCCCCTGGTGGAGCGGCTGGCGGCCAAGGTCCGCGCCCTGCACATCGGCCCCGGGACCCGGCCCGGAGTGGAGATGGGTCCGCTGGTCACCGCCGCCCACCTCCGCAACGTCCTCGGCCACGTGGCCTCGGGGGTGAGCGAGGGCGCGCGGCTGGTGGTCGACGGGCGCATGCTTCTCCCCCCCGACGCCGGGGAGGGGTTCTTCCTCGGCGGCTGCCTCTTCGACCAGGTCACCCCGACGATGCGCATCTACCGGGAGGAGATCTTCGGGCCGGTCCTCTGCGTGGTCCGGGTGCCGGATCTCCGGTCCGCCGTCCAGCTCATCAACGCGGGCCCCTTCGCCAACGGGACGTCGCTCTTCACCCGGGACGGCCAGGCGGCCCGCGAGTTCGCCTCCCAGGTCCAGGTGGGGATGGTGGGCATCAACGTCCCCATCCCGGTTCCCATGGCCTTCCACAGCTTCGGTGGATGGCGCCGCTCCCTCTTCGGCGACCATGCCATGCACGGCCCGGAGGGAGTGCGCTTCTACACCCGGCTGAAGACGGTCACCGCCCGCTGGCCGAGCGGGCGGACCGGGCCGGAATTCGTCATGCCCACCCTGGGCTGAGGGCCGCTCCCCCTAGGGCCGCACCACCAGCGCCCGCATCATGTCGTGCTCCTCGTGCTCGAGGATGTGGCAGTGCCACACGTACTCGTGGCCGCCGGTTCGCGGGCTGGCCGGCACCGGGAAGGCCACCCGGGGCAGGTCGAAGGTCATCATCACCGTGGTGCACTCGCCCGGGTTCATGCGCACCGTCTCCTTCCACCCCAGCTCGTTCAGGTCGGCGAAGCGAGCCGGGCCGGTCCAGCGCGGCGTGCCGTCCCACGCCGTCGGGTCGAACGGCCGGCGGGACAGGACGCGGACGTTGACCAGGTGGAAGTGGATGGGGTGCGTGTCTCCGGTGAGGTTGAAGATGTTCCAGATCTCCGTTGCCCCGGCGCGCGGCGTCTCGGTGGCCGGGTCGTCGTAGCTGCGGCCCCAGGTGGGAAGCCCCTGGGTGTTGAAGCCCGCCTGCTCGGCGGTGCCGAGCCTCTGCACCAGGCGCCCGAGCTCGTCGAAGTCCTCGTTGAGCGTGAGGTCCCTCCTCCTCGCCGCCGAGCTCGGGTGGAGCGCGGGGATGGGAGGGAGCGGGCAGGGAAGGACGTTCCCGCCGGCGATGCGCCGGAGCAGGTCCAGGCTGGGCGGGTCCGCGGGACCCACCCGCGGAACGACGCGGAACTGGAGCAGCGTCCGGGTGTTCGGACCGAAGCCCGGCTCGGTGCTCGCCGCGCCTCCGCTGCCCGTCCAGTCCGGGTCACCGGTGAAATAGTCGTTGCGCGGGTCGCCGCCCGGGAAGGGAGCGGGCGCGTCGTTGTAGAGGACGAGCCTCGAGCCGGCCGGTACCCGGGAGAAGTCGATGATCACGTCGGCTCGCTCGCCGGGAGCGAGGAGCAGCGTGTAGCGCGAGGCGTTGCCGCCCTGGTCGAAGCCGATCGGCTTCGGGGGATGGTTGAGCAGCACGGGGATGGGCAGGAAGCCTCCCTCGGTGCCGATCTGGACGAACTCCGGCCCCGCCTTCCCGAGGTTGGCCTCCTCCCCGCTCGCGTCGGCGAAGTAGAGCTGGAGGTTGAGGAAGCGTGCCTGGCAGCCGTTGAGGATGCGGAAGCGGTAGTGACGGGGTTCCACCTCGGCGAACGGGTAGGCGGCGCCGTTGACGATGGCCGTGTCGGCGAAGAACTCGGGCACCACCGAGGGGACCGGGAGTGGCCCGCTCACCGCCGCCGGCGGCACCACGTCCGGGCCGTAGTCCCAGCGACCGGTCTCGGCGCTCGCCGGCTCGTAGCGGTAGGGGTAGAAGAGATCCCCGCGCCGGCCCCACCGGTAGTTGGAATCGCGGCCGTCGACGAAGCTCTTGTCCTGGATGACGAGCGGGACCTCGAGCTCCGGGATGATGCGCTCCTGGACGAGCTGCGTCTCCCAGCCGTCACGCAGGACGTACGCCGAGGCCAGTCCGGCGTAGGCGTTGAGCCGGGTGATGCCGAGCGCGTGGTCGTGGTACCAGGCCAGCCGCGCGCTCTGCCCGTTGGGGTAGTAGTGGTCGGCCGAGCCCGGGAACGGGCCGGGATTGAGAAAGCTCGCGCCGTGCGTGCCATCCGGGGCGAACCAGGCATGCGGCCCGCCGTCGCTGGTCCAGGGAACGAGCCCGCCGTGGAGGTGAAGCGCGATCCGGTTGCGGGCCCCTTCCGCCCCCATGATGGTCGTGTCCACGGGGAGCGGATGCACCGCGGGAAGACGGTTGACCAGCGTGAGGCGGACCGGCCGGTCCTTCTGGGCGACGATGACCCCGCCCAGGTAGCGGTGATTGGGCGCCTGGCCCTGGGTGACGTCGGCGTAGCCCCACAGTCTGGAGTCGGGGAGATCCGGATGGAACGATTGCCGGAACTCTCCCGCCTCGAGCCGGTAGTAGTCCGCCCCCGGGAAGCGGGTGGTGTCGGGTGACGCGACCGGAATGCCGGTGGGCCCGAGGCCCGGGAGCGCCTGGACGAACTTGCGCAGGCGGATCGGGCTCTGCGAGAAGGCCCAGCTCAGCCGAGGCCGGAGAAGGAGGGCCGCTCCCCCGACAGCGCTCCAGCCCAGCAACTCCCGTCGATTCATGACCCACCCCCGCCTGGGGCGCCGCCGCCGCCCCTGGTCCCCGGGGCCCTTGCATGTCGTGTGCGCGTTTGCCGGGGGGCGAAAAAGAGGACGGATGCCCGGTCGCCCGGGCGCAGGAGCTGCGGTGCCGGGATCGGCCGGCGCAGCTTTTCCCGTCAATCGGGGCGCGGCGCGCATGCGTCACTCCAGCGGTCTCCACATCACGTACGCGTCGACTCGCCCGGCCGTGCGGTGCCGGAACGCTCCGGGCAGCGTGCCCACCACCTCGAAGCCGAGGCTCCGCCAGAGGTGGACCGCGGCGGCGTTGGTGCTCACCACGAAGTTGAACTGGACGGCGGCGAATCCGAGCGCCCGGGCCCGCTGGAGCGAGTGCGCCCCCAGCCTCCGGCCGATGCCCTGGCCGCGCACCGCCGCGTCCACCAGATAGGAGGCGGTGGCGACGTGCGCGCCGCGCCCGGGCTGGTTGGGGCGAAGGGTGTAGGCGCCCACCACCTGCTCCCCGTCCGCGGCGACCCATTGCTCGCCGCCCCGTCCCGTCCAGTCCCTGAGGAAATCGCCCTCGCTCGTCGCCTCGTCGGCGGCATAGGTCGCCCCCTCGGCGACCACCTCCTGGAACAGACGCCACAGGGCAGACGCGTCGGCCGGCCGGGCAGGTCGAAGCTGGACCGGCAACTAGAGCTCCCCCTGGAGCATGCGCGCGTGGTGCACCCGGGCTGCGTCGAGGATGGCGTCCAGCCCCACGTCCTCGGTGACCAGGAGGGGAACACCTTCCGAGCCGCCCACCCAGTCGCTGAACAGGGAGAAGGCGTCCACCGGCGCCCTCGGGTCCGAGCCGGGGTCATGCCAGGAGGTGGCCACCACCCGGCCCGGCAGCGAGGCCTGGTCGGCGGCGGCGTCGACGGCGCGGTGGACCGCCTCGGCGCCCTGGCCGAGCACGACGATGAGCGCGCAGCCGCGGCGGACCGCCTCGCGGACCAGGGCCAGCAGAGGCTCCGTGTCCAGAGGCGGCTCGACGAGCAGGAGCCGGTTGAGCCGGGCATGCTGCCCGGCCACCTCGAGCGCCTCCGCCCAGTGCGCGACCAGCACCGGCTGGCCCCCGAGCGCGAGCTGGCGGCTCATCGTCCTGCTGCCTCCTCCGCCCCGGCGCTCGGGCTCCCTCGACCGCGGCGCCCGGGGCCGTTCCATTTTACCTCGCGGGGTTGCGCCGCCCGGTGCGATGTGCACAAGAGGTGGGGGTCCGTGCCGTCCCCGGTCTCTTCCCCCGACGAGCTGCTCGCCGACCTCAATCCGCCCCAGCGCGAGGCAGTGACCGCCGGCGAGGGACCCCTTCTCGTCCTCGCCGGGGCGGGCTCGGGGAAGACGCGGGTCATCACCCGGCGGGTGGCGCACCTCGTCCTCGCCCGGCGGGTTCCCGCCTGGCGCATCCTGGCAGTGACCTTCACCAACAAGGCGGCGCGCGAGATGCGGGAGCGGCTCTTCGCCCTGCTCGGTCCCTGGGCTTCCGACCTTCTGGTCTCCACCTTCCATGCCGCGGCGGCCACCATCCTCCGCCGCGAGGCGGAGAAGGTCGGCCTGACGCGGTCCTTCGTCATCTACGACGAGGCGGACCAGCTCACCCTGGTCAAGCGGGCGATGCGCGAGGAGCGGATCGACCCGGTCATCAACCCCCGCGAGGTGCTCCACCGCATCGACATGGAGAAGAACGCCGGGCGGCTTCCCGAGGTGGACCGGGTGGACCCGAACGACTACCGGGGGCTGGCCGTCCAGCGCGCCTACCGCGCCTACCAGCGGCTGCTCCGCGCCGCCAACGCCGTGGACTTCGGGGATCTCCTGCTGCTCCTGGTCCAGCTCCTCCGCCAGGACGAGGCGGTGCGGGCCCACTACGCGGGACGCTTCCAGCACGTCCTGGTGGACGAGTTCCAGGACACCAACGCCGTGCAGATGGCCCTCCTCCAGCAGCTCGCTCCCCCGCCGGCCGCCAACCTGGTGGTGGTCGGCGACGACGACCAGTCCATCTACCGGTGGCGGGGCGCCGACGTGGGCAACATCCTCCGCTTCCCCGAGGAGTACACCGGCGCGGCCATCGTCAAGCTGGAGCAGAACTACCGGAGCGATCAGATCATCCTCGACGCGGCCAACGCCGTCATCGCCAAGAACGAGCACCGCATGCCCAAGCGGCTGTGGACCGAGCGCCAGCGCGGCGATCCGCTCGGTCTCCTGGTCAGCCGGGACGAGAGGGACGAGGCGCACGAGATCGCCCGGCGCATCCACGTCCTGGTCCGGGAGGGTCGCTGCGCCTATGCCGGCATCGCCGTCTTCTTCCGGGTCAATGCCCAGAGCCGGGTCCTGGAGGAGGCATTTCGCCTCTCCCGGGTTCCCTACACCCTGGTCAGCGGCCGGAGCTTCTACGAGCGGGCCGAGGTGAAGGATGCCGCCTCCTATCTCCGGTTGATGGTCAACCCCAGGTCCGACGCCGACCTCCTGCGCATCATCAACACCCCGGCGCGGGCCATCGGCGACACGACCCAGGAGCGGCTGGCCGCCTGGGCGGCGGACCACGAGGTCAGCCTGTTCGAGGCCCTGGCCGAGGTGGAGCGCATCGGCCCGCTCAACGCCGCCGCCCAGAAGCGCCTCGGCGCCTTCCGGGCGCTGCTCGACACGCTCGTCTCGCTCGGCGGCGAGGCGCCGAGCGCGGCCTGGGCGGTGGAACGGATGCTGGAGGAGACGAAGCTCGTCGATGCGCTGCTCGCCGAGGGCTCGGTGGAATCGGAGACCCGGGCGGAGAACCTGCGCGAGCTCCTCGGCGCCGCCCAGGAGTTCGACCTGGAGCGCGCCGCCCGGCCTCCCCCCTCGGCCGAGCAGCTGGCCGCCGAGGTCCCGCCGCTCCAGGCGTTCCTGGAGCAGATCTCCCTCGTCGGCGAGGCGGACGGCGAGGCCGGGGAGGGGCGGGTCTCCCTGATGACCCTGCACGCCGCCAAGGGGCTGGAGTTCGACGCGGTCTTCATGCCCGGGATGGAGGACGGGGTCTTCCCGCACAACCGTGCCCTGGAGGATTTCGGCGACGCCGAGCAGATGAGCGAGGAGCGGCGGCTCTGCTACGTGGGGTTCACCCGGGCCCGCAGGAAGCTCACCGTCTCGCTCGCCCAGGCCAGGAGCCTGTTCGGCGAGCTCCGGTTCAATCCGCCCTCGCGCTTCCTGCGCGACGTCCCGCCCGAGCTCTTCGACATCCAGCTCCGGGCTCCCGCCGCCCCGGCTGCGGGCATGCCGGGCGGGCTCTCCGCCCGGCGCCGCCCCTACGACGACGACGGGCCGCGCATCGACCGGAGCTATGCCCAGGCGCCCGACGCCGGGTGGGACGGGGAGTCGGTGGTCGGGTTGCGGGTCCGGCATGCACAGTTCGGGGAGGGCGAGGTGGTGGCCTGCGACGGGAGCGGCGCCAACGCCAAGCTGACCGTGGCCTTCCCCCGGGTGGGCCTGAAGCGCATCATCGCCCGCTTCCTCCAACCGGCCTGAGCCGGAATCCGAGCACCCGGCCGTCCTGGGCCAGCACCCAGGCCGCCGGACGGCGGACGAGCGGCGCCGTCCGGAGCGGGCTGTCCACCCGGGCGGAGGGCGGGTTGCCCGGCGCACCGACGTCGATGGCCAGGAGCCGCCCCTCGCGGCCGGCGGTGGGGACCAGCACCCGTCCCTCGAGCTCCACCACCGGCGCCACCACCGGCCCGGGGACGCCTCCTGTCCAGGGAGGAGCGTCGTCCCCGGGACGGAATCCGACCAGCACGTTGCCCTCCAGCCCCACCCAGAGGCGGTCCAGCGCCTGTCCCAGGGGCGAGGTGGGCGAGCGCCCCAGGGCGCGCTCGCTGCGGAGCTCGCCGGTGGCCGGTGCGAAGGCCAGGGCCCGCCCGCTCCCGTCCACCGTCCAGAGGAGCCCTCGTTGCACGAGGAGCCCGAATGGCTCGTGGACGGGAGCCCGCCAGCGGCGCGTTCCGTCCTCGGCGCTCACCGCCAGGAGCGCCCCCGGCCCGGCGGCCACCAGCCCTCCGCCCGGCACGAGGAGCAGGGCCAGCCTCGGCGCCGCCCCTGCCCGGATGCCGAGCCCCGACCCGAGCGCCGAGCGCCACACCGCCAGGCCGGTGGCGGCCTCCAGCGCCAGGAGGTCGCCCTCGTCGGAGAGGAGGAAGGCGCGCCCGTCGGCGGCGGCCAGCGCGGCGGCGCTTCCCGACAGCTCCGTTCTCCACCGGCGCACGCCGGTTCCCGCGTCCAGCCCGACCACGTCGCCGCTGACGGTGGCCGCCACCACCGTCTCGCCGGCCACCGCCGGAGCGGCCCGCACCTCGTGCACCAGCTCCGCGGTCCAGAGGAGCGCTCCATCCGGACCGAGGCGCATCACCCGCCCCGCCTCGTTGGCGAAGAGCGCTCCCTCGCCGATGGGCACGAGCCCGGTGCGGCTCGGGGCGTCGCCGGAGAAGCCGAAGGTCTGCTCCAGGGGCGAGGCGCAGCCGGCCAGGAGGAGGACCGACCAGGCCGCCGCGCGCCGGGCCCGGAGGCTCAACCGACCTTCATCCCCTTGGGGATGACCACCACGCCCTGGGGCGTGACGTGGAATCTCCGCCGGTCCTCGGCCGCCTCGAAGCCGATGGTCATCCCGGCCGGGATCTCCACGTTCTTGTCGATGATCGCCTTCTTGATCTTGCAGCGCCGGCCGATCTGCACGTTCTCGAAGAGGATGCATTCCTCCACGGTGGAGTAGGAGTTCACCCGCACCCGGGGGCTGAGCACCGAGTGGTGCACGTGGCCTCCGGAGACGATGCAGCCCTCGGAGACCAGGCTGTCGGTGGCGTAGCCGACACGCCCGGTGGCCTGATCGGCGAAGACGAACTTCGCCGGAGGGTAGGTCTGGGCCTGGGTGAAGAGCGGCCACTTGAAGTTGTAGAGGTTGAACACCGGGTCGACGTCGACCAGGTCCAGGTTGGCCTGGAAGTAGGTGTCGACGGTTCCCACGTCCCGCCAGTAGCCCCGCTCCTTGGGCTCCATCCCCGGAACCTCGTTCTGGGCGAAGTCGTAGACGAACACCCGGGCCCGGCGGTGCAGCTCGCCGAGGATGGACTTCCCGAAGTCGTGCGCGCTGTTCTCCTGCGCCGCATCGCGGCTGATCTCCTGCACCAGGACCGGCGTGGCGAAGAGGTAGTTCCCCATCGAGGCCAGGCACATCTTGTCGTTGCCGGGCATGGGCGGAGGGTTCCGGGGCTTTTCCAGGAAGCCGCGCATCTGTCCGTCCGGCCCGACGTCGATGATTCCGAAGTCGCATCCCTGCTCGATGGGGACGGGGATGGCCGCCACCGTGCAGTCGGCGCGGTGGTCGAGATGGAAGTCGAGCATCTGGCGCACGTCCATCCGGTAGACGTGGTCCGCCCCGAAGACGAAGACGTGATCCGGCTCCTCGTCGGAGATGAGGTTCAGGTTCTGGTAGATGGCGTCGGCGCTGCCCTTGTACCAGTCCAGCCCGGTGCGCATCTGGGCCGGAACCGCCTCGACGAAGTGGCCGAGGAAGGCGGTCATGCGCCAGGTGCGGGAGAGGTGCTTGTTGAGCGAGTCGGACTTGTACTGGGTGAGGACCTTGACCTTGTAGATTCCGGAGTTGGCGAAGTTGGAGAGGACGAAGTCGATGATCCGGTAGCGGCCGCCGAAGGGGACGGCCGGCTTCGCCCGTTCCCGGGTGAGGGGCTCGAGCCGCGTCCCGGCGCCGCCGGCGAGGATCATGGCGAGCGTCTTGGCCATGGCGCCCATCTAGGCACGACTGGGGGGACGCCGTACACTGCACGCCCCCGAGCTTCCGATGGCACCCGAGGCACCGCACTCGCCCGGCCGCCGTTCGCTCCTCCGGCGAGGGTTGATCGGCGGCGCTCTGCTGGCCGCCGGAGGCGCGGGCCTCCTCGCCTTCCGGCCCGGCCGCCGCATGCCGGCGACGCCGGGCGGGCTCCGGGTCTTCTCCGAGCACGAGGCGGCGGTGCTCGACGCCCTGGCGCATCGCCTGGTGGGCGCGCTCCCCGGCTGGCCGGGTGTCGAGGAGGTCGGGGTGGTCCCGGTGGTGGACGGCATCGCCGCCCGGACCGAGCCCTCGGTGCAGGCCGAGCTGAAGCAGCTCCTCGGCCTGTTCGACAACGCCCTGGCCGGGTTTCTCCTCGGCGGACGGCTCCGGCCCTTCACCAGGCTCGACCCGGCCGACCAGGACCGGGTGCTGGCGGAGTGGAGGGACAGCCGGATCGCCCTGCGCCGGACCGGGTACAACGCGCTCCGGACACTGGTCCTGGCCGGCTACTACCAGTCGCCGCTCACCTGGCGGCCGATGGGCTACCCGGGGCCGCCCGGGGACTACCTCCAGCCCGACGCCGAGGTCTGGCTCGGCGGGACCAGCCCGCGCCCCGAGGGGAACGGCGTGTTCCACCCCGAGGCCCTCCGGTGAGCGGACGCATCCGGACCGGCGCCGACCTGACGCGCGACACCGAGGTCACCGCCGACGTGTGCGTCGTCGGATCCGGCGCAGGGGGCGGCGTGCTCGCCGAGCAGCTGGTGGCCCGGGGCCTCCGGGTGGTGATGCTCGAGGAGGGCGGCTACCACACCCGGGCCGAGTTCAACATGCGCGAGTCGTGGGCCTATCCGGCGCTCTACCAGGAGATGGCCAACCGGGCCACCGACGACCAGTCGGTCCTCATCCTCCAGGGACGCTCGGTGGGCGGAGGCACCACCGTCAACTGGTGCACCTCCTTCCGGACGCCCAAGCGGGTGCTCGACTTCTGGGCCTCGCACGCCGGGGTGGAGGGCTTCACCGAAGCGGCCCTCACCCCTCACTGGGAGGCCCTCGAGCGGCGGCTGCACATCCGCGAGTGGCCGCTCGAGGCGATGAATCGAAACAACCGGGTCCTCTGGGATGGATGCGCCCGGCTCGGCTTCAGCCGCGGGCTCATCCGGCGCAACGTGAACAACTGCGCCGACCTGGGGATGTGCGGGCTGGGCTGCCCCATCGACGCCAAGCAATCGATGCTGGTGACCCTCATCCCGGATGCGGTGGAGCGCGGGCTGGACGTCTACGCCAACGCCTCGGCGCGGCGCATCCTGGTCGATGGCCGGAAGGCCCGCGGGGTGGTGGCGGAGCTGCTCGACCCGGCCCGCGATGCCCCCCGCGGCATCACCCTCACCGTGCGAGCCAAGACGGTGGCCGTGTGCGGCGGGGCGATCAATTCCCCGGCCCTGCTCCTGCGCTCCGGCCTCACCGGCCGCGGAAACGTGGGGAAGAAGCTCTTCCTCCACCCGGTGGTGATCATGGCCGCCCAGATGGAGGAGCCGGTGGAGGCCTGGGCGGGCGCTCCCCAGGCCGCCCACTCGCACCACTTCTCCGACCGGGGCCCGGGCCGGGTGGGCTACTTCCTCGAGGTGCCCCCCCTCTACCCGATGATCGCCGCCACCGTGCTGCCCGGCTTCGGTGCCCCCCACCAGAAGCTCATGGAACGGCTGCCCTACACCCAGGTGACCATCGCCATCACCGAGGACGGCTTCCTGCCCGGGGATGACGGCGGGACGGTCCGCCTCCGCGACGCGAAGGAGAGGCGGGTGCACATCGACTATCCACTCAGGCCCCCGCAGTGGGAAGCCTTCCGCGACGCGTGCAAGGTGATGGCGCGCATCCAGCTCGCCGGAGGGGCACGCGAGGTCTACTCGCTCCATGCCCGGCCGGTGCGGCTGCGGCCCGGGGACGACATCGATCGTCTCCTCGACGCCGCGCCCTGGGAGCCGGGGCTGGTCCGGGTGGCCACCGCCCACCAGATGGGGGGCTGCTGCATGGGCAAGGACCCGGACACGTCGGTGGTCGACAGCACGCTGCGGTACCACGAGCTGGACAACCTCTTCGTCGTCGACGGCTCGGTGTTTCCCACGTCGCTGGGGGTGAACCCTCAGGAGAGCATTTTCGGAGTCGCCCGGCTGCGCTCGGCCGCGGTCGCTGCCTCGGTCAGCTGACCGGAAGAGGCGCCGGCGTCGCAAAAAAAGAGCCGCCTGGCATCGCCAGACGGCTCTGGACCCCGGACCGGTCGCGCTTTCCTGTTGGAGGGGTTTCGGTGACCGCCCCGGAAAGGGCTCCCCCCGACACGGCCCGGGGTCCAAGAAGGCAGCTGGCCCCGTCACCTCGGGCCAGCGACGGCCTTAGACGCGCGAGGCGACCTCGTCGACCACCGGGTTCTGGTACGTGTTGATGGTCACGGCCGAGATCCCCAGGGTGGCGGCGACGAAGAGCGCCAAGATGACCTTCTCGTGGCCGCGGGGGCGCCGCACGTTGCTGAACAGGAGCGAGGCATTCTTGGTGTCGACAGCGTCCATGACATTCCTCCTTGAAACCTGGCCAGCGGAGCTGCCGGCCACGCCAGGCCTTACTGCAGCCCTGGTGCCACGCGAGAAAATCCCGGAAAACAATGGGTTGAGCTCGGTGGGCACCGCCGGGCCGTAGCCCCCTGAGCAACAGCCGGCACAGCCGTGTGGCGTCCGCTGCAACGCCCACCTGTGCACCGAGCGCGGTCGCCGCGACGCGTCAGGGCGGCCTGCGCGGTCTCGACGCCCGTGTCGCTTCCGGAGGGGCGTCCGGGGCTCAATCCTTGAGGTGGTAGCGCTTGATGAGCCGGTAGAGGTGCACCCGGTCGATGTCCGCCGACTCCGCCGCCTGGGACACCTTGCCCTCGTAGAGGGCGAGGAGCGCCTTCACGTAGGCGCGCTCGAAGGCCTCGATCGCCCGGCGGCGGGCCTCGGGGTAGGGCGTCCGCGGGTCGACCGCCACCGGCGACTCCTCCGTCGCCCCCTCCACTTCCTGCCCCGGCTCGAGCTGCTCCTGCATCACCACGCAGCGGTCGAGGTGATTCCGCAGCTCGCGCATGTTCCCGGGCCAGGCCGCCCGCTGGAGCTGGGCCATGAAGGCCGGGTCCTTGAGCGTCTCGCGGACGCGCGAGTCGACGGCCGAGGAGGCGAGCATCTTCTCCACGATGGCCGGGATGTCCTCCGGGCGCTGCCGGAGCGGGGGGAGGAAGATCTTCCACACCGCCAGGCGGAAGTAGAGGTCGGGGCGGAAGCGGCCGGCGTTCACCTCGGCGCGGAGGTCGCGGTTGGTGGCGGCGATGAGCCGGACGTCCACCGGGGCGTAGGCGTTGGCGCCCAGCCGGCGGATCTCCCGGTCCTCGAGCACGTGGAGCAGCTTGGGCTGGAGCTCCGCCGGGAGCTCGCCGATCTCGTCGAGGAAGACGGTTCCCCCGCGCGCCTCCTCGAAGACGCCCACCCGGCGGGTGGTGGCACCGGTGAAGGCGCCCTTCTCGTGGCCGAAGAGCTCGGACTCGAGGAGATTGGCCGGGATGGCGCCGCAGTCCACCACCCGGAAGGGGTGATCGTGCCGGGCGCTCAGCCGGTGAATGGACTCCGCCGCCTCGCTCTTCCCGGTTCCCGTCTCACCCTCCAGGAGCACGGTCACGTCCGAGGCGGCCGCCCGCTCCATGAGGGCGAAGCTGGACCGGGTGGCGATGGACTTCCCGACCAGCGACCCGAAGATGGTGCGCTCGGAGATGGCGATGCGGTTCTTCTCGCCGGAGAGCTCGAAGCGCAGGGAGACCCGGCCGAGCTGGAGCAGGCTCCCGCTGCGCAGGGCGGCCTCCTTGACCGGAACCCCGTCCACCACCGTTCCGTTCCGGCTCCCCAGGTCCTTGACCCACGGCCCCTTCTCGTCGACGAAGACCTCGCAGTGGAAGCGGGAGACCGTCCGCTCGTCGAGGAGCAGGTCGTTGAGCGGATGGCTGCCGATCTGGACCCGGTCCCCCTTGGAGTCGAAGACCTTGCCCACCGTGCCCCCCTCGACGATGCGGAGCCGGAAGCGCCGCACCTGCGAGGAGAGCGCCGCCGGGCCCCGGTCCAGCCCCACCGTCGGGGTGCGGTTCACCGTGGACGGGTCGGGTGGCTCGGTATCCGCCTCGTCCGACTCGCGAACCTCTCCCCTGTGCTCTCGGACTGGCATGCCGCGCATACACTACCCCTCCGGTTGAGGCGCCGCATCCTGGCTCGAGCCAACGGCCCGCCCCACGGTGGGGGGCGTACCGGTGGTGGAAGCCTCCCGCCCGTCGCCCGTGGAACGGGGGAGGGCGACAGGCCGTCCGCCCGTTGGTTCGTCTGGAGCTCTTCCTCGATGCGTGTCCTGTTCCATCAGCGTTCCCTCCCGGTCCCCGGGGCCGGCGCCCGGGCCCTGTGCCAGGCGTCCGATGACTGGGCCTGGGAGACCCGGACCCTCCCCTGGGATCCGGCCTTCGAGGGCCGTGTCCCGGCGCCTCAGGAGCTTTCGCTCAGCCCGGGCGACCTCCTCCTCGAGCGCTTTCGCGTCCGCCGTCTCCTCGCCCGAGGGGGCATGGGCGAGGTGTACGACGTGGAGGACGCGGCCCTCGGCACGCGGGTGGCGCTCAAGACGCTGCGGGCCTCGGTGCTCGGTCACCCCGCGGCGCTGGGCCAGTTCCGGCGTGAGCTCCTCCTCGCCCGGCGGGTCACCCATCCCAACGTCTGCCGGCTCTTCGAATTCTTCACCGCCGGCAAGGAGAGCCAGGAGCCGCTCGTCTTCCTGACCATGGAGCTGCTCGATGGAGTCACCCTGAGCGAGCATCTGGTGAAGCACGGAGCGCTGGGCGACGACGCTCTTCCCCTCGTCCGGCAGATGGTGGCCGCCCTCGCCGCCGCCCACCGCGAGGGCGTCGTCCACCGGGACTTCAAGAGCAGCAACGTGATGCTCGTGCGCGCCTCGGACGGCACCTGGCGGGTGGTGGTCACCGACTTCGGCCTGGCCTGCGGCGTCCGACCGGGCGAGCGCGGAGACCTCCTCCCCCAGGACGGGATGGTGGGCAGCCCCCTGTACATGGCCCCGGAGCAGGTCACCGGAGGCCCTGTCTCGCCCGGCGCCGGCGTCTATGCGCTCGGGGTCGTCCTCTACGAGATGGTCACCGGGACCCTGCCCTTCGTCGGCGACACGCTCGTGTCGGCGGCGATGAAGCGGCTCGAGCAGCAGCCCGAGTCGCCGGCCCAGCGGCGGCCCGGCCTCAGCCCGCGCTGGACGTCCGCCATCCTGCGCTGTCTGGAGCGAGACCCGACCCGGCGGTTCGCACGCGTCGAGGACGTCCTGGCTGCCCTCGGGGATGGTCCGGTGACGGTGCCGGCCCGGCGAGGTCGTCTCCACCGCGCACTGGTGCTCGGGGGCCTGGGGTTGGCTCTGGCACTCGGGGGGACCGCCGGGGCGGAGCTGCGCGCGCTCCAGGACGAGGCCAGGGCGTCCGGGCTCGCGCCGCGCTGACCGGCGCCGCCGCGCCGCCTGATGGCGCGAGGGCTGCATTCCTCAAGGGTCGCCCCGGGGTGGAGCGGCAGCGTTGACACGTCTCCTCCCGGGGCCTGGGAATGCGAGCCCCCCTTGGCTCTCGGGAGCGATGGACATGGCGACGGGACGTCCTGGAAGCGGAGCCGCAGTCGTGCCGACCCGGTGGTGGAGCCTCCTCGTCGGCGCGGTGCTCCTCGCCGGGTGCAGGAAGGAAGCCCCGGGAGCCACCGGCCTCGAGCTCCAGCCGCCGCCGGTGCCCCCCGCCATCCAGGTGTTGCCCGAGCCGGTCCCGGGGTCGGAAGGGGAGCTGGCAGTCGTGGCCGCCCGGCCGCGTGGCGTGGCCGGAAGTGACGTCCGGCCCTCGCTGACGTTCTCGCGGCCGGTGATGCCCCTCGGGACGGTCGAGGCTCAGGGCTCTGTGCCCCCACCTGCGCGCCTCGAGCCCCCGGTGGCCGGG
>DASPUU010000303.1:0-11135 GCA_035622755.1 Myxococcaceae bacterium
GGGCAGCGTGCCGAGCGAGACGCACCCGTCGTCCGCCACCGCGGCCAGGGCCTCGCGGACGGCGGTGGCGAAGACCAGAGGTGACTTGCGGCGCAGGAGGTTGGCGTTGCTCGAGCCCTCCCCGACGCCCACCGCCTCCACCACCGGCGTGCCGGTGTACCGAGCCAGGCCGGCCCGCGCCACCCGGCTCACCACCTCCTCGTCCGAGCTGAGCAGGGTCGCCGCCGCTCCGCAGCAGGGCGCGGCGATGTCCGCGCCGTCGAAGTACGGGGTCCGGCGAGCGGTGCGCTCCGGCGTCCGGCCGGAGAACATGGCCGCCGGGTAGGCCCCTGCCCAGCGGAACTTCCGTTCCGAGGCCTGGGCGAGGAGCGCCTCCACCTCCGCTCGCGTCCTGGCCTGGGTGCGCCGCATGGCGTCCATGAGGAGGTCGCCCACGGCGAGCATGTCCAGCCCGCGTGCCTGGTCCTCCTCTCCGAGGACGGTGCGGATCTGGTACTGGGAGGCGTAGCCGGAGGGGATGATCTGCCCGGCCACCACCAGCACCGTCGCCGGCCGCTCCGAGGTGCGGGCCGAGCGCACCGCCTGGGCGAACGCCCACGCTCCGCT
This sequence comes from Myxococcaceae bacterium, assembly GCA_035622755.1. Classification (GTDB taxonomy): domain Bacteria; phylum Myxococcota; class Myxococcia; order Myxococcales; family Myxococcaceae; genus JADGRA01. The sequence goes on from DASPUU010000303.1 coordinate 607, forward strand.
GTCGCTGGTCCCGACCACGAACTGGCAGCGGGTGCGCCGCGACAGGCCCAGGCGAGCCTGGAGCATCTGCGGGACGAGCCCGATGTTCATCCGCTCGTTCGGGTCCAGCCCGGGCATGGAGGTGACCACCAGGTCGGTGATGCGCGCGCAGGTCCGGCGGTATTCCCCCTCGCCGCACAGGGTGTGGAACGAGCTCAGCGCGCGGTGCGCCGCCGAGGCGAGCAGGTCGACCAGGCCCACCGGGGAAGAGAGGTGGAAGTCGCGCTCCCAGTCCTCGGGCCGGGCCCGGCCGTCCTCGGAGCGGTTCGGGTAGCGGAAGAAGACCCGGGTCAGCTCCTCCACCGGAGGCTCCGGCGCCGGCTCGGTCAGCCAGGCCGCCGAGCGCCGCTCCAAGGGGAGGTAGCGAGGATTGGCGCTGTACTCCCCGGCGATGACGTAGACGCGGCGGCGCATGGCTTGGTGGGCGGGAGTGGATCAGACCATGCCCCGGCCACGTCAGGCGAGCATTCGCCAGAGGGCGGCGACCCCGGCCAGGAGCAGGAGCGGCGTGAGCCACAGCGCGAGGCCTCCCAGCTCTCCCTCGCGGACCTCCCACCCCTCTGGCGTGCCTCGGCCAGGACGAGACAGCAGGGCGTCCTTCCCGGCCTCGATGACCTGGAGCGCCTGCGAGGGCCGCACCAGTCCCAGGGCCAGGGCTGCGCCGCTGCAGGTGAACCATGCCTCGTGCCATCCTCGGGGCCGCCGGAGCACGCCGGCCAGCGTTGCGGCGAAGAGCAACCCAGTGAGGAGGGCGCGGGTCAGAGGCGAGCCCGAGAGGGTACCACCCGCATCGTCCACATTGCCGCTGGCCTCGGCTCGCCCGCCCGCGCTACAAGCCTTGTCCCCTCGATGCGCCGCCCCGCTCCCCGCGCCCCGCGGACCCCCAAGAGCCGCCGCTCCAGGCCCGAGCCGACCGGACGGCTGCGCCCGGCGCGCCCCGGAGCCGCCGAGCTGGCCTATGCCCGCGGTGTGCTCGACGCCGAGGCCGGGGCCATCGCCGGCGCCAAGGAGCGCCTCGGGCCGAGCTTCCTCCGCGTGCTCGCCCTGCTCCTCGACTGCGAAGGACACGTGGTGACCACCGGCCTGGGGAAGCCGGGCTTCATTGCCCAGAAGCTCTCCGCCACCCTGGCCTCCACCGGGATCCCCTCGCTCTACCTCCACCCGGTCGAGGCGATGCACGGGGACCTGGGGCGGGTCTCGCGCGGCGACGTCGTCCTGGCGCTCTCCAACAGCGGCGCCAGCGAGGAGATCCTCCGGCTGGTGCCGGCGCTCCGCCGCATGGGCGCCAAGGTGGTGGCCATCACCGGGGACGGGAGCTCCCCCCTCGCGCGCATCGCCGACCTGGTCCTCGCCGTGGGGAGCATCCCCGAGGCCTGCCCGCTCGGCCTCGTGCCCACCGCCTCGTCGGCCGCCCTCCACGCCGTCTCCGACGCGCTGGCCATGACCGCGCTCAAGTGTCGTCAGTTCTCGAGCGAGGAGTACGCCATGCTCCACCCGGGCGGGAAGCTCGGACGGAGCGTGATGCGGGTGTTCGAGGTGATGCGCTCGGGCGAGTCCAATCCCGTCGTCCCGGCCACCGCCCGGCTGTCCGAGGCGGTGGTGGTGATGACCAACACCCCGGGACGTCCGGGCGCCGCCAGCGTCGTCGACGCCGCGGGACGCCTGGTGGGCATCTTCACCGACGGCGACCTGCGGCGCCTGGTCGAGCGCGGGCAATCCGATTTCGAGGTCGAGGTCCGGACGGTGATGGGCCAGCATCCTCGCTGTGTCTCCCCGGAGGACCTGGTGGTCACCGCCGCCACGCTGATGCGCGAGGCCCACGTCGACCAGCTCCCGGTGGTGGACGCCGATGGACATCCGGTGGGGCTGATCGACGTCCAGGACGTCCTCGCCGCCCGGATGGTGTAGCCCGCCCTAGTCCAGGTCGAGCGGCTGGTAGGTCCCGCTCGCGTCGAGGACGGTTCCCCAGACGCGGTGCGAGCCCTGGTGATCGGCCGGCCCGAAGGTGACCGGCGTGCCGAGGCCCAGGTCCAGGCCGCGGATGGTCTCCAGCGCCCGGATCATGTTCTCGGTGGTCACCGTCCGCCCCGAGCGCCGGAGCCCCTCGAGGAGCAGGCTTCCCGTCAGGTAGCCCTCGAGCGAGACGAAGTCCGGCTTCTCGCCCGGGGCGAAGGCGGCCAGCGCATCCCGGTAGCGGAGCACGGCGCTCGACCCCGAGCCAGGAAGTGGGACGACCTGGGTGACGATGACTCCCGCGGCGAAGCGCGGTCCGATCTGCATCAGCTCGTCGGCGAGGGCGGTGCTCCCCACGGACGAGAGGCTGGCGAAGAGGACGTGCGGCCGCTGGTTCCTCACCTGCTCGATGAACCGCGAGGCCGCTCGGTAGGCGGCCACCATCACCACCGCCCGGATGCGGTCTCCCCGCTCGACGACGCGGGCCACGGCGCCGGCCACGTCGGCGGTGTTGCGCGGGTAGGTGACCCGGAGGACGGGCGGAAGTTCTCGTTGCCCTCGCCGCAGGGCGCCGACCACCGCCTGGTGGCTCGCCTCGCCCGGCCCGTCGTCCGGGACGAGGACGGCGATCTGATCCGCCCGGACGCCCCGGACCACGAGCAGGTAGCGGACGATGGCCGCCGCCTCCTCGCGCTCGCTGGCGCGAACGTTGAACACCGTCCGGTCGGGCGGGTCCCGCCGGAGGACGCCGGCCCCGCTGAACGAGCCGAAGAGGAGCATCTGCCGGCCGAGCGCATCGGGGAGGGCCACCGCCGCGGCCTGGGGCCCGACGTTGCCCACGAAGGCGAAGGCGCCGCGCTTCTCGGCAAGCTCGCGGACAGCGAGGGCGGTCCGGGCGGGCTCGTCCGCGTCGTCGACGGCGACCAGGCGCACCTGCCGCCCGTGGACACCTCCCTCGGCGTTGACGGCGAAGAAGGCCGCCTCCAGGCCGAGCTTCATCTGGCGCCCCAGCTCCCGGGAGGGCCCGCTGAGCGGGGCGGCCATCCCGAAGGTCACCTCGGTGTCGGTGACCCCGGCCGCAGCGCCGGGGCCCGGAGCCGGGCTCCGCGCCGCCGGGGCGGCGGACTCGGCCGGGTCATTGACCAGGCTGGAGACGACGACCGCCAGACCGCCGCCGGCGGCCAGCGCGGCGGTGACCAGCAGCAGCCACCGGAGGAGCGCCCGCTGGCGCATCCGGTCGATGCGCGGAAAGGGCTCCGTCGGCGGGGCGGCCTCGGGCGCCACGGTGCGCCGGCGCGCGGGGGCGGCGGCGGGCCCGCCGCCGGTCTGGCGCGGGTCGGTCCGGGGGGGCACCGGGGTGCGTCTGGGTGCCGGCGGCTCGTGCGGGGTGGCCGTGCTCGCCACCGGCGCCGGGCGCACGGACGGCGGCCTGTCCGGCGAGGTCGGACGTCGCGGTGGCGGCTCGACGCGCAGGGGAAGCGCCGGCGCCTCGGGGTCCTCCTCGACCAGGGTGTTCCAGGGCTGATGGATGGTGCGGCGCTCGCTGCGTGCCCCGAGCTCGACCTGGAAGGCGCCGAGCTTCGTCCTTCGCACCGCCTGGCGGACCGCGTCCGGTCCCACCCGGCCGTCGAACTGGGCGTCGACCAGCGAGCCGCCGTCGATGAAGAAGGTGCCCGAGGACGCTCGCCCCCGCTCGTCGGGGGCGGTGATGGACACCGCCGCCGTCTGCCCACTCAGGCAGTAGAACTGGAGAAGATCCGCGAAGAGGATCTCCTTGACCTCGCCCGCCAGTGCCAAGCTCCGGGCAGTCTAGGGGGAGCCGGATCGCCGGCAAGTTTCCGGCACAGACCTGTCGCAGCCTGAAGCCCTCAGGGCAAGGCCTGCTGGACGATGCGGAAGCGTGCCTCGGGGCATCCCAGGTCCAGCGTCTCGACCTCGACGGCCTGGGGAGCCGCCGCCACCGCTCGCTCGCCGGCCTTCACCACGGTCGCCGTCGGAAGCGGGGTGTTGCAGAGCTCGGCCAGGAGGAGCGACGGTCCGGTGGCGGCGCCGAGCACGGTCTCGCCCACCACCGTCGTCCCCGGACCGACGCGAGGAGGGGTGCCCGTGGCCGGGACGAGGAGCGTCGCGCGCCGGGCGGCGTCCAGCCCGAGGATGACCACCGAGGCCTCGCGCTCGGCGACCACCGTCAAGCGCAGGCGTGACCGGGGAGGGATGGGCACGCCCTCCTCCACCTCGAGCCACCCCCCGCTCTCCCACCGGGCGAGGCGGAGCGTTCCCGAGGGCGCGGGGCGGCGAAAGAGCGACGGCAGCCAGAAGAGGGCGCCGTAGGTCAGCAGGGCGAGAGCCAGGACCAGGACCGGCAGCCAGCGAGCGCCGCGGCGGCGCCCGGCGGGCTCGGTTCCGGATCGGCTGGGCGGCGTGGAAACCACGGCGCCGCAGACGCTACATTGTGCGCGGCCCGTGTTCGACCGTCTCGGCCTGCACCGCTCGTCGTCCCTGCGGGCCTTCGGGCAGCGCAGCTATCGCCGGTTCTGGGTGGGCGCGTTCGTCTCCAACGTCGGCACCTGGATGGAGAACATCGCCGTCGGGGTCTGGGTCACCGAGACCACCGGCCGGGCCGGCTGGACGGCGACGGTGGCCGCGCTCATGTACCTCCCCACCCTGGTGCTCGGCCCGCTCGGCGGAGCAATCGCCGACCGGGGGGATCGGCGGCAGCTGTTCACCTGGCTGAGCTGGTTCCAGCTGCTGCTCGCCTCGATGCTGGCCGTGCTCGCCCTGCTCGGCCATCTCTCCCTCACCGCGGTGTCGATCCTCGTCCTCCTCGCCGGCTGCGCCAATGCGCTCCTGAATCCGGTGGCCACGGCTCTCCTGTCCGAGATCGTTCCCCGCGAGGACCTCCTCTCGGCGATCAGCCTCAACTCCGCCCAGTACAACCTGGGGCGAATCGTGGGACCCGGGCTTGCCGCGGCGGTGATGGCCGCCGGCGGTGTCGGCGCGGCGTTTGCCGCCAACGCCCTCAGCTTCCTGGCCGTCATCGTCGCCGTGGCGGGCGTCCGCACCCCAGCGCCCTCGGCCCGCGCCCACGGGCACATCTGGGCCGAGATCCGGACGGGCTTCCGCGTGGCCCGCGAGGACATGGGCATCCGCACCGTGCTCTGGCTCACCCTGGCCGTGGGCGGCCTGGTGGCGCCGTTCATCGGCCTCATTCCGGTGTTCGCCATCCGGGAGCTCGGCCGCGGTGCCTCCGGGACGTCGCTGCTGGCCATGGCCCAGGGTCTGGGGGCGGTGGCGGCGGCCACCGTGGTCGGAGCCCTCGGCGACCGCTGGGGACGAGCACGGTTGCTGGCGCGGTCCTGCGCCGCGGTGGCCCTCATCGCCGCGCTGAGCTGGCTGGCTCCCGCGTTCGGGTGGGCGGTCCTGGGCATCGGCCTGCTCGGGGCGGCCTACCTCACCACGCTGAGCACGATGAGCAGCATCTGCCTCTCGCGGGTCTCGCGCCTGCTCCAGGCCCGGGTGGCCAGCCTCTACAGCCTGGTGCTGAGCGGCAGCTACGCCCTCGGCCTGCTCGCGCTCGGCTGGGCAGGCGATCGCCTCGGCGTACGCCAGGTGATGGTGGGGGCGGCGCTGATGTGCCTCGGGGTGGCGGTGACCTTCTGGCGCGCCGGCCGGTTCGCGGGAGTCGAGGGTCCGGCCCCCTTCCTGGGGACCCCCACGCCGGTGGCCGTCCCGCGGGTCGCCGGGCCGGACCCGGTGGAGGAGATGCCGGTTCGCTAGACCGCGGCGCGCCGAGCCGTCGGCTCCCCGGGCGGCGACGATTCCTCTCCCGCCCCGCTGCCGCGCGCGTCACACTCCGTGGCCTGGCCATGAGGCGCCTGCTCCACGAGCCGCTGCTGCACTTCCTCGTGCTCGGGGCCCTGCTCTTCGCCGTCAACGCCTCCCTCCAGCGAGGGCGGGGCGGGGTCGAGTCCTCGAAGCAGATCCAGCTGACGCTCGACGATCTCCGCGCCATGGACGTCTACTTCCAGTCCCAGTGGCGGCGCCAGCCGACTCCCGAGGAGTTCCGCGCCCTGGTGGAGAACAGGGTGCGCGAGGAGGTTCTCTACCGGGAGGCCCTGGCCATGGGGCTCGACAAGGACGACACCATCGTCAAGCGGCGGATGGCGCAGAAGATGCAGTTCCTCGCCGAGGACGTGGCCGCCGCGCACGAGCCGACCACGGCCGAGCTCAGGGCCTGGTTCGAGAGGAACCGGGACAAGTTCACGCTCCCCGGCCGGGTGACCTTCCGCCACCTGTACTTCTCGGTCGACCGCCGCGGCCAGCGCGCGCGGGACGACGCCGTGGCGGCGCTGGCCAAGCTCGCCGGACAGCCCGAGGACGCGAAGGGCGCAGCGGCGCTGGCCGACCCCTTCATGTTCCAGGACTACTACGCCGACCGCACCCCCGAGCAGCTGGCCAAGGAGTTCGGCCCGCCCTTCGCCCAGGCGGTCTTTCGCCTCGCGGCGGGCGCCTGGCAGGGACCGGTCGAGTCCGGCTACGGCTGGCACCTGGTGTTCGTCGATTCGAACATCCCCGGCCGGCTCCCGGCCTTCGAGGAAGTCGAGCCCGAGGTGAAGACCGCCTGGCTCGGGGGGCAGAAGGCCGAGGCCTGGCAGAAGGCCTACGACGCCATGCGCGCCAAGTACACGGTGCTTCTCCCCGCTCCACCCGAGCCGGGCAGCGTCGACCCCCCACCCCTTCCCTCCCGCAAGCAGGTTCCGGCTCCGTCGGGCGAGGGCCCGCTGTGATGCCTGCCCGGCGGGGCTCCCGCTGGTCCCTGGCCGGGACGGTCGGGCTGCTGCTCGCCGCCCCGCCGGCCCGAGGCCACGAGGCGCGCCCGGCCTACCTCGAGCTCAAGGAGACGGCGCCGGGCAGGTTCGACGTGCTCTGGCGAACGCCGGTGCTGGCCGGGATGCGGTTGCCGGTGGCGCTCCGGATTCCGGAGGAGCTCCGCAACGTCCAGGAGCCGGCCGTCCAGGAGCTGGCCGACTCCCTGCTCGAGCGACGGTGGATCGACGCCGGCCCGTCCGGGCTGGCCGGAAAGCGCCTCGAGTTCCCCGGGCTCCAGGCGACGATCACCGACGTGCTCGTCCGGGTGGAGACGCTCGATGGCCGGAAGTGGACGATGCTCGCCCGTCCGTCGCAGCCCTGGGTGGAGATCCCCGCCTCCCGCGGAGCGGCCGCCAGCGCCGCCAGCTTCCTCCTCACCGGGATCGAGCACATCCTCCTCGGCGCCGACCACCTGCTCTTCGTGCTCGGGCTCCTGCTCATCGTCTCCGACCGGTGGATGCTGGTGAAGACCATCACCTCGTTCACCGTGGCCCACAGCATCACGCTGGCCATTGCCACGCTCGGCTACGCCCGCGCCCCTCTCCCGCCTCTCAACGCCGCCATCGCCCTCTCCATCCTCTTCCTGGGGCCGGAGATCGTCCGCGTCTGGCGGGGCGAGACGAGCTTCACCCTCCGGCACCCGTGGGTGGTGGCCTTCGCCTTCGGCCTCCTCCACGGCTTCGGCTTCGCCAGCGGGCTGGCGGCCATGGGCCTGCCCCGGTCGGAGATCCCCTTCGCCCTGGTGCTGTTCAACGTCGGGGTGGAGATCGGCCAGCTCTTCTTCGTCTTCCTCATCCTCGGTCTCGAGCGTTCGTTCCGCGCCCTGGAGATCCACTGGCCCCGCCTCGTCCGGATGCTTCCCGGCTACGCGGTCGGGTCGCTGGGCGCGTTCTGGACCATCCAGCGCACGCTCGCGCTGCTGGCGGGAACCGGATGAGGCGGACCAGCCGGATGCTGTTCTTCTTCCTCCTCGCCGCGGCCCCGGCCTGGGCTCACCAGCAGCAGGGGACGGCGGCCGGGCTCCTCGCCGGTCTGAAGCATCCCGTCTCCGGGCCGGACCACGTCCTGGCCATGGTCTCGGTCGGCCTGTGGGGGGCGCAGCTCGGGCCGCCGGCCATCTGGTTGCTCCCGGTCACCTTCCCGCTGGTGATGGCCCTGGGCGGCTTCCTTGGTCTGGTCGGTGTCCCGCTACCCGGGGTCGAGGTGGGCATCGCGCTCTCCGCGCTGCTGCTCGGGGTGATGGTCGCGCGCGAAGCCCGGCCACCGCTCTGGGCGGCGGCCGCCCTGGTCGGGTTCTTCGCCGTCTTTCACGGGCACGCCCACGGGCGGGAGCTGCCGGCCGGACAGAGCGCGCTCCTCTACAGCATCGGCTTCGTGGTGGCCACCGGGTGTCTGCATGCCGCGGGCATCGGGATCGGCCTCGTCCACCGCTGGGGCTGGGGGCGCATCGCGCTTCGCGCCGCCGGCGCGGCGGTGGCCCTGGCCGGCTGCGCCTTCCTGTGGAGGGCGATGTGGTGAGCGCGTGGCGATGGGCCGCGGGCCCGGCGCGTCTCGCCGCCCTGGCTGTCCTCCTCCCGGCGACCGCCCACGCCCACCTGGTCACCACCGGCCTCGGGCCGCTCTACGATGGCATCGGGCATCTCCTGCTCAGCCCGGATGACCTGGTCCCGGTGGTGGCCATGGCTCTCCTCGCCGGGCTGAGCGGCAAGGCGGCCAGCCGGTGGGCGCTCTTCGTGCTTCCCCTGGCCTGGGTCGTCGGCGGGCTCGCCGGAGACCGGCTTCATGGCCCGCTCCCCCGCGGGACGCCGGCTGGCGTCTCGTTCCTCGTGCTCGGCATCCTCGTCGCCACCGGGCGCCGGCTCCCGCCGGCGCTGGTGGCGGTCCTCGCCGCGGCGCTGGGGCTGGTGCACGGCTGGCTCAACGGGGTCACTCTGGCCGTGGCTGGACGCGATGCGCTCGGGCTGGCCGGCATCGCCGTCGCCGCCTTCGTGCTGGTGGCGCTGATGGCCGCCGCCGTCGTCTCGCTGCGGCCGCCCTGGACGCGCATCGCCGTTCGCGTGGCCGGCAGCTGGATCGCCGCCACCGGCCTGCTCCTGCTCGGCTGGACGCTGAGCGGGCGGGGCTGACCGGCCGTTGGTTCAGGATGGATTGACACGATTCAGAAAATTTAGAATCATGACCCGGTGCTCGCCGCGCTCTCTCTTCTCCTCGGGGCGCTCCCCGCCTCCTGCCCGCCGGGCGCCTTCCTGACTTACGAGCACGGCGTCCTGGCGGGGGTGAACTGGGTGCGCTGGGAGGGACCCCGCCTGGACACCCGGAGCTGGGTCGCCCAGTCGCGCATCCTCGAGGCGACCGTCGAGGTGCGTCCGGACTGGACCACGGTGCGCTCGACGGCCACTCTGTCCGAGCCCGGGGGGACGCCGGCGCCGCCCCGGGTGCAGGAGCCGGGGACGGAGGCCATCTCCTGGTCGGACATGATCCCCAGCTCCATCGAGCAGGCGGTGCTGCGGGCCCGGGCGACCGGCGCCCGGACGGTGAGGATCGCCATCGCCTCGCTCTACAGCGGCTACCGGAGCCAGCTGGAGGCGGAGCGTCTCGGGGAGCGCGACTGGCGACTCCTCTACCGGGGCAAGGCCTACGACGTGCTGACCGACGAACGGGGATGCGTCGTGGCCGCGTCGTTGCTGGCCTACGGCGTGGTCATCGAGCGCCGGACGGCCTTCCCCGCCGAGGCATACCCGCTCTGGGCCGCTCACGGACCACCCCCCGACGGGGCGTACCGGGCGGAGGAGGTCGCCATCCGGGCGCCGCAGGGGCACGTGCTCGCCGGCACGCTGACCACCCCCCGGGACCTCTCCCGGCGGTGCCCGGGGGCGGTGTTGATCACCGGGCTCTCGGCGCACGAGCGCAACAACGGCGAGCCGCCGTGGATGCCCTTCCGCGACATCGCCGACGCGCTCACCCGGGCCGGGCTCTGCGTGCTCCGGGTGGACGACCGGGGCGTGGCCGCGTCCACGGGAGACCGGGCCTCCTCGACGACCTTCGACGAGGCGAACGACGTGCGCACCGAGGTGGCGTGGCTGCGCGGCCGGCCGGACGTCGATGGCCGCCGCATCCTCCTGGTCGGCTACAGCGAAGGAGGGCTGATCGCGCCAATGGTGGCATCCGCCGATCCGGACATCGCCGGCATCGTCACCCTGGCCGGGCCGGGTGTGTCCGGGCCGGAGCTCGCCCGCTACCAGATCGAAGCTGCGGTCCGCGGAGATCCCTCGGTCCCCGAGGAGCGACGCGCCGCGGAGGTGGAGAAGCAGCTCGGCGAGCCGCTCACGCCGCGCGAGCGCTCCTTCCTGAGCATCGATCCGCTCCGCTACGCGGCCCAGGTCCACTGTCCGGCGCTCATCCTCCAGGGCGGCGCGGACCTCACCGTGCCCCCCCGTTCGGCCCAGCGGCTGGCGGCGGCCATGCGGGACGGCGGCAATCCGGACGTGACGGTGCGGCTCTTCCCGGGCATCAGCCATTCACTGCTTCCCGACCCTCAGGGGCTGAGCAGCGGGTGGCCCTTCCTCCCGGCCTTCCTCACCGCGCCGGAGGTCCTCGCCACCCTGTCCCGGTGGGCGGCGGAGCATCTGCACCCGTGAGCCGGCGGGGCGAGGAGAGGGTCGCGACCG
>DASPUU010000304.1:0-13331 GCA_035622755.1 Myxococcaceae bacterium
TTGTCCTCGTAGGCCGGACCGATGCCCCGTCCGGTCGTGCCGATGGCCGCCTCGCCGCGCGCCTTCTCGCGCAGGAGGTCGAGCTGCTTGTGCCAGGAAAAGATGACGTGCGCCGCCTCGGAGAGAACGAGCTGGGTGGTGGCCTTCATCTTCCCGCTGGCCTGCAGCGAGGCGAGCTCGCTCACCAGCACCGACGGGTCGAGCACCACCCCGTTTCCGATGACGCAGGTCTTGTTGCCGTGGAGGATGCCGCTCGGGATGAGGGTGAGCACCGTCTTCTGCCCGCCCACCACCAGGGTGTGGCCGGCGTTGTTCCCGCCCTGGAAGCGCACCACCACCTGCGCGTGCTCGGTGAGGAGGTCGACGACCTTGCCCTTCCCCTCATCGCCCCACTGGGCCCCCACCACCACCACGTTTGGCATGACGGGCTAGGGCCTATAGCCCTGGGGGCGACGGGTGACAACGCCCGACGAAGCCGCAGCCGAGCGCGCTGCAGGTCGCGTGCGGGCGACCGGGCGGGGCGTCCGAGACCGGGGCGAGCAGCTCGCGCGCTTCGCCGGCCAGCACCTCGCGCGAGAGCGCGGGTGCCGTCACCCAGACGGGCTCGGGGCCGGCGCCGTCGAGGAAGAAGAGACCGACGCGGGCGCGGCCCGGCGGCGAGCCGAGCGCGTGAAGCAGCACCGACGTCGTCACCTCCCATGCCGCGACCGGCGCCCGCCCCGAGACGGGCAGGAGGAGGTGCTCCCCGGCGGCGTTCATCCACCGGAGCGGCACCCGCTGGAGGATCCGCAGCCCGTCCAGCTGGAGCGAGAGCTGGGCCTCGCCGAGCGAAGCGCCCGAGGCCGCCGCGGCTCGCATCGCCTCGCTCCCGGCCAGCACCCGGAGCGGCTGGAGAACCCCGAGCGAGCGCGCCTCGCCCAGGGACAGACCCCGGACGGCCAGGTGCGGCCGGAGTCCCTCGTCGGGGACGCCGTTGGCCCAGTCGGAGGCGGTGAGCGCCGCGGCCAGCGAGCGAACCAGGCCGGCGCGGGCTGCCCGGTGCCGTGCGCCGAGGCGCGCGCCCCAGGCGACATCGGCGACCTCGTCCCCGGGAGGGAGCCCGAGGTGGTCAAGCAGCCAGGCCCGGCGCGCGCAGCGGCGCGCATCCTCGAGCCACGCGGCCTCGAGCACGACTCCCTGGAAAGGGGGCACCAGCGGCGCGCGCACCGAGGCCAGCCACTCCGCAGCGCGCCCCGGCTCCGGCGCGGGGTCCAGGGCCCGCGGCCCGGGCGAGGCGCCGGCAGAAACCTCGTCCGCGGCCAGGCTCCGGACGTAGGGCAGCACCTCGGGCAACTGGAGCGCGGGCTCGAGCAGCCGGCGCCAGGCGTCCGGGGAGCCATTTCCCCCGGAGAGCACGAGCCGGTCCTCGGCCCGCGTCAAGGCGACGTAGAGCAACCGCCCGGCCTCGGCGCGGTCTCGCCGCTCCAGCTCGGCGCGCACCGCCAGCCAGCGCGGCGTCTTCCGCGGCTCGGCGTCGAACGGCCCTTGCGGCTTCCACGCCAGCCCGAGCGTGCGGTCGAGGAGCAGACGGTCATTCGGCGCCCGGTAGCCGGTGCTCCCCAGGTCGGCGAGGCACACCACCGGCCACTGGAGCCCCTTGGCCGCGTGGATGGTGAGCACCTGCACCTGGCCGCTGGCGCGGGCCTGCTCGACCCCGGTCGCCAGTCCGAGCGCCGGACGCTCGGCGAGCGTGTCCAGCCGCCGTCCGAAGGCGGACGGCCCCCCGCGGCCGGCAGCGTCCCAGGACCGCGCCAGCGCGGTGAGCCGGTCCAGGGAAGCCAGCCCCTCCTCGGGGTCCGGACCCGCCGCCACGGCGTTCCGGTATCCGGTCTCCGTCCAGGCCGCCTCGAGAAGCTCGGCGAGCGGAAGCCTCGCCGCCTGTCCGGAGAGGGAGGCGAGCAGCGCGCGGAATCGCAGCAGCCGCGCCTGCTCCTCCTCGGGGAGTCCCGGCGGCAGCGGCCCGGACAGCGCCCGGGCGTCGAGCCCGCCTCCCTGCGCCAGTCGAAAGAGCGAGCCGTCGGACAGCCCGACGAAGGGCGAGCGGAGGACGGCGGCCAGCCGGAGGTTGTCGGCCGGATCGACGAGCAGGCCGAGCAGCGCGGCCGCATCGACGACCGCCGGGGCGGTGAATGGGTTCCGGTCGCGCAGCACTCGATGCGGCACACCCTGCGCGCCGAGAGCCTCGCGGTAGGCATCGATGCCGCCGAAGCCGCGGAGGAGCACGGCCACGTCCCCGCCCCGCGCCGGCCGCACGGCCCGCCCGTCGGCCACCGTCGCCGGCCCCTGGGGCGAGAGGAGGAACCGGAGCCAGCGGGCGAGCAGGTCGGCCTCCTCTCGGCGCCCCTCCCGGCCCTTGGCCCCGGGAGCCGGGAGCAGGTCCACGCAGAGGGTCGGGCCGACCTGCCCGCGGACGGGGAGAAGACCGTCGTGCTCCGGCTGGAAGGTCACCTCGTAGGCGCGCGGCTCCGGCCGGACGGGCAGCGCCGCGGCGGCGGCGGCGTCGAGGACGCGGAGCAGAGACGGCTGCGAGCGCCGGTTCTCGCGCAGGTAGTGCCGGGCTCCCCCCTCCGCCTCGACCTTGACCGCCAGCTCCTCGAAGACCGCCACGTCGGCGCCGCGGAAGTCGTAAATGGATTGCTTGCGGTCGCCGACGGCGAGCAGGAATCGAGGCTCGAGCGGAAGGGCCAGGACCTGCCGGCGCTCCGGCCCCACCGGGCGCGGGCCGCCCCTGCGCGCCTCGGCGAGCAGCACCAGGAGCTCGAGCTGCAGGCCGTTGGTGTCCTGCACCTCGTCGACGAGCAGCGCGCCGATGCGGGCCTGGACCGCCGAGCGGAAGGCGAGGTCGTCGCGGAGCAGGTCGCGCGCGGCGACCACCAGCTCGGCGAAGTCCATCCAGCCGCCGCGCCGGAGCGCCGCCCGGTAGTCGGACAGCACCCGGTCACCGAGCCGGCGCAGGGTGCGCTCGTGCGGCAGGGCGACGGCACCGGCGTAGGCGCAGGCGACGCCCGGCGCATCCGGTGTCCCCTCGAGGAGGGAGTCGCGGAGCTCGCGAAGCACATCCCGGAGGCCGTTGCGCCCTCCGCCGGGAAGCGCCAGGGCCAGCGCCTCCAGGCGCGCCATCCGTTCCGCGGGAGCCCGGGCGTCGAAGCCGTGAAGAACGTCGAGACATCCGGAGACGACCTCGGCCGTCTCGGACACCGCCGTCCGGGCCAACGGCAGGCTCTGGGCCGCGAGCGTCCGTGCGCGCTCCACGGCGGACGCCAGCCGCCGGGCGGCTTCCTCCGGGTCTGCCACCGGGACCCCCGCGGCGCTCCGCCCCTCCTCGCGCAGGCGCTGGACCGCGTCCACCATCACATCGAGGAGGCCCCTGCCCCATCCACCCCGCAGGTCCGACTGCGCCGACAGCGCCTCGACCTCGCCGTCCCCCGCCTCGAGCAGCCGGAGCACCGTCTGCTCGGCGCTGTCGACGAGCAGCTGGCGAGCATCCTCCTCGGCGAGGAGCTCGAAGGCCGCGGGGATCCCCGCCCCGGGAGGTGCCTGGCGGAGGAGCCGCGCACAGTAGGCGTGGAAGGTGGAGAGGGTGGCCGCCCCGAGGGCCCGGTGCACCTGCCGCCAGAAGGCAGCCGCGGGCGGGGGCTGGCCGGCGGCGACGAAGGCTGCCTCGAGCTCCGGCTCTCCCTGCCCCTCGGCCAGTGCCTCGACGCGCTCCTCGAGCCGCCCGCGCATTTCCGCCGCCGCCTTTTCGGTGAAGGTGAGGAGGCACAGCCTTCCGGGCGGGACCGGCTCCGCGCCGCCCACGCCGGCCAGCCGGCCGAGCGCTGCGGTGAGGAGCCCATGCGTCTTGCCGGCTCCCGCCCCGGCGAAGAGACAGGCGTTGCGGCCGAGCAGCTCGGCCAGCGGCGGCGCCCTCACCACCGGCTGCCCCCCCTCCGGCGCTCGCCGATGCGACACACGGACCCGAAGGGGCAGAAGCCGCAGTCCTCCGAGCGGGCGCCGAAATCCCCGCTCCACGCCCTCTGGACGAGCGCGTGCACGGCATTGGCCAGGTTGGGGAGCCCGCCGGCGCGGGCACGCTCGCGTGGGGCCGCCTCCGTGGCGAGCAGGCCCTCTGCTCCGGCGGCCCAGTCGAAGGGCTGGAACTCGCCGGTCCTGAGCACCAGCCAGCCCGCCCGCAGCGACCGGCGCTCGCCCCGGGAGCGAACGGCATGGAGGTAGAAGGGGAGCTGGAAATCGGTTCTCAGGAGGTCACGTGCCGCCTCGCGCCGGCGGTTGACCTTGTAGTCGAGGATGCCCACCGAGCCCGGTCCCCCGTCGAGCCGGTCCACCGCCCCGGTGAGGAAGAGCTCCCCCTCTCCCGGGAGGGCCCCGGGCAGGCGCACCTCGCGCCAGGCGTCGAGCGAGTCCCGCCGGCCGAACCGAGCCTCCTCCTCCTCGGGAAGCAGCCCCTCGAAGGGAAGCCCGTGGTGGGGCGCATCGAGGATGCGCCGCACCATCCAGCGTGCCCGCTCCCGGGCGAGCGCGAACAGGCGTGCGTGTCCCGGGCTGAAGCGCCCTCGATGGTCGAGCGCCGCCGCGGAGATGGCCGCATCGATCAGCTCGGCCGGGACCTCCTGCGCCGGGAGCCCGAGCTTCCCCGCGGCCTTGAGCGAAGGGAAAAGATGCTCGAGCACCATGTGCCAGAAGCTGCCCTGGCTCCGGGCGTCGAGCGACTCGCCGGGCGCATCCGGCTCCTCGAGCCGCAGGGCGATGCGCGCGAACCCCTGGAACGCGCACTGGGCCAGCCTGCCGAGGGTACTCGCCGACAGCGGGGCGTCCGGACCGAAGGCGAAGACGCTTCGCAGCGCGGCGGCCGTCTCGCCCGGCACGGTGCCGCTGAAGCGACCGCTCGGCAGGCCCGGATCCTCGAAGGCACGCACGCGCTCCTTCTCCATGTCGCCCATCGCCTGCGCCTCGACCAGCCAGGCCTCGTGGAGGTCCGCAGCCAGCGCCCGGGCCACGGGGTCCACGGACGCTCCGCCCGAGGCCAGGGCCAAGGCCACGCGCAGCTCCCCCTCCGAGGCGGCGCGCTCGAGGGGCGGGGCGGGCTCGGGCGGAAGGTCCACGCGCTCCACGCCGGCGCTCCTGGCGAGCAGCTCCAGGAACGAGGCCGGCCCGGCGACGTCGCGGAAGCCGTCATCCCGGGCAAACCCGAGGGACGCCGAGCCCGCCCGGCCCAGCCCGAGACCGAGCCGCCAGCCGTCGAGGGCATGCGCCGCCGGCGGACGAACGTCGCCTGCACCGAAGCGCAGCGGGAAGGCATCCCGCCCGAGCGCCCGGTTGACCAGCCACCGGTCGTCGTCGGTGAGGGCCCCGGCGCGGGCCAGTTGCCGGGGGAACCGTCCGTCCGAGAGCCCGACGGCGCCGATCCACTCGAAGGCACCGTGCTCCGGCGCCTCCTCGAGCAAGAGGACGGCGATGCCGCCCGGGTGACCCGCCTCCGGCGGAAGCGAGTGCCGGGCCGCCACCGCCGCCAGCCAGGCGGCGAATCCGGCCCGGTCGAGCTCGGGTCCGCGGACGCCCAGCGCGGCGAGGGACCCGCGCGCCTCGCGCACCACCCACCGCCACGCCTCGCGGGCCTGGACCTCGCGGGCCGCAGCCCGGAGCGCGCCGCTCGCACCCGGGCGGGAGGGCAGCGCACCGCCGGCCGGTGCTTCCCAGAAGCCGAGCGCGGACAGCGCCCGCTGCCAGGCCTCCAGGTGCGCCGCCAGCGCCCCCCGGAGAGGGAGCTCGCCGAGCACGGCGAAGAGGACGCGGCAGCTCTCGAGCAGAGCACGCGCCGCCTCCGACCGCCGGGCATCCCGCCGGGCGAGCGCGTCGAGCCTCTCCTCGTAGAGGCTCTGCCCCGGACCGCTCGGGATGCCCTCCCCGATGCCGGCCCGCTCGAGGAGCGTCGCCACCCCGGGGGGCGCCGCCGGCGCGAGCCCCGGCACCAGGCCCGAGCCGAGGAGCCACGCCACCTCGGCGGCGGGGAATCTGGCCTCGGCGAGGCGAGCGGCGAGGAGCCCGGCGCGGCCGGCGGCGGTGGTGCCCAGGAGGCGGCCCGGCCGCCGGCCGACGGGGAGACCCGCGGCGGTCATCGCCGCGGCCGCGGCATCGGCGAGGGCCGCGTCCGGAACGATGACGGCGCACCGGGGCGGGAGCGCTCCGCCCCGCACCGCGCGGCGCGCCTGCTCGGCCAGGGCGCGCACCTCGGCCGCCCCGCCGGACGCGCTCCACAGTGACAGCCGGCCGGCGTCCTCTCCGGGCTCGCCGAGGCGCTCGACGGCCAGCGCCAGCGGCCCATCCGCTCCTCCCCGCCGCTCGAGGGTGAGCGGCGACAGCTCGGGGTGGGCCTCGAAGGCGGCGAAGAGCGGCTCCACGGCGGCGTCGAGGGTCGGTTGGCCGGTGCAGGGAACCTCGACGGTCACCGCGCGCCCGGCTCGCTCGGCCAGCGCCGCCAGAGCGACCAGCGCGTCGAGCGTCACCGCCGGGAGGGGTGGATGGAGCGTCACCACCACCCGCCGGAAGGGCTCGAGCGGGGCGGGCCACTCGTTCGAGGCGGCGAGCGCCGCCCGCGCATCGTCCCAGCGGCCCGGTCCGTCGGCGAGCCCCCGGCCGTGGAGGAGACGCTCGAAGGCGTCGAGCGCCCGGGCCACGGTGAGGAGCCGGGTGCGGGCCGGGTCCTCGGTCCGCCCGGCGATGCCGGAAAGGGCGCGGCTCCGGACGCGCGCCGCGCGGGCTTCGGCGACCGCGTCGACGAGACCCCCCAGTCGCTCGAAGGCCTCCGCGCCGAGCGGTGAGCCGTCGTCGGTGGCCGCCGCCACGGCCAGCCAGGCGCCAACATCCCCGAGCACGCGCCGGGCCGGCCGCCGGACCGCGGCCAGCCGCTCGGCGAGCTCCTCCAGACGCCAGACCGCCGCGCTCCCGGTCGCGGCCAGCGCCCGGATGGCAATCGTGTCCCCGGGGACGACCCACAGCGTCTCGGCAACCGAACCCATGCCCGGCCCGACCTCTACGGGGCCGGACTGACAGGCCGGGACGGCTCAGCGCACGTCCGAGCCCTGGCAGCGGGCGAGCGCCTGGGCGAACGGTGCCCGGGCGTCCGCGGCGAGCGGAGCGGTGTGCGCCGAGAGCGCGCTGCAACCGGGGGCACCGAGCGCCGCCAGGGCCTCGGCGGTCCGTTTCTGGAGCGGGGCGCTGGCCGAGGAGAGAACGGGCCGGAGCACGATGACCGCCTCGCTGGCCGGAAGCGTGCGCGCCACCACCCGGACCGCGGCCGAGCGGATGACCAGCGGTTCCGCGGCGCTCCGGGCATAGGCGCGGGCGATGGGCGCGGCCCGGTCCGGCGCGACGATGGACAGCCCGTGGAGGGCCCGTGCTCGCCGGCTGGGGAGCCCATCCCCGGTGGCGATGGAGGCGAGCAGGGGCCCGGCCTCGGGCCCGAGCGCCTTCCAGCGCGCATCCGGGATGGGAGTGTCGATGGAGCCGAGGTAGGCGTCCACGGTCTGGCTCAGCGAGTCCTCGCTGGCAGCCATCCCCGCCGCGGGGAGGACGACCAGGAGGACGAGCAGGGTTCGGCGCATGGTGTCTCTCCGGGGCCTTCGGACGGCCCATTGGACACGAGAATTCAGGGCGACGCCACCGCCGGGTTGGCGCGCATCACCGCCGCCTCGTCGTGGCTGAGCAGGCCCCGTGAGGAGGAGGACACCTGCCAGAACATGAGGTAGTCGGCGCCGCCGCAGAGCTGGGTCCCCCGGAGGCAGCTCGCCAGGTCGACGAGCGTGGCCGGCCCGCTCGGCGCCGGCTGGTCGGCACAGTTGTCCCGGTCCGCCGGCGCGGCACAGGCCGAGCAAACGCAGGCCGGGGTGTCCACCAGCGGGTCGAAGGTGGTGCCCTGGAAATCGGTGAGGTGGTAGAGGCCGAGGAAGTGGCCGGTCTCGTGGGCGACGATGGTGGCCACCAGGTCCGACCCACACGAGAGCGGCGCGTAGGTGTTGCCGCAGCTCCCGGCGCCCGTCTCGAGGTCCGCCGCCGACACCACCGCTCCACCGGCGACGGTGCCGGGGAAGGTCGGTGGGCCGGGGATGGCGCCGTCGTAGCCCACCGTGGTGCCCCCGTTCTCGGCAGGATCGATGATCTCGTCGGTGAAGTAGAGGTTCATCGCCGTGGACCCCGGCGCCACCAGGGTGAGCAGCTGCCGGTAGTCGCTGCACGGGTCCTCCGCCCCGCCCACGTCGAGCGACGCGTAGCGCGTCTGCACCCAGGAGGGGACGTCGTAGAAGGTGATCGTCCCGACGCACACCCCGGCCGGCGCCAGCAGAGCGACGAGGCGGCTGGCCACCCGCTGCAGAGCGGCATTCCCGGGAGCAGCGGAGGCCGTCAGGCCGGACGTGGTGATGAGGTAGATGGCCAGGTCGAGGCGGCCCTGGTCGGGAATGGGGCCGGCACGCGTGACGACGGTCATCCGGTAGCGTCCGGGGGCGCTCGTGCCGGCGTCACAGCCGTCGACGAGCGGGCAGAGACGGGCCAGGTCGTCCACGAACAGCTTCCAGGTCCCGGCAGGAAGCCCCCCGTCGAGGGCCAGAGCCACGCCGGGAGTGGTGTTGGGAAAGACCAGCGCGCCGGCGTAGGCCGGGTTGAGGAAGATGCGCTGGTAGAGCGGGACCTCGGTCGGGTCGGACGGCGAGGTCCCGTTGACGATGAAGTTCTCGCGGAGGAAGTCGAAGAACGGGCCTCCGTCCGGGGCGAGCAGCGGGCTGGGGGTGGGGGCATTGGCCACCGCCTCGCCCTGGAAGTCGAGCACCGTCGCCGCGGACTCGGCCTGGCTGACGACGGCGAAGGCGGCCGTGCCCGCCGGGACGGTGAAGGGGACCTGGGTCCGGACGGGAAACGTGCCCAGCTCCTGGACGCTGGTTCCGGGCAGCGTGCTCTGGACCTGAGGCGTCTGGCATCCGGCCGGCGGTGAGGCCGGGCCGACGAGTCCCCCGGAGACCAGCCCGGGCGCCGGGCAGCTTCCCCCCGACAGAGAGGGCTGGGAGACCGGGACGCAGGCGTTCCCGGCAGTTCCGGCGACGCTGCACGAGAAGTTCAGCGGGCACTGGTCCGGGTCGTTGCACGGCAGAAGGCAGAAGTGCCCGGTCGACATCCCGATGCAGCTCATCCCGGTCGGGCAGTCGGCGGAGCTGGCGCAGGCGCTGCTGCAGACGCCGCCTGGAAAGTCGGCGTTCTCCAGGCAGGTCAGCCCGCCATCGCATGGCGAGGCGCACGCGGCGCGCCGGGTGGACTGGCTGCACCCGGCGAGGGCGGCGGCGAAGAGAAGGAGGACCGCGAGGCGACGACGTCCGGGACCGAGCACCGAGCGGGAGCATAGCCGGTCGCCTCGCACGGCCAGTGCCTGGACGGGGGCCCGGTCACGCCGCGGGGGCGGGCATCCGCTCCGGTCCCCACGCCTCTCCCGCCCTCCACGCCGTCTGTCCACTGGTTCCCCACCCCGCCTCCCGTGCGCTCCCCTTCTCCCACTCCATCCAGAACACGGCGCCCGCCGGCTCGGACGCCTCGTCGAGGCAGACCACCGAGGTGCTCCGTCCGTCCGGGTGTCGCAGCGCCGCCGCCAGCGACTCGTGCGAGTGGCCGCACCACAGCCACGCCGGCCGGAGCAAATCGACCAGCGAGCGGGTGATGGGGTTGCCCATCCACGGGCGCACCGGACGGCCGGCCACGCGCTGGAACAGGCCCCGTGGCCACTCGTGGACGAGCAGGAGATCGACTTCCCCCGCGCCGCGAAGGCGCTCCACCTCCGACATCCGGAAGTAGCCGGCCTGCTTCTGGGTGGCGGGCGTGGTCGGGGCACGGAGCGGCGTCTCGACGTGCCTCGGCGCGTAGATGCCGGACAGCCAGGCCAGCCGGAGCCCGTCGAAGCGGCGCGTGCCGACCCGGCCGAGGTAGTGGAGGTCGGGTGCCACCTCGCCCCCCTCGGGCATCGCGTGCAGCGCGACGAAGTCCTCGTTGTTGCCGCCGATGAAGTGGAGCGGGCGGTGGAGCCGCGCTGCACCGCGGGCGTAGTCGGCGAACTCGGCCGGCATGGCGCGCTTGACCGCCTTGCGGGTGTGGTCGTCGGCCGTGGGGAAGGCCTCCACGTCGCCCACGGCCAGCACCAGATCCAGGCGCCGCCGGCGCGCCTCCTCCAGCTCGCGCAGCCAGTCCTGCACCCGGTGAAAGCGACCGTGGATGTCACCCACGCCGGCGATGAACAGGTCACCCTCCGCAGGGGGGCAGGGCTGCGGCCCCTCCCCGCCCCCTGTCTACCACCGGGCACCCGTTTGACGTGCCCGGCGCACGACGGACCTGTTATCCCCCAGGGGGGTCCCTGGGACATGGCCGAGCCCGATTTCATCGCCATCCGCGGTGCGAGCGAGCACAACCTGAAGTCCATCTCGCTGGACGTCCCGAAGAAGAGGCTGGTCGTGTTCAGCGGGGTGAGCGGGTCGGGGAAGAGCTCGCTCGCCTTCCACACCCTCTACGCCGAGGGGCAGCGGCGCTACGTGGAGAGCCTCTCCGCCTACGCCCGGCAGTTCCTCGGCCAGATGGAGAAGCCCCGGTACGAGACCCTGCGCGGCCTGTCGCCCACCATCTCCATCGAGCAGAAGGCAGCCAGCAACAACCCGCGTTCCACGGTGGGCACGGTGACCGAGGTCCACGATTACCTCCGCGTGCTCTATGCCTCCATCGGCGTGCAGCACTGCTGGAAGTGCGGCCGCCGGGTCGGACGCCAGTCGGCGCAGGCCATCGTCGAGGAGGTGCTCAAGGCGCCGGCCGGTGCCCGGATCATGCTCCTCGCCCCCCTGGTCCAGAACCGGAAAGGGGAGCACCGCGAGGTGCTCGCCGAGGCGGCCAAGCGGGGCTTCGCGCGGGCGCGCATCGACGGAAAGATCCACCCGCTCGACCAGCCGATGGAGCTGGACAAGAAGGCCAAGCACACCGTCGAGGTGGTGGTCGACCGTCTGGTGCTCAAGCCCGAGGTCCGCGCCCGCCTCACCGATTCGGTGGAGACGGCGCTCCGCGAGGGCAAGGGAATCCTCCTCGTCACCGACGAGTCGGGGGGACAGGAGCGGGTGATGTCCGAGCTCAACGCCTGCCACGCCTGCGGGCTCTCCTTCCCCGAGCTCATCCCGGCCTCCTTCAGCTTCAACAGCCCGCTCGGGATGTGCCCGGATTGCAACGGGCTCGGCACCCGGCCGGAGATGGACCCCGACCTCATCGTTCCCGATGCGCGCCGGACCATCCGCGAGGGTGCGGTGGAGCCCTGGGCCACGGGCATGGTCCGGGGCGAGGGCTGGACGGCGGAGTTCGTCGAGCAGCTGGCGCGTGCCTTTCGCATCGACCTGGACACGCCCTGGGAGAAGCTGAGCAAGCGCGAGCGCGAGGTGGTGCTGCACGGCTCGGCCGGCAAGCCCTTCAGCGTCCGCGGCTGGAAGATGGAGTGGGAGGGAATGCTCCTCAAGCTGATGAAGAGCTTCCGAACCACCCACAGCGAGGCGATGCGCAAGTACTACCAGAAGTTCTTCTCCCCCCGCCCCTGTTCCACCTGCCAGGGGGAGCGTCTCAAGCCCGAGGCGCGGGCGGTGCACGTGCACGGCGAGTCCATCGTCGGTCTCTCCCGGCGCACGGTGGCCGACGCCCGCGCCTTCCTGGCCGGGCTCAAGCTGTCCGCGCAGGAGGAGCCCGTGGCGCGCGAGCTGCTCCGGGAGATCCAGAGCCGGCTCGGCTTCCTGGTGGACGTGGGGCTCGGCTATCTCACCCTGGAGCGGAGCGCGACCACGCTCTCCGGAGGAGAGAGCCAGCGCATCCGCCTGGCCTCGCAGATGGGCTCGGAGCTGACCGGGGTGATCTACATCCTCGACGAGCCTTCCATCGGCCTGCACCAGCGGGACAACGGGAAGCTGCTCGGAACGCTGAAGCGCCTCCGCGACCTGGGCAACTCGGTCATCGTCGTCGAGCACGACGAGGAGACGATGCGCGAGGCCGACCACATCGTCGACTTCGGCCCGGGCGCCGGCGAGCTGGGCGGCCAGGTGGTGGCCCAGGGGACCCCGGCCGAGATCATGGCCTCGGCCGCGAGCCTGACCGGGGCCTACCTGAGCGGACGGGCGGCCATCGAGGTCCCGGCGCGGCGCCGGCCTCCCGGGCCGGGGAAGCTGATGGTGGAGGGAGCCCGGGCGAACAACCTCCAGGACCTGACCGTGGAGTTCCCGCTCGGCCTGCTCATCGCCGTGACGGGGGTGTCCGGAGCGGGCAAGTCCACCCTGGTGAACGAGGTGCTTTATCCGGCGCTGGCGCAGAAGCTGCACGGGTCGCGAGAGGTCCCCGGCCGCCACCGCGGCCTGAAGGGCGTGGACCAGGTCGACAAGGTGGTGGACATCGACCAGAAGCCCATCGGCCGGACGCCGCGCAGCAACCCGGCCACCTACACCAAGGTCTTCGACGCCATCCGGGACGTCTTCGCCCTGACCCAGGAAGCGCGGACCTACGGCTACGGCCCGGGCCGCTTCAGCTTCAACATCAAGGGGGGGCGCTGCGAGGCCTGCGAGGGGGACGGGGTGAAGCTGGTGGAGATGCACTTCCTGCCGGACGTCTACGTCACCTGCGAGGGGTGCGGCGGGAAGCGCTTCAACGACGCCACCCTCCGCGTCCGCTTCAAGGGCAAGAACATCGCCGAGGTCCTGGAGATGAGCGTGCGCGAGGCGAGGGAGCACTTCGGCGCGCACCGGGAGATCGCCCGCATCCTCGGCACGCTGGAGGACGTCGGCCTGGGCTACGTCCGGCTGGGGCAGAGCTCCCCCACGCTCTCCGGGGGCGAGGCCCAGCGCATCAAGCTCAGCCGCGAGCTGGCCCGGGTGGCCACCGGCCGCACCTTCTACATCCTCGACGAGCCGACCACCGGGCTGCACTTCGAGGACATCCGCAAGCTGCTGCGCGTGCTCGACCGCCTGGTGGAGGCCGGCAACACGGTGGTGGTCATCGAGCACAACCTGGACGTCATCAAGTGCGCCGACTGGGTCATCGACCTCGGGCCGGAGGGTGGAAACGGCGGCGGCCGCATCGTGGCCACCGGAACTCCGGAGGCGGTGGCCCAGACGGAGTCGAGCTTCACCGGCCAGTACCTGGCCAAGGTGCTGGCGCAGCACCGGGCCCGCCACCGGCCGGTGGCGGCCGGCGTGCCGGCGTAGGCCTCAGAAGTCCCGGAGCGGCGCCTCGTCGTCCATCGGGAAGGCTCG
>DASPUU010000305.1:0-19403 GCA_035622755.1 Myxococcaceae bacterium
CTCGCTCCGCTCCAGCTCGAGCCGTTCCCGTGCCGCCCCGGCCTCGCCGAGCGCTCCCCGGGCCTCGGCCAGCTCGGCCTCCGACGCCTCGGCGCGCAGCCGGAGCTCGGAGTGAGCCGCCTGCGCGGCGGCCAGGTCGGCCTGGAGGGCGGCATCGCCCGCGGCGGCGGCCTCGAGGCCAGCGGCCGCCTCGGCCGCCCGGCCCAGCGCGGCGTCGCGCTCCCGGAGGGCCGCCTCGAGCTCCCCGGCGGCGCGGACGAGCGCGGCCTCCTGCCCCTGGCGCTCCTCGCTGCTCAGCGAGGCCGTCTGGCGGGCCTGGGCCAGCTCGGCCTCGAGCCGGTCGGCGAGCGCGCGGGCCTGGCCCTCCTGGGCCTCGGCCACCGACACGCGGGCGGAGAGCCGCTCCACCGAGTCGCGCAGCGCGGCCAGCTCGGTCTCCGCCGCGCTCGCCGCCAGGGCGGACTCCGACGCCTCGGCGCTGCGCGCCTCGGCGGCCCTCAGCCGGGTGGCATTCGCCTCCAGCGCCCGCTCCGCCCGCGCCCTCTCCGCCTCGAGCCAGGCGGCGCGCTGCTCGAGCGCCTCCGCCCTGGCGCGCTCGCGCGCGGCGTTGCCCTGGAGGGCCTCGATGGCCTGGAGCGCGGTGCTGTGCTGCTCGGCCAGCCGGAGCTCGCGCTCGCGGGCCTGCGCCAGCCGCTCCTCCACCGCCCGGCGGTCCGGTCCGGGGTCGGCCTGGGCGCCCTCCGCCTGCGACTGGACGAGCTCCTCGCGCACCCCGCGCAGCTCCTCGTAGGCGGCGGTGAGCTTGGTGCGGGCATCGTCGAGGAGCCGCTGGACCTCCTCGCGCCGCGCCCGCTCCAGGCGCACCGACTCCTGCGCCGCCAGCACCTGGGCCAGCCCCTCGCGCTGCTCCTGGTGAACGGCATCCAGCTCCGCCCGCTGGACGCCGAGGGAGCGCTCGGCATCGGAGGCCCGCTCGCGGGCGCCGCGCACCTCGGCCTCGAGCCGGCGAACCCGAGCCGCCAGCTCGTCCTGGGCCAGCGGCTGGAGCGGGTGGCGCTCGCGCGCCTCGGCCTGGGCCTGCCAGCGCCTCGTCTCCTCCTCGGCCCGCTCGCGCGCCTGGCGCGCCGAGGCGAGCTCCTCCTTGAGGGCGTCGGCATCGCGCCGCGCGCGCTCCAGGTTCTCCTTCAGCCTCCGGCTCCGCTCCTCCCACTCCCGGGCCCGGGTGGCCACCTCGTCCAGCCGGTTGCCGGTGAAGGCCAGGGGGGCCGGGGGCAGCTGCACCCAGGTCGGGTCGACCGGGCGGGGGGCCTCCTGGCTGGCCACCACCACGAAGTAGGCCGCCTCGCCGGAGCCGGCGAGCGAGCCGTCGACCTGGAGGCCCTCACTGCGGTCGAAGGCCAGCTGGTAGCCGAGGAGCGGGCTCTGTGTCGCCACCTCTACCGAGCGGAAGTGCGCGGACAGGGCGTCCAGGGCCTGCCCGTAGGTGGGAGGAACCCCTTCCGCGTCCGGCTCCATGAGCTGGGCCAGGGCCAGCCCGGCCGGGTTCCGGAGACCACCCACCAGCGCTCCGGTGGGCGAGACCTGGGCCACCAGCTGGCGGAGCAGCTCGGGCGCCCGGACCCAGGGGGCGAGGTCGGCCACCAGGACGAGATCGAAGCCCCCCGGCGGGAGATCGTCGAAGACGGCGGCACGGAACCGGAGGTTGGCGCTGCCCAGCTGTTTCTGGGCCGCCGCCACCGCCTCGAGATCCTCGTCGCAGGCGAGGACCAGGCGCGCCCCGCGCTGCAGGAGGAACTCGGCCGAGGCCCCGCCGGTGGCGGCCACCGCGCCCACCTCGAGCACGCGCCGGCGGACGAAGAGGCTCTCGGCGAAGATGTACCGGGGGAGGAGCTCGCTGACGCCCAGGCGGCGGAACGTGAGGTTCATGGGCGCTTGACAGCAGGGACTATACCCCCAGAGTTTCGGGGGTCCGCCTTTCTCCGGGGCGGCACCTTAGGCGAGGAGCTCTCCGATGGCGCCCGACACCCCCCCCAGCTTCGGCCAGCGTGCCGGACATGCCTTCCGCCGCCTGCTGGTCACCCTGCTCGTCCTCGCCCTGGCCGGCGTGGTGTGCGTGCTGCTCGCCCGTGACAACGCTCGCACCTTCTCTCTCAGGATGGAGGGCACCAAGCTCATCGTGCAGAAGGGGCGGATGCTCCCCTGGGGGAGCGCGCCCTACCGGCCCTCCGACGGCGCGCTGGCGGAGGCCTACGCCCCGGTCGAGCTGGGAGGAAATGCGCCCGCCGGGGTCGACGCCGAACGCTTCGAGGACCGCGACGAGCTCGACCGGGCGCTGTTTCGCATCCTCGAGCAGGCGGCCCGCCCGAAGCTGCTGGCCGACGACACCCGGGTGGTCTCCGAGGGGATGACGCTGCTCAGGCGAATGGAGCGACTCCAGGGGGCGAGCGACGAGCAGAAGCACACGCTCCGCACCCTCCAGCTCGAGGTGGCCTACGACCAGGCGCGCATCCGTTTCGAGGAGGCCCGGAGGGCGGTGGCCGAGGGGCTGGCGCAGCTTCGCATCGCGGCGGACAGCACCACCCGGCGCGCCCGCGTCGCCCACGCCATGCTGATCAAGGTGGAGCCGGCGGCGAGCGCCCTGGAGGAGGTGCTTCGCCAGGTGGTGGTGACCCTGGCCGACACCACGGCGGCCCCCGCTCCCGGCGCGGCGCTCCCTCCCGGAAGCCCCGCGTCCACCGGCGCGGACGCCGGAAGCCCCTGAGACCGCGAGGGTGGTTTTCCGCTTCTCGCCGGGTGCCTGTGCCCTCAAGATGCCGCTCCGGAACGCGCCTGACAGGAGAACGCTCATGCCCCGCTCGACCCTGCTCGTCGTCGCCTGCGCCCTGCCGCTGTTCTCCTGCGCGGGAACGGAGACGGCCCCCACCGCGGATTTCGTCCCCACCGGCGCGGTGAGCGGGTACTGGGGCAACGCGACCTTCAACGCCACCCGCGTGGTCGGACCGAAGGTCAACGCCACGCTGCGCGGCGACGGGACCTGGGGCGGAACCATCGGCTCGGAGAACAAGGCCCTCTTCCACACCTTCAAGGACGGGACGCTGAACGGCCCGGATTTCCTGCTCAACATCAGCAAGACCGGCGACGAGCTGACCATCACCGGACAGTTCCAGGGCCGCATCCTCCGCTTCGAGGCCAACCCGACCAAGCTCCGGGTGCGCACCGACACCCGCTCCCTGGACTACGTGGGCGACGGCAAGGGCGTGTACCAGGGGGCGACGACGCTCACCCTGAGCGGCGACGCTGTCTCCTTGCCGCCGACCGTCCCCTTCGCCCTGGCGCTGGTGGCCTCGTTCCTCTGAGCACGCCCAGGTAGGGCAGGTTCCGCCAGCGCTCCGCGGCGTCCAGTCCGTAGCCGACGACGAACACGTCGTCGATGACGAAGCCCCGGTAGGCGATGTCCACCTGCACCTTGGCCCGGGCGGGCTTCACCAGGAGGGAGCAGAGGGCAACGCTCCTCGGCCCGCGCGCCTGGAGGAGACCGACCAGGAAGCCGGCGGTGAGCCCGGTGTCGACGATGTCCTCCACCAGGAGGACGTCCTTGCCGGCCAGCGGCCGGGCGACGTCCGCCGAGAGGCGTACCTCTCCCGAGCTCTCCGTCGCGCCGGCATAGGAGGACACGGCGATGAACTCCAGCTCGACCGGAAGCCGGATGGCGCGCGCCAGGTCGGCGAAGAAGACGGCCGCTCCCTTGAGGACGCAGACCAGCGTCAGGGAGCGGCCGGCGTAGTCCCGGCTGATGGCCCGCCCGAGGGCCCGCACCCGCGCTCGGAGGGCGCCCGCCGGGATGAGCGGCTCCACACCGGGCGCCCAGGCCGGGGAGCCGGCTCGGGCCGGGCGCCCCCGGCCCCCCCGCGTTCGCCTCGGGGCCTTCACCATCCGGTCACCCTTGATTCGCTCCGCGCCCGACCGCAAGCTCTCCGGTCGGGCAGCGAGGGGACGCCATGGAAATCACCGACGTGAAGATTTTTCCGGTGGAAGAGGAAAAGCTCAAGGCGTACGTGACCATCACGCTCGATCATTGCTTCGTCATTCGCGATCTCAAGGTCATCCTCGGCACGGCCGGTCTGTTCATCGCCATGCCCGCCAAGCGACGCAAGGACGGAAGCTACAAGGACATCGCGCACCCCCTGAACACCGACATGCGTGAACGGATGGAGCGGACCATCCTCGGCGAGTACGAGAAGCTCGCCCATCCCGAGACCCGCGGCGTGGCCTGAGCGGGCGCCCTCCTTCGGGACGAGGAGAGCCCTTCCGTGAACCCGCCGCTTTGCGCTAGGTGACGAGCGACCTCATGCCGATGCGAGATTTCAAGGTCTTCGCCGGGAACTCCAACGTCGCCCTGGCCACGCGCATCTGCGAGCACCTGAAGCGGCCGCTGAGCAAGGCGGAGGTGGGGCGGTTCTCGGACGGGGAGATCCAGGTGGAGATCGGCGAGAACGTCCGCGGCCAGGACACCTTCATCGTCCAGTCCACCTGTCCCCCGGCCAACGACCATCTGATGGAGCTCTTGATCATGGTCGACGCGCTGAAGCGGGCGTCGGCGGCCTCCATCACCGCGGTCATCCCCTACTACGGCTACGCGCGCCAGGACCGGAAGGTCGTCCCCCGAACGCCGATCACCGCCAAGCTGGTGGCCGACCTGCTCGAGTCGGCCGGCACCACCCGCGTGGTCTCGATGGACATGCACGTGGCGCAGATCCAGGGCTTCTTCCACATTCCCTCCGACCACCTCTTCGCCTCGCCGGTCTTCCTGGAGGACATCCGGAGGCGCTTCGGCGACACCGAGGAGCTGGTGCTCGTCTCCCCCGACGCCGGCGGGGTGGAGCGCACCCGCGCCTACTCCAAGCGCCTGAACGCCGGCCTGGCCATCGTCGACAAGCGCCGCACCCGGGCCAACGTCTCCGAGGTGATGAACGTCATCGGCGACGTCCGCGGCCGGGATGCCCTCCTCATCGACGACATGGTGGATACCGCCGGGACGCTCACCCAGGCCGCCCAGGTCCTCAAGGACGAAGGGGCACGGCGGGTGCTCGCCTACGCCGTCCACCCCATCCTCTCCGGACCGGCGGTGACGCGCATCCAGGAGTCGGTCATCGAGGAGGCGGTGTTCACCGACACCGTGCCGCTCACGCCGGCGGCGGCCGCCTCACCGAAGATCCGGCAGCTGAGCACGGCCCGGCTCTTCGCCGAGGCCATCCAGCGCATCTACTCCGGTGATTCCCTCAGCTCGCTCTTCGTCTAGCCCTTCCCGGGCAGTGCTCGTCGTCGAGGACGATCCGGACATCCGCGAGCTCCTCGAGGAGATGCTCGACGCCGGCGGCCACCGGGTGCTCACCGCCTCCAACGGAGAGGAGGCGCTCCGGGCGCTCGACGGTCTGGACGGGCCCTGCCTCGTCCTCCTGGATCTGATGATGCCGGTGATGAGCGGCTTCGCCGTCCTGGACGAGCTCGGCCGACGTCCCGACCGGGGGCGGGTCAGCGTGCTGCTCATCTCGGCCAACGCCCAGGTGGAGCAGGCGGCGCGCGGGGCGGGGGTGGTGGGTTTCGTGCGCAAGCCCTTCGAGCTGGACGACGTCCTGGCGCTGGTGGACACCCACGCCCGCTAGCCCTTGACGGCTCACCGCCGCCAGTGAGAGAAGGCGCCTCCTTCGGACCGGGCCCCCGGGGCAGCGGGCCGGTCCGCTCGGGGCCCACGCGGGGACGGTGGGATGCCGGTGAAAGGACGCACCATGCCAGCCGAGACGCAGATTCTCACCGGGAAGCCGCGCGATGGCGCGGGGAAGGGACCGGCGCGCCGCCTCAGGGCGAGCGGACGGGTTCCGGCCATCGTCTACGGACGTTCCCTGGAGAAGCCGGCCCACATCGCCGTCGACCCGGTGGAGGTGAAGCACGCCATCTCCAGCCCGCTGAAGTTCAACACGCTGCTCACCCTCCGGGTCGAGGGCCAGCCGGATCGCCTGGTCCTGCTCAAGGACTACCAGCAGGATCCGGTGACGCGCGAGATGCTGCACGCCGACTTCCTGGCGGTGAAGGAGAACGAGGAGGTCAAGGTCAACGTCCCGCTCGTCCTGGTGGGCAAGCCGGAGGGCGTGACCGCCGGGGGCATCCTCAGCCAGAACCGCCGCGAGATCGAGGTCTACGTCCTCCCCTCGGCCATCCCGGCCAAGCTCGAGGCGGACGTCAGCCACCTCAAGATTGCCCAGTCGCTCCACATCCGGGAGGTCGCGCTTCCGGCCGGGGTGCGGGTGAAGACCCACGTCAACTACACGGTGGCGGTGGTCAACGTTCCGGAGAAGGAGGAGATCCCGGCCCCGGTGGCCGCTCCGGCGGCGGGGGCGGCGCCGGGGGCAGCCCCGGCGGCCGCCGCTCCGGCGGAGGGGAAGGCGGCGGCACCGGCGTCGGGCGAGGCCAAGCCGGCAGCGGCGCCCGCGGCCCCGCCCAAGAAGGACGACAAGAAGAAGTAGCCCTTCCTCGTGAAGCTCATCTGTGGACTGGGGAACCCGGGCCCCGAGCACGCCAGCGACCGGCACAACGCCGGGTTCCTGGTGGTGGACCGGCTGGCCGAGCGCCTCGGTGCCTCGATCGACGCCGCCCGCTTCGAGGGACGGGTGGGGAGCGCGCGCCTGGGCGAGGAGCGGGTGCTCCTGCTCGAGCCCGGGACGCACATGAATCTCTCTGGAAGGTCCGTCGCCGCCGCGGCGCGCTTCTACAAGGTGGAGCCGGCCGACCTGCTCGTCATCCACGACGAGCTCGACCTGCCCTTCGGACGCCTCCAGCTCAAGTCGGGCGGGGGCACCGCCGGACACAACGGTCTGAAGAGCATCGTCGCCTCCCTGGGGGAGGATGGCTTCGCCCGGCTGCGCATCGGGGTGGGAAAGCCGGAGGGCAAGGAACGCACCGTCGGCCACGTCCTCTCCGGCTTCACCGCCGAGGAGCGCCGGGAGCTGCCCGAGCTGCTGGACCGAGCGGCGGAGGCGGCGCTCGGCTGGGCCACGCTCGGGGTGGCCGAGGCGATGAACCGCTTCAACCGGAGGTAGGCCCGGGCGAGTCCTCCGCCGGACGGACGGGGAGGTCGGGGGGCGCACCGCCCGGAGCCAGGGAGCCGCTTCCACGGGGAGCGACGCTCTCGCCCGACCCCATCCGATAGAAGAGGATGCTCAGCTCGCGGTCGCCCTCGCGCGGGTGCCCGCTGGCATCGAGCGCCGGGCGGAATCCCTGGCGCTTGGCGCATTCGATGGCCGAGGCGTTGAAGGGCGCCGGGCCGGGCCGGACGACGGTCACCCGAGTCGGGTTGCCGGCGGCCGAGACGTGGATGCGGATGCGTACCACCACCTTGCCCTCGGCCACCCCCTCGGGGAAGTCGCACTCCCAGGCGCTGTTCACCTCCTGCGGGTCGCGGGCCAGGGAGCGCTTGAGCACCGTTCCGTCGACGCCGCTTGCCCATCCGTCCCGCGCGGGCGGGCCCGAGCCTCCGAGCCACGCTCCGGTCGGGCCGTCCGGGGCGTCCGGCTCCGGGCTGGCGGCGAAGGAGATCTCCAGATCGGACTGGACCTCGGGGTGCACCCTCTGGGGCAGGGCCACGCCGCGCCCCCGGCCCTGCCGGGGCTGCTCGGGCGGCTCGGGCGGCGGGGGAGGAGGAGGCGGCGGCGGCTTGCGCAGGAGCACGGCGGTCAGCTGCGGGCGGGGTGCCACCACCTCGCGGGTGAGCCACACCGCCAGCCCGATGCCCACGAGGTGGATGAGGAGCGAGAAGGCGGCCGCCCCCCGGTAGCCTGGTCCGCGTGGCCTCGGTCCGAAGGTGGTGAGGACGATGGGCGGGCGGGTACGGGCGCCGTCCGGCGGCGGGTTCACCCCGGGCGGGACGGGCGCTCCCGGCGGCGGGAGGCCGGGGTGCTGCGGTCCGGGGCGACCGGCAGAGCTCGGGAGAGCGTCGAACATGCGTGGCTCGAGGTGGACTCCGGAGACCGTCTCCCCGCGGCTCCTTCCCCGGGCGCCCGCGACCTGGGGCCCCGGGGACTGCGACCAAACGTACTCTTGCTGACCTCGGCCGCCGATCGCGAGCCTTTTTGGCCCTCGGGGCGCCTCCCTTGACTTCCCCCACCCTGCCCGGTACGTACCCCGGCCCCGCCCCGCCAAGGGTCGGGCGCGAGGGCGACGGGCGCGGTATCCCCCGTCCCCGGTCGGGTCGCTCCCCGGAGCCCCCGGCCGCTCCCCGCTGTCCGGGACGCTCCCGGGCGGCACCATCCCACGGGGAAGAAGGACATGCCCGAAGCGACCAAGGCGCACCTGCGCGAGTACGAGACCATCTTCCTGGTCAAGCCGGACCTCACCGACGACGGCGTGGACCGCATCAAGGACCGTGTCCGGGCCATCGTCTCCCGCGAGGGGGGCAAGGTGCTCCGCTTCACCGTCCTCGGAAAGAAGAAGACTCTCTACCCGGTGGCCAAGCAGTCCCGGGCCATCTACGTGCACGCGCACTACCTCGGCGGCACGGCCATGGTGGCCGAGGTGGAGCGGAACCTTCGCAACTTCGACGAGGTGACGCGCTTCCTCTCGGTCAAGGTGGCCGAGGACGTGGACCCCGACTCCCGTCCGGCGCTCGAGGACGTGCGCATGGCGGGCGACGTCGACGAGCGGGCGCCCGGACCGGCCGGAGCGGGCGGGCCGCCGGCGCGCGAGGCAACGGCCGGCGGGGTGGACGGGGACGAGGAGGAGGCGGCCGACGAGGCCTGAGAGAGATTCCATGAACGCAACCGACAACGCGATGGCAGCGAGCGCGGCCCCCGGCACGGGCGGGACACGGGCCTCCGGCGGCCGAACCGGCGGAGGCGGCGGCGGGGGCTATGGCGGCGGGGGGCAGGCCGCCGGCGGATTCGCCGGGGGCAACGGCGCCGGCGAGGAGGAGCGCCGCGGCCCCCGCGGCGGGTTCGGCCGCAAGAAGGTGTGCCGGTTCTGCGCCGAGAAGAGCAAGCCGGACTACAAGGACCAGGCGACGCTGAAGTACTTCGTCACCGAGCGCGGAAAGATCATTCCCCGCCGCATCTCCGGGAACTGCGCCAAGCACCAGCGCCAGGTGGCCACGGCCATCAAGCGCGCCCGCGGCCTGGCGCTCATCCCCTACAATGCGCTGGTGGGATAGAGGGGACGTGCCATGCCGATGAAGGTCATCCTTCGCGAGGACGTCCCCAACCTGGGCAAGTCCGGCGAGCTGGTCTCGGTGAAGCCCGGCTTCGGCCGCAACTACCTGTTGCCCCGAAAGCTGGCGGTGCTGGCCAACGAGTCCAACGTCCGCCAGCTGGAGCACGACCGCGCCGTCATCGCCGCCCGGCAGGCGAAGCTTCGCGATGCCGCCCAGACCCAAGCCAGCCAGCTGGACGCGGTGGTGGTGAAGATCCACCGCAAGGTGGGAGAGCAGGACAAGCTCTACGGGTCCGTCACTTCGCTGGACATCGCCGAGGCGCTGGCCGCGCAGGGGCTGAAGGTCGATCGGCGGTCCATTCACCTGGCCGAGCCGATCAAGACCACCGGGAGGCACTCGGTGGAGGTCCGCCTGCACCGCGACGTGATGTCGACCATACACGTCGAGGTGCTCCCGGAGGCCTGAGGGTGGGCCCGGGGGTGTCAGGGCGGACCGCGATGGTCCTCCCCCGGGATGAGGAGCGTGGGTCGAGAGGATGATCACCGGACGGCTGGAGAGTTCGGAGCCGCGGCGGGCGCTGCAGGACCTGGCCGCTGAGCGCGCGGTGCTCGGCGCGGTCCTCACCGACAACTCGGTCATCGCCGCGGTGGCCGAGGTGGTCCATCCCGACGACTTCAGCAGCCCCGGCCACGTGCACATCTTCTCGGCCATGCTCGGCCTGGAGGCGGTGCAGCGACCGGTGGACCACCTCACCCTCTCCGAGGAGCTGAAGCGGCGGGGCCAGCTCCAGACGGTGGGAGGGCCGGCCTACCTCATGTCGCTCGACCAGGTGGTGCCGGTGCCGGCCAGCGCGGTGACCTACGCCACCATCGTCAAGGACCAGGCGGTGCGGCGCCGGCTGGCCGAGGCCGGCCGCGAGATCCAGGAGCTGGCCACCCAGGAGTCCGGAGACCTGGAAGCCGTCCTCGACGAGGCCGAGCGCCGGGTGTTCCTCCTCGCCGAGCGCAAGCGGGAGGGCGACCTCAAGCCGGTGCGCGAGCTGATGGAGCGCACCCTCGACCTGCTCGACCGGATGAAGCTCTCGGCCACCGGGGTCACCGGGCTGTCCACCGGGTTCGTCGACCTCGACCTGCAGCTCACCGGGTTCCACCGCGGCGAGCTGCTCGTCCTGGCCGCCCGCCCGGGGGTGGGCAAGACCTCGCTGGCGATGAACATCGCGCTCCACGTGGCCCTCAAGGAAGCGCTGCCGGTGGGCATCTTCAGCCTGGAGATGCCGGCCGACCAGCTGCTCATGCGCCTCCTGGCGGCCTCGGCCCGGGTGGACATGAAGCGGCTCCGGGGCGGGCGCCTCACCGCCCACGACGAGGAGAAGTTCCAGGAGGTGGCCGGGAGCCTGTTCAACGCCCCGCTGTTCATCGACGACACCGGCGCGCTCTCACCCTTCGACCTCCGGGCCAAGGCCCGCCGGCTGAAACAGAAGCACGCCCAGCTCGGCCTCCTGGTGGTCGACTACCTCCAGCTGATGCACCAGAAGGGAAAGGTCGAGAGCCGGCAGCTGGAGGTGTCGGAGATCAGCCGGTCCCTGAAGGCGCTGGCCAAGGAGCTGGACTGCCCGGTCCTGGCCCTGAGCCAGCTCAACCGCAAGGTGGAGGAGCGCAAGGGTGGGCGGCCGATGCTCTCCGACCTGCGCGAATCCGGAGCCATCGAGCAGGACGCCGACGTGGTGATGTTCATCCACCGGGACGACGACGAGGACGAGAGCGACCGCGGCGGCTACGGCTCGCGCGGAGCGGTGCCGGTGGAGCTCATCGTCGCCAAGCAGCGCAACGGGCCCACCGGGACCATCGACCTCATCTTCCTCTCCGAGTTCACCCGCTTCGAGAGCCGGGCGCGGGACTCGTAGCCTCGCCCCCCGCCGGCCTGGCCCGGAAGCCCGAGAGGAAGGCGTCCGCTCTTCTCCTCCTTCGGGCTCCGGGCGCGGGGGAAGATCTTCGCCATGGCGGTGCGGGGCCATCTGGTGGTGAAGCTGCCCAAGGAGAGGGTGGACGCGTTCGTCGCCTCGGGGGCTGCCCGGCACTTCGATCCGGGCCACGGCCGGTTGATGAAGGAATGGGCGGACCTGTCCGGCGAGAAGCCGGCTGGGCGAGCCTGGTCCGCGGGGCCTTCCGCCACGTCGGCGGCGCGCGGCGCTAGGTGCGGGCTACCCGGCCGCCGAGGTACCTCCGCACCGCCCGCCGCGCCGACCGCACGGCCGCCTCGGCGCCGTCCCCCAGGGCGAGCCGGGTGGCCAGGGTCGAGGCGAAGCGGCAGCCGGTTCCGCGCGCTTCCGGGCGCGGGGACAGTCGAGGCCCCCGGAAGGCGACCAGGCGGTCCGGCAGGGCGAGGAGATCCACCGGGGCCCCCGGAAGGTGGCCGCCCTTCAGCACCACCGCCCGGAAGCCCTCGGCGAGCAGGGTGGCGGCCATCTCCTTCGCCTCGCCGAGCGAGCGGGGCGTCGAGCGTCCGAGGAGCCAGCCCAGCTCGGGGGCATTGGGGACGAGCCAGGTCCATGGTCCGGCCAGTCGCCGGTAGTCGCCCGGCGCGAGGCGCGACAGTCGCTCGCCCCGCGAGGTCCGGACCACCGGGTCGACCACCACTGGAACGCCGAGGCCGGCGAGTCGTCGCCACAGGACGGCCAGCGCGCCGGGGCCCGGGACCATTCCCACCTTCACCGAGCCGGGGCGCCCGAGCTCGAGCACGGCCTCGAGCTCCGAGTCGAGGACGCGGTCCGGCACCGGCGAGACGAGGAAGCGCCGGCCCTGGGCGGTGACCGCCGTGGCCACGGCGAGCGGCGCTCCGCCCGCCGCGGCGATGGCTCCCACGTCCGCCACGAGGCCGGCCCGGCCCGACGGGTCGAGCCCAGCCGCGGCCAGCACGCGCGGGTGCTCAGCGGCGCGCTTCACGGGCCCGGTGGACCAGCGCCCGGTAGAGGCCGAGCTGGAGGGGCATGGTCTGCAGCATCAGCTCCGGATGCCACTGGATGCCGAGCGCGAAGGGATGCTCGGTGGCCTCGATGGCCTCCACCACTCCGTCCGGCGCGGCGGCGGCGACGCGGAGCCCGGGGGCCAGTCGGGCCACCGCCTGGTGATGGGTGGAGTTCACCATCAGCTGACCGCGGCCGAGGACGTCGGCCAGCGTCGAGCCATCCCGCACGTCCACCGGATGACTCGGCTGGCTCCGGTCGAAGGACTGCTCGTGGTTCTTGGCCCCGGGGAGCTCCCGGCGCAGGTCCTGGTAGAGCGTCCCGCCCAGGACGACGTTGAGCAGCTGCATGCCCCCGCAGACGGCGAGCACGGGCATCCTCCGACGCAGGGCCGCGCGGAGCAGGAGCGTCTCGAACGCGGTGCGGGCCGGCTTGAGCGGGCCGAGGCCCTCGCGGGCGGTCTCGCCGTAGGCCTCGGGCGGAATGTCGAACGCCCCGCCGGTGATGACCACCGCCGACACCCGGTCGAGGCAGGCGTCGGCCACGCTCGCGTCGGTGGTGCAGGGCAGCACCACGGGGAGGCCGCCGGCGCGGAGCACCGCCTCGGCGTAGGCGGCCTTGAGCACGTACCGCTGGGCATCGCCCTCCGACTCCACGTCCGGGGTGAGGCCCACCACCGGCCGGCGAACGGGGGCGCCGTGCGGTCTCATGGCCAGCTCCGGTCCCGCTGTCCGGCGCCCCGCTGGAACTCGGCATCCAGCTCGCGCGCCCGCTCAGCGATGTCCCCGGCGGAGAGCAGGTCGGAGACGACCGCCGCGCCATGGGCCCCGGCAGCTGCCACGGCGGCGATGGTTCCCCGCCCGATGCCGCCGATGCCCACCACCGGCAGGGGGCTCGCCGCCACCTCCCTCCGGAAGGCCTCCAGACCGAGCACCGGGGCGTCCACCTGCTTGCTCACCGGGGCGAAGACCGGGCCGAGCCCCACGTAGTCGGCACCGGCCTCCCGGGCCGCTCGTGCCTCCGCCGCCCCGCGCACCGTCACCCCGACCACCGCCGCAGGGCCGAGGAGGCGCCGGGCATCGGTCGCCGGAAGGTCCTCCGCGCCGAGGTGCACCCCGTCCGCTCCGGCCATCATCGCCCAGTCGACGCGGTCGTTGACCAGCAGCACCGCCCCCGCGGCGTGACAGCGCGCCGAGAGGCGAGCGGCGATCTCCACCGCCCTCGCCGCCGCGGTTCGCTTCAGCCGGAGCTGCACGACGCGCACGCCTCCCAAGAGCATGGCCTCCACCTGAGCCTCGACCGGCAGGTCGGGTCGAAAGCCATCGTCGCACAGGGCATAGAGACCGGAGGGAAACATGGGACGGCGCGTCCGGCGGTTGACGCCGGGAGCCCGTGCGTTAAAAGTCGCGCGCCCGGGGTGTTCCGGGCAAGCACCCTCAAGCCCCGGGGAAGCGAAAACCACATGGCCGAGACCCAGGACCCGAAGCTGTTCGACAAGCGCACCGCCGCCCGCTACCGCGAGGCCGGCCTCCTCGACGAGAAGTCCTGGGAGCGCCATCTCAAGGCGCTGCCCGACCTCGCCGACGAGGCGCTCCCGGTGGACACCCGGATGACCTCGGAGCCGGCCGGCGAGGCCGACGAGGACTGATCCCAGGGGGGCGCGGGCCGATGGGTTCCTCGAGCGGACGGCGCGGCGAGAGCTTCGTCATCGACGGCCCGCCCGGCGAGCGTGGACCGATCGACTTCACCGCCTTCCTGCTCGGGCTGGCGAGCACCGCGCTCATCCACATGGGCGCCTCGCCGCATCCGGACACGGGCCGCACCGAACGGGACGAGGCCCTGGCCCGCCAGAGCCTGGATCTCCTGGCACTGCTCCGGGAGAAGACGCGCGGCAACCTCTCCCCGGCCGAGGATCGCTTCTTCGACGCCCTGCTCACCGACCTGCGCCTGAAGTTCATCGGAGCCGGCCCGCCTTGAGCTCGGCGGGCCGTGGCCTGCCGGCGCGCCTGCGCCTGGCATCGGTTCTGGCCATCGTCCTCGCCGGGCTGTGCGGCACGATGGCCGCCTGGGAGGCCTTCTCCCTGGCCCGGTTCTCCGAGCTCCGCTCCGCCCGGCCGCCCCTCC
The DNA here is from genome assembly GCA_035622755.1 of Myxococcaceae bacterium. Lineage (GTDB taxonomy): Bacteria > Myxococcota > Myxococcia > Myxococcales > Myxococcaceae > JADGRA01. Next base: position 14,283 of record DASPUU010000305.1, read on the forward strand.
GGTTCGCGCCCGACCCGGTGCTGGCGGAGCAGCTCCGCGTCTCGCAGCTCGATGCCCTGGAGCAGATGCGCGAGCCGCGGATGGTGGTCCTCTTCGCGCTCGCGCTGGCCTGCTCGCTGGCCTTCGTCGCCTCCAACCGGCTGCTCCGGCCGGCCGGCGTCCGGCGCGAGGACGTCCGCCGCATCCTGGTCTGGGCCCTGCTCGGGGCGGCCGTGCTGCGCACCATCGACGGCGCCCAGGTCACCGCCGTCGCCCGGCACGCCTCGGACGTCCTCCACCATGGCCTCCGCGTCCCGCCCGGCGTCGAGGGAGCGGCGGCCGAGCAGCTCGGCGGCGCGCTCGCCCCGGCGGCATTCATGGCCGCCGCCATCCTCCAGACGGTGGTCGTGGCGGCGACGTTCCTCGGCCTGAGCCAGTACTTCCGCTCCGCTCGCGTTCGCGCGTCGCTGGAGCAGGCAGACGGCGCGCCACGATGAGGTCGCCCACCGGGCCGGCGGCCGCCGGCGGCGCGAGCGAGACCGCGCTCCGGGCCATCCTGGTCTACAAGCTGGTCAAGGGCCTCCTCCTCCTCACCGCCTCGGTGGTGCTCATCGTGACGGTCCTCGTCGGGCTGTCGACCGGACTGGAGGAGCATGCCGCCCGGCTCCATGCGCACGCCACCCGCGCCTGGGCCCTCCACGCCTCCGAGCTGCTCGCCCGGGTGGTGACCCCGCGCTGGCTCCACTGGTCGGCGGTGGCGCTGGCGCTCGACGGCGGCATCAACCTGGTCGAGGCCTGGGCCCTGCAGAAGCGCCACCCGTGGGGACCGTGGCTGGTGGTGGGGGTGACCGGCCTCTTCCTGCCCGCCGAGGCCTTCGAGATGTGGCGGCACCCGCGCCCGGCCCGTCTGGTGCTCCTCCTGGTCAACCTGATCGTGCTCGTCTTCCTCGTCTGGTACGCGCGACGGCACGCCGCGCACCTCGCCCCACCGAACCCTCAGGGAGCGGCCTCCTCCAGCGGCACCAACTGACCCGGTGCATAGGGGAGGCGGAGCAGCTCGGCCCGGGTGAGCCCGAGGAGCTGGGCCAGCCGGCCGAGCGGCCAGGCCTCGCGGACGGCCTCGAACTCCTCGTCGGACAGCTCCTCGAGATCGAGGTCGAGCTCGTCGTAGACCACCGTCTCGCCTCCCACCCGGGCGCCGGCGCCGTAGGTGGCCACGCCCTCGAGCAGGTCGGGATCGAAGACGTAGGCGTGGACGGTGACCGGCAGCGCCTGGCTGAGAGCGGAGGCCAGCGCATGGTGCCCCCGGTAGAAGAGCGCACCCTGCTGGCCGTAGGTGTGCGCGGAGTCGTAGGCCAGGCGGACGACGCTTCCCGGTGCCGACGTCGAGACCAGGAGGCTCACCGGGGCGCGGTTCAGACCGTCGAGAGCAAGCGCCCGCCGCGCGAGGTCGCGCAAGTCCACGCCCTCCAGGCTCTCCACCCGGAGCAGGTAGCCGCCGTGGGCCTCGATGCGTGCAGCAGGCACGGGAGTCCGTGTAGCTTGTAGGCACCGCCCGGCTGGCTTGCCAAGCCCGCGTCCACCCTTAGGTTAGGCCGTCATGCGGATCGACCAGTTCACCGTCAAGGCCCAGGAGGCCATCCAGGCCGGCCAGGCCCTCGCCCGTCGAGCCGGAAACCCACAGTTCGAGCCGGAGCATCTGGCCCTGGCCCTCCTCGACCAGGAGCAGGGAGTGGTGCCGGCCATCGTCCAGCGCATCGGCACCGAGCCGGGACTGCTCCGGGGGCGCATCGAGGAGGCGCTGGCCAAGCTTCCGGTCGTCTCCGGCGGCGAGGGGGCCACCCTGGCCCAGCGCCTGCTGAAGCTCTTCGACAAGGCCGAGGACGAGGCCAAGGGGCTCAAGGACGAGTACGTCTCGAGCGAGCATCTGCTCCTCGCCCTGACCGCGGACAGGGGGGCGGTGGGCGAGGCCCTCAAGGCCTCGGGCGTCACCCACGCCCGGGTCCAGTCCGTCCTCAAGGAGCTCCGCGGCGGCCGCCGGGTCACCTCGCAGGAGGCGGAGGACACCTACCGCGCGCTGGAGAAGTACGGACGGGACCTCACCGCCGCCGCCCGCGCCGGGAAGCTCGATCCGGTCATCGGACGGGACGAGGAGATCCGCCGGGTGGTCCAGGTGCTCAGCCGCCGGACGAAGAACAACCCGGTGCTCATCGGCGACCCCGGCGTGGGCAAGACGGCCATCGTCGAGGGCCTCGCCCGCCGCATGGTGGACGGCGACGTCCCCGAGGGGCTGAAGGACAAGCGCCTGGTGACGCTCGACCTCGGGGCGATGGTCGCCGGGGCCAAGTTCCGCGGCGAGTTCGAGGAGCGCCTCAAGGCGGTGCTGCACGAGATCGCCGCCGCCGAGGGGGAGATCATCCTCTTCATCGACGAGCTGCACACCCTGGTCGGGGCGGGCAAGGCCGAGGGGGCGATGGACGCGGGCAACATGCTCAAGCCGGCCCTGGCCCGCGGCGAGCTGCACTGCATCGGCGCCACCACCCTCGACGAGTACCGGAAGTACATCGAGAAGGACGCCGCCCTGGAACGGCGCTTCCAGCCGGTGATGGTGGGCGAGCCGTCCGTCCAGGACACGATCAGCATCCTCCGCGGCCTCAAGGAGCGCTACGAGCTCCACCACGGCGTCCGCATCCAGGACTCGGCGCTGGTCGCCGCGGCCACCCTCTCCGCCCGGTACATCGCCGACCGGTTCCTCCCGGACAAGGCCATCGACCTGGTGGACGAGGCCTGCAGCCGCCTGCGCATCGAGATCGACTCCATGCCCCAGGAGATCGACGACGTCCGCCGGCGCATCACCCAGCTGGAGATCGAGCGCGAGGGGCTGAAGAAGGAGTCGGACACCTACTCCCGGGAGCGCCTGTCCGCCCTGGAGAAGGAGCTGGCCGAGCTGCGGGAGAGGTTCAGCTCGCTCAAGGCCCACTGGGAGAGCGAGAAGGCGGCCATCGCCAAGATCCGCGGCACCAACGAGAAGCTGGATCGGGCGCGCACCGACCAGGCCTCGGCCGAGCGGCAGGGGGACCTCAACCGCGCCGCGGAGCTGAAGTACGGGACCATCCCCTCGCTGGAGCGGGAGCTGGAGCAGCAGAACGCCGCCCTGGGCGCGCTCCAGAAGAAGCAGAAGTTCCTCAAGGAGGAGGTCGACGCCGAGGACATCGCCGAGGTGGTGGCCAAGTGGACGCACATCCCGGTCTCGCGCCTCCTGGAGGGCGAGGTCCAGAAGCTGGTGCACATGGAGGAGCGGCTCGAGCAGCGGGTGATCGGCCAGCGGGCGGCCATCGAGGCGGTGAGCAACGCCATCCGCCGCGCTCGCAGCGGGCTCCAGGACCCCAACCGGCCCATCGGCTCGTTCATCTTCCTCGGCCCCACCGGCGTGGGAAAGACGGAGACGGCCAAGGCGCTGGCCGAGTTCCTCTTCGACGACGAGAACGCGCTCATCCGTCTCGACATGTCCGAGTACATGGAGAAGCACGCCGTCTCGCGGCTCATCGGCGCTCCGCCGGGCTACGTCGGCTACGACGAGGGCGGCCAGCTGACCGAGGCCGTGCGCCGCCGCCCCTACGCCGTCATCCTCCTCGACGAGATCGAGAAGGCGCATCCGGACGTGTTCAACGTCCTCCTCCAGATCCTCGACGACGGCCGGCTGACCGACAGCCAGGGCCGCACCGTGGACTTCAAGAACACGGTGCTGATCATGACCTCCAACCTCGGCAGCCAGCTGCTCATGGCCGGGATGGAAGGGAAGGAGCGGCTCGACGAGGCCACCCGGAGCAGGGTGCTCGACGCGCTCCGCGGCCACTTCCGGCCCGAGTTCCTCAACCGGGTGGACGAGGTGGTGGTCTTCGAGCCGCTCCGGAGGGAGGACCTGGGCCGCATCGTGGACATCCAGCTCGGACGGCTCAAGAAGCTGCTCGAGGACCGGCGCCTGACGCTGGAGGTGACCGACGGGGCCAAGCGCTTCCTCGGCGAGCACGGGTACGACCCGGTCTACGGGGCCCGGCCGCTCAAGCGCGCCATCCAGAAGTACCTCCAGGACCCGCTGGCGATGAAGGTCCTCTCCGGCGAGTACGTCCCCGGGGACACGGTGACGGTCGAGGCCGGCAAGGGGGAGCTCCGCTTCGCCAAGCCGGCCCGGGCCTGAGCTCCGCGTCGGCCGCGACGGGACGCCCCCCGACGTGCGACAACGAGGGCGGTGGAGATCACCGTCGTCGGAGCCGGGGTCATCGGCCTCACCACGGCCGTCGAGCTTCAGCGCGCCGGGCACCGGGTGCAGGTGGTGGCCGCGGCGCGCGGCGACGCCATCACCTCGGCCGTCGCCGGCGCGCTCTGGTTTCCGTTCCGCGCCCACCCCCCCGAGCGGGTGAATCTCTGGGCCAGCCGCTCCCGGGAGCGCCTCACCGCGCTGGCCGAGACCGTGCCCGAGGCCGGCGTGGATCTGCTCACCGCCTACGAGGCGGCAGTGGGGCCGGAGGCCCCCTGGTGGGCGCCGAGCGTGGCCGCGCTGACCTTCGTCGAGCGCTCGCCGCTCGGCTGCCCCGCCTGGCGCTTCGAGGCCCCGCGGGTCGAGCCGGCGCTCTTCCTCGCCTGGCTCGAAGGCCAGCTCGCCCGGCCGATCCGGAATGAGCGGGTGACCTCGCTCGACGACTGTGCCGGCGACGGCGTGGTCCACTGCGCCGGGCTCGGCGCGCGCCTGCTCGCCGGCGACGACTCACTGCAGGCCATCTACGGCCAGACCCTGCTCGTCGGCCGGGGGGAGCTCGACCCTCTGGTGTCGCTCGGCGACGAGCGGGACGAGGCGACCATGCTCTATGCCATCCCGCGCCGCCGCGAGGTCGTCCTCGGCGGCTGCGCCCTGCCCTGTCCGGATGACCGGCCACCGGCTCCGGACCCCTCGCTCACCGCGGCCATCCTGGCCCGCGCACGGGCGGCCGGCCTCCGGCACGGCCCGCTCCTCGGGGCGCGGGCCGGGCTCCGCCCCTGCCGCCCCTCGGTGCGGCTGGAGCGCGAGGGGCGCGTCGTCCACAACTACGGCCACGGTGGCGCCGGGTACACGCTGGCCTACGGCTGCGCCGAGGAGGTGGTGCG
>DASPUU010000306.1:0-15889 GCA_035622755.1 Myxococcaceae bacterium
CGCGGCCAGGGCGCGCCGGGCGTCGAGCGCCTTGACCTGGACCGCGAACCCCTCCGACTGCTTCCGGAGCTCGGCCAGCTGGCTTCCGACCTGTTCGACGCGGCCCAGGTGCTCCTGCTCCTTCTGCTTCACCGCCTCCCGCAGCGAGGCCATGCCCTTGCCGAGCTCGGCCAGCTCCTCGGCCATGGTGGCATTGGCCTTCTTGGCGATGTCGATCTCGCGCGCCAGGGCCGCGTACTCGCGGGTGGAGCGCTGCTCGGCCAGCCGCCCCTCCCACTTCTTCACCTTCTCCTTCTCGTCGGCGATGTTCTGCTCCAGGGTCCGACGCTGCCGCTCGACGTCGAGGAGGCGGGCCCGCTCGGCTTCCACCGCTGCGCGGGCCGTGCCGAGCTCTCGCTCGAGCTCCGCCATCTGCCTGGGATAGACCTCCGCGGCCTTGCGGAGATTGGCGGCTTCCAGGTCGATCCTCTGGAGGTCCGCCAGGGCCATCAGTTTGTCCTGCACGGTGGGGCCTTCTAACAGCAACCCCCCGGCGCGCCAACGCCCTCCTCGGCATGGCAAGGTTGCCGCCCGAAGGGAGCCCGATGAATTTCTGCCCCCGCTGTGCCCGCCCGCTCGAGCCGCGAGACGACGGAGGACGGCAACGCCAGGCGTGTCCGGACCGCGGGTGTGGATTCGTCTTCTACGACAATCCGCTCCCGGTGGTGGCGGCGCTGGTCGAGCACGAGGGCGCGGTGCTGCTCGTCCGCAACCATGGCTGGCCGGAGACGTGGTTCGGGCTGGTGGCCGGCTTCCTCGAGCGCGGGGAGGCGCCCGCCGACGGAGCGCTCCGGGAGCTCCGCGAGGAGCTGGGCCTCGCCGGCGAGGTGGTGCGGCTCCTCGGGGTCTATGCCTTTCCCGAGCGCAACGAGCTCATCGTCGCCTACCACGTCCGGGCCAGCGGCACGGTGGTGCCCGGCGAGGAGATCGCCCAGGTGCGCCGGGTGGCGCCCGAGCGCCTGCGGGCCTGGCCCTTCGGGACGGGGCAGGCGGTGGCCGACTGGCTCGCCGGCCGCGGAACCTAGCGGTCAGGCCTCGTCGTCCTCGGCCTCGGCCTCGTCCTCGAAGCTCTCCAGCTCCTCCTCCTCGGCCATCTCCTCGGGCTCGGCCGGGACGACCGGCTCGATCACCTTGGGGACCGCGGCGAGGCGGCTCTTGCGGGGCTCGGGCGCGGGGCGGTTGGCCGGGCTCTGGCGCTGGTCCGCGCCACACTTCGGACAGCGAGCCTCGGGCTTCTTGAGGTCGTAGAACTTGGTGCCACACTTGAAACAGACGTGTTTGGTGCCTAGGTCCTTGGCGGCCATGCCCTCACCTGTCAGCAAGGGCGGCGTCCTTAGGGCGGTGCGGTCTCGAAGTCAACCGACCTTCGGCTACGATGCGCGTCCGGCCTCCGGTGATCGTCCCCTGCTCCAGCTGCGGCCGTGCCCTCTCCGTCGACGAGGGGTCACGGCGCCCGGATGTGGTGAGGTGCCCGGAATGCGGCGCCCAGGTGCGTGTCTCCGCCGGACCGGCCTCGTGGGAGGACGCCGAACCGGACCCGGTTCCCACCGATCCGGACTGGTTCGTCATGGTCCAGGCGAAGCAGGTGGGGCCCATCGACGCCCAGGCGATGGTGGAGCGGATCCGCAGCGGCGAGGTCCACGGGCGGACCTTCGTCTGGCGGGACGGCTTCGACGGCTGGAGGCGTGCGCTGGAGGTCCCGGAGCTCGTCCCGCTCCTCGACGAGGCGGGGGCACCGGCGACGCCTCCGCACGGGCCCATCACTCCGGCGGACAGTCTGGCCGCTCCCGGAGGGCGGACGCCGCGAGCCGTCACGCCGAGGGACGTTGCCGGGGGCGCCGGCGCCCGGGCGCGCACTCCCACGCCCGCGGCCGCCGCGCCGGCGGAGGAGCAGCTCGAGCTGGCGCGCCCCGTGCGGCGCGGCGGGGCGCCGCCTCCCCAGCCGGACTTCATCGGGTCCGGGCTGCGCCGCCGAAGCCCCTGGAAGCTCGCCCTGGCCCTCTCCGGCGCGCTCGCCCTTCCGGTGGGTGGCCTGGCCCTCTTCGTCTCGATGCGCCGGCCGGTCACCGTCGAGCCCCGGGCAGAGGCTGCGCCCGATGCCCCCCGCGCGCCCGAGGCGGCCGCCGCCCCGGTGCGGCGGGTCCAGGAGCTGCGTGACCTGCTTCTTGGAAAGAGCCCGCCGCCGGCTCCCGCGCCGCCGAAGCGCCCGGCTCCCGAGGCGAGACCCTCCGCACCCGAGCCGGCGAAGCCGGAGCCGGAGGGTCCCCGGACGGCCGAGCTGCGCGCGCTCTACGGGGACCCGCGAAAGCCGGACGTCGGGCCCCGCATTCGGCGGACCGACGCTTCCCGCACGCCGACGCGCGGCGGGGGCGGTCCGAGCAACGAGGATGTCGCCCGGGTCGTGGGTCAGACCCAGAGTGCCTTCCAAGCCTGCATCGAGCAGCAGCTGCGGAAGAACCCGGGCTTCAAGGGAGGCAAGGTGAACATCGTGGCCACGGTGGGGAGCTCGGGCATGGTGAAGCAGGCCCAGCTGGACCGGCGCGATCTCGAGGGCACCGAGGTCGGCGACTGCCTCCGGTCCCGCGCGCGCCGCATGGTCTTCCCGGCCTTCAGCGGCGAGGACGTGGACGTGGAAATCCCCCTGGTCCTCACCACCACCCTGTGACCGAGGTCGACACGCAGCCGCTCCGGCGGTGGGCGGCCGCGGTCGTCGCCTGGACGCCCGGGCCGTCCGCCGAGCTGCCCGCTCATCTCGCACCGGCCGCGTTCGGACTGGACCGACCCGGCGGAGCGGTGACCCAGCTCCCCTGGGGTGTGGAGGCCGCGGAGCGAATCCGGCGCGGGGCATCGCTCGCGCCTTACCTGGACCACACGCTCCTGCGCCCGGACGCGCTCCCCGAGGAGGTGCAGCGGCTCGCCGCCGAGGCGCGGCGCCACCGCTTCGGGGGCGCCTGCGTGCACCCGACGCACCTCCGCACCCTGGTCCAGGCCCTGGAGGGGGCGGACGTGGTGCCGGTGGCGGTGGTGGGATTCCCGAGCGGCGCCCACCGGGCGGAGGTCAAGGGGCTCGAGGCCCGACTGGCGGTGCAAGACGGTGCGCGCGAGGTGGATGCCGTGGCGAACCTGTCCGCCCTGCGCGCCGCGGACCTGGACCGCGCGCTGGCCGATGCCCGCGGGGTGGTGGAGGCGGCACGGCCCTGGCCGGTCAAGCTCATCCTGGAAACCGGCCTGCTCGACCGCCGGTCGGTCGTCCTCGGAGCGGGCGTGGCGCTCGCTGCCGGCTGCTCGGCGGTCAAGACCTCGACCGGCGCCGGAGCCCCGGGCGCCCACGTCGAGGACGTCGTTCTGCTGCGGGCCACGGTGGGAGCCGCTCTCGCCGTCAAGGCTTCGGGAGGCATCCGGACGCGGGAGGAGGCTCTCCGGCTGGTCGCCGCGGGTGCCAGCCGGCTCGGGGCCTCGGCCTCGGTGGATCTCCTCGGAGAGGGCCCGGGATGACCCGAGGGCTCTGCCGTCCACTTCCCGACGTTCGGAGCGGTCGTCCCTGAGGTCGGGAACGCCCCGGGGCCGGGGGCGGCTCGAAAAGCAGTGCAGCGCACCCGGGTTCCGAGCGACAGTCCCGCCCCGGGCTCCGGTCCGACCCGCGGCCGGCGGAGCGGCGGAGGAGCCGGAGAATGATCCGCGCCGATCTTCGCTCCGCCGTCGACGCCTGGTCCGCCGGAGACCCGGACCCGGCGACGCGTGACGAGCTCGCCTCGCTGCTTTCCCGGGATGCTGCGGCCGAGCTCGAGGAACGCTTCTCCCGGACGCTCGACTTCGGGACGGCCGGGCTGCGCGCTCCGATGGGGGCCGGCCCGGCGCGGATGAACCGCGCCGTGGTGCGCACCGCCGTCGCGGCCCTGGCCCGCTGGCTGCTCCGGGTCGATCCCTCGGCGACCCGCCGTGGCGTGGTGGTCGCCCGGGACGCGCGCCGGCTGAGCCGCGAGTTCGCCACCGACGCGGCGGCCGTGCTGGCGGCGGCGAACATCCCGGCCTGGGTGTTTCCCTCCGGCGTTCCCACCCCCCTGGCGGCACACGCCGTCGCGGCCCTGGGCGCGGCCGCCGGGGTGGTGATCACTGCCAGCCACAACCCTCCCGAGTACAACGGCTGCAAGTTCTACGGACCCTCCGGGGCCCAGCTCATCCCGCCCGATGACGCGGCGGTCGCGGCGGAGATGGCCCGCGCCGGGCCGGCCTCGGAGCTCCCGGTCCTCGCCGAGGATGCCGCGCACCGCGCCGGCCTCCTCCGCGAGGTCGGTCCCGAGGTGCGGGCCGCGTACCTGGACGCCATCCTCGGCGAGCGCCGCCACCCCGGCCAGGGGACCGACCTGGTCATCGCCTACACCGCGCTGCACGGGGTGGGCGGCGAGCTGGCCGTGGAGGCGCTTCGCCGCGCGGGCTTCGACACGATCCACGTCGTCGCCGAGCAGCAGCACCCGGACCCGGCCTTCCCCACCGTCGCCTTCCCCAATCCGGAGGAGCCGGCGGCCCTGGACCGCGTCCGGGCGCTGGCCGAGTCGGTGCGAGCGGACCTGGTGCTGGCCAACGATCCGGACGCGGACCGCCTCGGGGTGCTCGTCCGGGATCCCCGGGGGGCGCTCCGCCTCCTGAGCGGGAACGAGGTGGGAGCGCTGCTCGGCCACTACCTGCTCACCGAGGGGCCGCCCCTGCCCCGGCCCCTGGTGATGAGCACCGTCGTCTCGTCGGTCCAGCTCCGGCGCATCGCGCTCGCCCTGGGCGCTGCCCACGAGGAGACGCTGACCGGCTTCAAGTGGATCGCCAACCGCGCCCTGAAGCGCGCCGCGGAGGATGGCTCGCGCTTCGTGTTCGGATACGAGGAGGCGCTCGGGTACGGCGTGGGGAGGGCGGTGCACGACAAGGACGGCATCGGGGCGGCAGTGGCCCTGGCCGACCTGGTCGGATGGGCCCGGGGGCAGGGGCGGAACGTGGTCGACCTCCTGGACGGGCTCGCCCGCCGCTTCGGGGTCCATGCCACGCGCCAGCGCAGCATCACCTTGCCAGGGGCCGCCGGGGCGGCCACCATCGCGCGGGTCATGGAGGGGTTCCGGGATGACGCGCCCGGCCGCATCGCTGGACGGGCGGTGGCGGCGGCGAGCGACTACCTCGGCGGGTGGCGGCGCGCCGGAGGCCGGACCGCGGCGCTCCACCTGCCGAGGACGGATCTCCTCTGCTTCGAGCTGTCCCCCGAGGGCCGGGCGCTGCTCCGCCCGTCAGGGACGGAGCCGAAGCTCAAGGTCTACGTCGAGGTGGTCGAGGAGGTCGCTGCCGGCGAGCCGCTGGAACGGGTGCAGCAGCGCGCCGGCGGCGCGGCGGAGGAGATTCTCCAGGGAGTGGTGGAGCTGGCCCGCAGCCGCGGGCTCGAACGAAGCGGACCGTGACACGGAAAGGCGAGGTGCGAGCGTGAGCAAGCGAAAGGCAGTGGTCGGCGCGGCGCTGGTGGGTTCCCTGCTGGCGGCGCGGCCGGCGGTGGCCGTCGAGGACGCCCCCTGGACGGTCGCGTCCGCGAAGACGGTGGGCACGGGAGAGACCGTCTTCTGGGGTCAGGTGGGCTTCCCGGGCATCTGGCTGGAGCTCGTCCACGGGATCGACGCCACCACCGAGATCGGCGGAAAGTTCGCCTTCAACTACAGCGTCGAGGGAGTGGTCAATGCCGGGGTCATCGGGCTCGACTTCCAATTCCTGCTCCGCAAGCAGTTCTTCGACAACGGAAAGATTCGCATCGCGGGCACCTTCGACCCCGGGTTCCTGCTCTATTTCCCTTCCTGCTGCACCTTTTTCGGGATCACCTTCCCCATCGGCGTGCAGTTCGGCTTCCCGGTGAGCCCTCAGGTGTCGATCAACGCCAGCTTCGACCTGCCGATGTACGTGATGTTCGGCTCGGGCGGCTACAGCACGTTCTTCGTCATTCCACTGCTCTTCGGCGGCGGCGCCGAGTACCTGCTCGAGAAGAACCTGGCGCTGACCTTCAACCTCAAGCTCGGCCCGAGCATCGTCACCGGGAGTTACTTCGGCTCGACGCAATTTACGCTGTACGCGCTCTTCGGCGCGGCGTACAAGTTCAACTGAGCACCCGGCACGTCTCAGCCAACAGGGAGGGAGCATGCACAGGCGAAGCGGATTCCGCGGCCTCGCGGTCCTCGTGTTTCTTGCAGGTGGGGTGGCCCTGGCACAGGGAGCCACCACGTCGGCTCCGGCGGCGGCCACGGCGGCCGGCCAGTGGACGGTCGACTCGGGCCAGACCGTGGGGGATGGGGCCAATGTCGTTCGCGGCCAGGTGGGCTGGCCCGGCATCTGGCTCGACTACATCCACGGAATCGATTCCACCTTCGACATCGGCGGCCGCTTCTCCTTCAACTACGGATTTCAGGGCGACGTGAGCAACGCCCCGAGCGGGGTGGGGCTGGTCTTCCAGCTCCTCCTCCGGAAGCAGTTCGTGGAGCTGGCCGGCTTCAAGCTCGCCGGCACCTTCAACCCCGGCTTCCTCGTCTACTTTCCGACCGGGGGGTCGGTCACCGGCATCACCTTCCCCATCGGCGCGCAGATGGGCTTCCCCATCCAGGACAAGCTGGTGCTCAACGCCTCGCTCGAGTTCCCGATGTACTTCACCTTCGGAAACGCGAGCTACTTCTACTTCCCCATCCTCTTCGGCGGCGGCGCCGAGTATCTCATCCAGCCGGACCTGGCGGTGACCTTCAAGCTCGCCCTCGGCCCGACCATCAGCTCGGTGACCTCGTTCACCCTGGAGACGATGATCGGCATCGCCTACAAGCTGCACTAGGCGGCCCTGGAGCGCCAGCCCCCGGCGGCGGTGACGGCCTACGAGCTCATCCGCTCCAAGCGAGACGGACTCGCGCTCCCCGCCGGGGCGCTGAGCGCCCTGCTTGAGGAGTACGCCCGGGGCCGGGTCCCCGACTACCAGATGGCGGCGCTGTGCATGGCCGTCTTCTTCCGCGGGCTGAGCCCGGACGAGCTCCGGGCCTGGACCCTGGCCATGCTCCGCTCGGGCGAGACGCTCGACCTGTCGCAGCTCCCGGGCCGGAAGGTGGACAAGCACAGCACCGGCGGGGTGGGCGACAAGGTGTCGCTGGTGCTCGCCCCCCTGGTGGCCGCCTGTGGCGCTCGCGTCCCGAGCATCTCCGGGCGCGGCCTGGGCCACACCGGCGGCACTCTGGACAAGCTGGCCGCCATCCCGGGCTTCCGGACCGACCTCTCCCTCACCGAGGCACGCGACGTCGTCGCCGAGGTGGGCCTGTGCTTCGCCGGCCAGACCGAATCCCTGGCGCCGGCGGACCGGCGCCTCTACGCGCTGCGGGACGTCACCGCCACCGTGGACTGCATCCCGCTCATCGCCTCGAGCATCCTGAGCAAGAAGCTGGCGGAGGACCTCGACGGCCTGGTGCTGGACGTCAAGGTCGGCTCCGGGGCGTTCATGAAGCGCCGCGAGGACGCCCGGGCCCTGGCCCGGGTGCTGGTGGACCTGGCCGCGTCCCTGGGATGCCCGGCGGTGGCCTGGCTCACCGACATGGATGCACCGCTCGGGAGGGCGGTGGGCAACGCGCTCGAGGTCAACGAGGCGGTCGAGGTCCTCTCCGGGCGGGGCCCGCCGGAGGTCCGGGAGCTCAGCCTGGCGCTCGGCGCGGAGATGCTCTGCCTGGTGGGCCTCTCCCCGGGCAGCGGCGAGGCGCGGTCGCGGCTCGAGTCGGCGCTCGGGGAAGGGCACGGGCTCGACCGCCTCCGGGCCGTGGTGCGGCGGCAGGGCGGGGACCCCGAGGCGCTCGCCCGGCCGCTTCCCGTCGCGCCCGAGCGGACCGACGTCGCCGCCCCCCGGGACGGCGTGCTGTCCGGCATCGACACCGAGGCCCTCGGGCGAGCCGCGGTGCTGCTCGGAGCGGGGCGCCTCCGTGCCGAGGACGCCATCGATACCGGCGTGGGGTTCACCCTGCTCCGCACCCGCGGTCAGGTGGTCCGCCGGGGGGAACCCCTCCTCGCCATTCACCACCGGGCCGGGGTCGATCTCGCCGAGGTGCTGGCCCGGGTGGAAGGCGCGTTCCGGCTGGGAGATTCCGCTCCCCCGGCGCCGCCGCTCCTCCTCGAGCGCCTCGAGGCGCGGGCGTGACGCTCCACGAGACCCTCGACCGGGCGGCCGCCCGCGTGCGCGAGCGAGGCCCGGGTCTCGAGCCCAGGGTGGGCATCGTCCTGGGGAGCGGGCTCGGTGCGCTCGCCGACCAGGTCTCGGCCGCCCAGGTCATCCCCTTCGGGGACATCCCCGGTCTCGGCCGGCCCTCGGTTCCGGGTCACGCGGGCCAGCTCGTGCTCGGGGCCTTCGCCGGAACGCCGGTGGCGGTGCTCCGCGGACGCCTACATCCCTACGAGGGGTGGTCCGCCGCCGAGGCTGCCTTCCCGGTCCGGCTTCTCTGCTGGCTCGGCATCCGCTCGCTCGTGCTCACCAACGCCTCGGGGGGAATCCGGCCGGATCTCCGGCCGGGGGACCTGCTGGTCGTCACCGACCACCTCAACCTTTCGGGGAGCAATCCCCTCACCGGCCCCAACGACCCGACCGTCGGGCCGCGCTTCCCGGATCTCACCTCGGTCCACTCCGTGCAGCTTCGCTCCGCGCTTCAGGCCTGTGCGGGCCGGCTCGGGATCCCTCTTTCGGAGGGCGTCTACGCGATGATGCCCGGTCCGGCGTACGAGACGCCGGCCGAGATCCGGATGCTCCGCCAGCTGGGAGCCGACTGCGTCGGCATGAGCACTGTTCCCGAGGTCCTCGCCGCCGCTCACCACGGCGTTCCGCTGGTGGCGGTGAGCTGCATCGCCAACTCCGCGGCAGGACTCGGGTCTGGTCGTCCTCTCACGCACGCCGAGGTGGAAGCCAGCGTCCTTGGGGTGGTTCCGACCCTGTCTCGCCTCTTGACTGCCTTTGTCCCCGCTGCAGCAAGCATGTAGAATTTGCGCCATGATGGCCGGCGTGGAGGTCCCGTCCGTGGCGTCCGCAGCACTTGCCAGGTCGATGCAGGACCGTCGCGACTCGCCTCGAGTGCCCTTCAGCTTCCGTGTGCGCTGCGCCCGCGACCCCGCGTTCGAGGAGACCCGCGGCGACCTGAGCACGGGTGGGGTCTTCTGGGCCGCCGGCCACCCCGTCTCCTGCCGGGACGTCGAGGTCCGGGTGACCATCCCCGGACAGGAGCAGGAGATCGCCGCGCGCGGGGAGATCATCGGCAGCCGGGACCGGGACGGCTCGGTGGGCTTTCACGTCCGCTTCACTGACCTCAGCACCGACGGGGAGCTGGCCATCGCGCGCTACATCGACGAGGTGGTCATCGGCTGGGAGTAAGCCCGGGGGGCGCGCACCGCGAGCGCAGCGAGCGTCGCCGCCAGGGCGGCCAGCCCGTAGTGCCGCAGGTTCAGCCAGAAGACGAAGGTGTCCCGCGGGACGATCTCCGCGGTGAGGAGCGCCACGCCGGCCAGCGCGGCGACCGCCGCGGCGGCCACGGCCCGCGCCCAGCGGGGCGCCTCGGCCCTCGAAAGCGTCGCCAGGAGCCCGAGGACCAGCGGCGCGAGCGCCACGAGGTTCGTCCACCAGCCCAAGGGCGAGACGAGCGCCGTGGCGCCGAGGCAGGAAGAGGTGACCGTGTCCCGGGCGCCGGAGGGCGCGGCCCGGACTGCCCAGGCGGTCGCCCCGGCGAGGGCCAGCGTCCCCACCGCCGCTCCGGCGGCCGCCCCGGCCAGGCCAGGGCCCAGGTAGCGGCACCCGATGGCCCAGAACGACTGGTTCGAGGAGGCGCAGAACAGCTCGGGCGTGGTCCGTCCGAGCACCGCCCGCCAGGCGTGCAGCACCTCGAGGTTCTGCCCCCAGCCCCACACCAGAGCCGGCAGCCCCAGCCCGGCGGCGAGCCCGGCGACCAGCGCGGCGAGCCGCCGGCCCTGCCGGGCGACCAGCGCGGCGGCGACGAAGACCAGGTAAGGCGGCTTGGTCAGAACGGTCAGGCTCCAGAGGAGGCCGGAGAGGGCAGGACGCCGGTCTGCCCAGCGGTCGCTCAGCGCGATGGCGCCGAGGAGAAAGCCGTCGATCTGACCGAGCGAGAAGACGTGCCACAGGTAAGGGAGGAGGAGGACCGCGGCGAGGGCGTTCGCCGCGCGCGTCGGCGCCGGTGCGGCCAGCCGCGCCGCCTGCCGGAGGAAGGCAAAGAGGGCCAGCGCCGAGCCGAGCTCCCAGAGGAGCTTCGCCGGACGCAGCGGCAGCGCCCCCACCGGAGCGAGGAGCAGACCGACCACCGGCGCGTACTTGAACGGGTAGGCGGCGTCCTCGGCGCGGTAGAGCGCCTCGCCGCGCAGCACCCGCTGGCCGGCGGTGTGGAAGACGCGGAAGTCGTTCACCCGCACCGCCGCGGCGTTGACGAGCGCCAGCACGAGGAGCAGGGCGAGCAGGCCGGCCCCGGGGAGCGCCCGGAGCCCGTTGGGGGCGGGAGGTGCGGGGGTCATCCTCGGTGGCCGCCCCGAGTGTACCGGGCGAGGGCTTGCCGCCAACCCCCAAAGGCTGGCCTGCTCCCTCTGCCATGGACGACAACGCCATCGACTGGGAGGCGCTCGCCGAGGCCGCCGCCGGGGCGCGCGGGCACGCCCACGCGCCGTACTCCCGCTTCGCGGTCGGCGCGGCGGCCCTCTTCTCCGATGGCGCCATCGCCGCCGGCGCCAACGTGGAGAACGCCTCGAGCGGCCTGACCGTCTGCGCCGAGCGGCACGCGGTGGCGGCGGGCGTGCTCGGCGGTCACGGAAGGCTCCGCGCGGTCCTGGTGGTCGCCGACGCCGATCCACCGGTGCCGCCCTGCGGGGCCTGCCGGCAGGTCCTCGCCGAGTTCGCCGACGCCCGTCTCCCCGTCCAGAGCCGGTCCCTCGGTGGGGCGCGCATCACCCGCACGCTCGGCGAGCTGCTCCCGGAGCCATTCGGACCGGGGTTCCTCGAACGGGCCTGACGACGTCCGGCTGCGTCCGCCGGGGCAATCGGGCCGAAGGACGATCGTTTCTCCCCCACACGTCGCGGAGCGGAATCCGGCGCCGAACGTGCTAGATCCAACAAGGCGCCCATTCCGGCGAGGACGGACCCCATGTGGAATCGCTTCAAGCGTGCGATGCGCAGCTTCTTCGGCTTCTTCGTGACCAGCATCGAGGATCCGGAGCTGATCCTGGAGCAGAACATCCGCGACCTGAATGACCAGGTTCCGCGGATGAACGAGTCCATCGCCATGGTCCGGGCGAACGTCACGCTGCTGGAAAAGGAGAACACCAAGTACCGAGCCGAGGTGAACGACCTGACGGCCAAGGTCAAGGCCGCCATCCAGGCCGGCCGGGACGACCTCGCCGCGCAGTACGCCACCCGGCTGCAGATGGAGAAGTCGGCGCTCGGCCGCAACGACGAGCAGCTCGCCACCGCACGCGCCGCCTACGAGAAGGCGCTGAACGTCAAGAAGATGTTCATGCGGGAGAAGGACAAGAAGACCCAGGAGGCGATGGGCGCCATCCGCGACGCGCGCCGGGCGAAGTGGCAGGCCAAGGTGGCCGACGCGATGGAGTCCTTCCAGGTGGCCGGCATCGATGCCACCCACGACGAGATGCTCCGCAAGGTGCAGGAATCCACGGCCATCAACGAGGCCAGAATGCAGATGGCGCTGGAGGGCGTGGACCACCAGTCCCTGCAGATCGAAGAGGACGCGGAGAAGCTCCAGGCCATGGAGCTGGTCAAGCAGTTCAAGATGGAGATGGGCCTGGCCAGCCCCTCGCCGGTCTCCGAGGTGGCGGAGGGGGCGGAGAAGACCATCGGCAAGAAGGTCGAGGTCAAGTAGCTCCCCCTTGGACGTGCCCCTTGGCCCGGCGCAAAGCAGGGCTGGTCCTCTTCCTCGCCCTGGCGCTGGTGGTGGCCGGGTGGGCGGCGGCCTCGGCCAGCGGCGGCCTGGAGCGGCTCAAGGATCGCCTCTTTCCCGCCCTCCGGCCCCGGACGGCCCTCACCCCGGGGGACTTCCCCGCCGGCGTGACCGCGCCGGGTGAGGACGTGGCCTCACTCCCGCTGCGCCCCGCGGTCATCGGATTCGTCCCGCGGGGAAGCGCCGCAGCCCTGCTCCTGGCCACCGGCGGAACCGGCGCCGAGGCCCGTCCCGGCATCCTCAAGGCGGCCTACGCCCTCGATGCCCGGGCGGTGCCCTTCCTCCGCGACGACGAGCTGCGCGCGGCCCTGGCCGCCGGCGGGGACCGGGGCGGCGTGGACCTGGCGGCCCTGCCCGTCGACCGGCTGGCGGCCTGGGCCCCCGCCCTGCGCGACGTCGCCCCGAGGGTGGAGATGCTCCTCGGGCGCAGTCGCGGTCAGGACGCGCTGGCCGCGGTGGGCGTGCCGTCACTGGCGGCGCTGAAGGGGAAGCGGCTGGCCACCGCGCCGCAGTCGGCCGGGCACTACTTCGCCCTCTGGCTCCTGATGCGGGCCGGGCTCGCCCCGGCTGACGTCCGCTGGGTCGAGCTCGGCTCCGGCCTCGACGCCGGACGGGCCCTACGCGAGGGTCGGGCCGATGCCGCGGTGGGAATGTCGACCGACGTCGAGGCGGCGGCGCGGGAGCGGGGCGGCCAGGTACTGGCCACCACCGCCGACGCCCCCCACCTCATCTCCACGGTGCTCGTCGCCCGGGGGGAGTTCGCCGCCCGGTACCCGGATGCGGTGCGGCGCATCGTCCGGGGTCTCCTCGACGCCCAGGCGGCGGTGCTGCGGGACCCCGGCCCCGGGGCGCGGCTCCTCGGCGAGGCGGCTCCCGCCCTGGGAGATCCGGCCGAGGCGGTGCGGACGAGCCCCCCGGCCACCCTCAAGGAGAATCTCGCCTTCTTCGGACTGGCGGGGGAGGCGCCGGTCACGTACGACGAGCTGTACCAGAGTGCGGTCCAGCTGTTCTCCAGGCTGGAGCGCCGGACGGAACCGGCCCGCCTGGCCGAGGAGACGAGGGACCTCTCGGCGCTGCGCGGAGCGGCGGAGGTGCGCGGACCTTGAACGACACTGCCCCCGGACGGCTGGCCTGGCTCCGAGCGGCCTTCCTGTCGCCGGCCAACCTCATCGGCCTGGCGGGCGCCGCCGGCGCCACCCTGGTCACCGGCCAGACGCTGCCGGTCATCGTCGCCGGGGCGCTGGAGCTTTTGTACCTCCTGGTGCTGGGAATCAACCCGCGCTTCCGGCGGGCGGCCCGTGCCCTTCCCGACCGCCAGGGCGGCGAGGCGGAGGTGGAGGGGCTGCTCGCCGAGCTCGCCCCCAGCCAGCGGGAGCATTACCACCGGCTGCGCGACCTGAAGGAGAAGATCGAGGGCAACTACCGGCGCCTGCCCGGCGGCCGCGTCCTGGCGGCGTCGAGCGAGAGCCGGGTGGACGCGCTGCTCACCTCCTTCCTCCGGCTGCTCGGCACCCTCAACGGCTACCGTCGCTACCTGAGCATCGCCGACCGCCAGGCGCTGGAGCGGGAGCTGAAGGAGCTGGAGGCCGAGGCGGGGACCGAGTCGAGCCCCCGGCTGCGCGAGGTGAAGGAGAAGCGGGTGGAGATCCTCCGCAAGCGGCTCCAGCGCTTCACCCAGGCCGAGGAGAGCCGCGCGGTGGTCAGCCACCAGCTGGCGAGCATCGAGGATCTGCTCCGGCTCACCCACGAGCAGTCGATCGCCATCCGCGATCCGGAGCACGTCACCCGCCAGCTGGACGCCCTCTCCGCCGAGGTCCAGGCCACCGAGGAGACGGTGCGCGAGATGGAGCAGTTCATGGACTTCCAGGAGGAGACGGCCGCGCCGCTGCCCCACCGGGCGCGCGTGCGCTAGGGCGTCCTCACGTCCAGGAGAGGATCACCGGCTCCTTGCGCGAGACGGGCGGGGGAGCCTGGGCGGCGATTCCGACGATGATCGGCGCCACCGCGGTCACCTCCGCCGGGATGCGCAGCTCGGCCTTCACCTCCGGGCGGTTGAGCACCGGCACGGCCAGGCCAACGCAGCACGTCCCCAGCCCCAGGCCGCAGGCGGCGAGCATGAGATTTTCCGCCGCCAGCCAGCAGTCGGCCTCGGCGAAGGGGCCCGACGGCCGGGCGCAGACGACGACCAGCGTCGAGGCATCGTAGAAGACGTTGAACGCCGGGCTGGCGAGCTGGTCGCGCAGGGCGTGACCCCCGGGCACGTCGAGCAACCGGTTGTGGTCGCGCGCCTGGAGTGCGTGCTCCTTGGCCAGGTCCGAATAGCGCTGGAGCCGCTCCCGGTCCTGGACCACGACGAAGGCCCACGGCTCGGCATGCATCGCCGTCGGTGCCTGACAGGCGGCTCGCAGCAGCGAGCGCACCGTGACCTCGTCCACCGCCTGGCGGGTGTAGGAGCGAACCGCGCGCCGCCGGTAGATGACCTCCATGACACTGGGCGTCGGCCTTTCGGGCATCGGGCGACCCTCCCTGCTCGACGGCCCGGCCGTGCAGCCCCCGTGCCCGCTCCAGCGGCGCTCCCGGGTTCCTCGCTCGCCCGGGCCGGGGTGGCGCAGACTTTTCGTCCCGCTGCGGACCTTGCGGCGGCCGGGGCCCTGCCTCCAGACTGCCCGCCCGTGGCCGCCTCCGAGGTCCTCGTCCGCGATGACGCCGCCGTCCGCTGGATCACCCTTCACCGGCCGGAGACCAGGAACGCCCTGACCATCGGCGTCAACGCCGCCGTGCGCGAAGCCGTGGAAGCGGCGCCGGGAGCCGGCGCGCGGGTGGTGGCCCTGACCGGCGCCGGGGGCGCGTTCTCGTCGGGCCTGGACCTCAAGGCGGCGGCCGAGGAGGGCCTCGACCCCTCCACCGTGGAAGGGCGCATGCGCACCCACTTCCACGGCCTGGTCCGCTCGCTGCGCGCCTGCCCGCTGCCCACGGTGGCCGTGGTCGACGGGGTGGCGGCCGGGTTCGGCTGCGACCTGGCGCTGGCCTGCGACCTGCGGCTGTGCTCGGACCGGGCCCGCTTCGGTGAGATCTTCGTGCGGCGAGGCCTGATGCCGGACGGCGGCGGCACCTGGATCCTTCCTCGCCTGGTGGGGCTTGGCCGGGCGCTGGAGCTGATGCTCACCGGCGAGATGGTCGAGGCGGCCGAGGCCAGGGCCATCGGGCTGGTGAACCGAGTCGTCCCCGCCGCGCTGCTCGAGTCGGCGGCGACGGACTTCGTGCGCACGCTCGCCGCCGGCCCGCCGCTCGTCCACCGCGCGGTGAAGGCGGCGGTGTACGGGGCGCTGGAGATCCCCTTCGAGGCAGCGCTGGAGGTCGAGCTGCGCGGACAGCTCCGGCTGCTCGGGTCTCGAGACTTCCTCGAGGGGGTGGCCGCCTTCCTGGAAAAGCGGCCCCCGGTGTTCACCGGCGAGTAGGATGTAGGCGCCCTGGCCCTCTCGTTGACCGGCTCGCCGCCCGGTCGGTACCATCCCTAGCTCCCCTGTCCACCCCTGCCGCTCCTCAAGCGTTGACCGCCCCGGCGCCGAAGAAACAGCCGATCCCCTTCGGGCGATACCTCCTGCTCGACCGGATCAACATCGGTGGAATGGCCGAGGTGTGGCGCGCCAAGGCCTTCGGGACAGGGGGGTTCGAGCGCCTGGTGGCGATCAAGCGCATCCTCCCCAACATCGCCGAGGACGCGGAGTTCATCGCCATGTTCCAGGACGAGGCGAAGATCAGCGTCCAGCTCACCCACGCCAACATCTGCCAGATCTACGAGCTGAACCGGATCGCCAACAGCCTCTACATCGCCATGGAGTACGTCCCGGGCAAGGACCTGCGCTCCATCTTCG
>DASPUU010000307.1:0-9921 GCA_035622755.1 Myxococcaceae bacterium
CCACCGCTCGCAGGCGACCATCATCCGGCCGATGGAGTCGGGGTCTCCGCGGACGAGCGACACGTAGCGGTTGAGGCGCATGTTCCAGCCGATGAAGGGGAGCCGGAAGTTGCTCGCCTTGGAGACCCACTTGAAGGGCCGGTAGAGCCCGAAGAGGACGAGGATGTCCCCGAGGCTGGCGTGGTTGGCGACCAGCACCGCCGCCCCCCGCCAGGGGAGCCTCTCCCGGCCCTCGACGCGCAGGCGCCAGGCCGGGTTGACGTAGAAGTAGAGCTGC
Source organism: Myxococcaceae bacterium (assembly GCA_035622755.1). Lineage (GTDB taxonomy): Bacteria > Myxococcota > Myxococcia > Myxococcales > Myxococcaceae > JADGRA01. The sequence continues at coordinate 278 of DASPUU010000307.1, forward strand.
GCCCAGAAGCACGAGTAGAGGTGGAGGACGCGCCCGTCGGGGTCGAAGGGCAGGGTGACCAGCCAGACCAGGCAGGCGCCGGCGAAGAGCGGGACACAGCTCAGGGCGAGGAAGGCCCAGAAGAGCGTGGAGAGCACGGCCGGCACGGTCGTTTCCATCTTGCCGGCGGGCACCCCGGGCTGCGAGCATCTCCGTCCGAGATGGTCTTCCTCGTCCTCGGCTATGACGGTGTGGACCCCGAGGCTCCGGCACGGCGCGCCGCGGCCCGGCCCGCGCATCTCGCCACGCTGACCCGCCTCCGCGCCGCTGGCCACTTCCTCGACGGCGGTGCCATCCTCGACGACTCGGGCCGGATGGTGGGCTCGATGCTCATCCTGGATTTCCCCTCCCGGGCCGAGCTCGATGCCTGGCTCTCCGCCGATGCGTACACCACCGGCCGCGTCTGGAAGGACGTCAACGTCCGCCCCTTCCGCCGCCTCACCTTCGACTGAGGAGTCCGCAAGACTCAGCGTGACGGTCCCGCCGCGCGTGCGGCGAGGATGGCGTCCGCGGCCCGTACCCCCCAGGCCTGCGCCTCCTCGAAGAGGGCGATGCCGGACAGGTCGGTGTGGGCGAAGTGCAGGCGCCCGAGCGGCGCCCGCGCCGCCTCGAGGATGCCGCTCCGGAGCAGGCCCGGCGTCGGGCGGACCATGGCATGCCCCCAGCGCCAGACGTCGAGCCGCTCGACGAGCCCCTCGAGGTCCGGATGGGCGCGGCGCAGGTCGGCCATCACCACCTCCGCCCAGTGCCTCCAGTCGGCGGAGAGGAGGAGCTGGCGGGCGGCGCGGGGCTCGTCGCCGGTCAGCGGCAGGTACCAGGTCCACACCGTCGGTCCGTGGTCCTGGCCGGCCTGGTGCGTGGCCACCACGTAGCCGAGGCTCCCCGAGTCGTAGAGCACGTTGTCCCAGGCGGCGGGGAAGCCGCGCTCGGCCGGGCGGGCGCGGAGCGTGAGATTGGCCACCACCCACGGGCTGTAGCCGACGGCGGCGAGGTGGGGCGGAGGCCGCTCCCGGTAGGGCGAGACCAGGTGGGCGGCCAGGAAGTGCGGCAGCGCGAAGACGGCGTGCCCGGCATCGATGGCGAAGGCCTCCTCGCGCGCGGTGTCCCAGGCGTGGATCTCCACGCCGTCCGGTCCGGGGACGACGTCGGTGACCAGGATGCCCGTCCGCAGCCGCGGGCCGGCCAGGCGCGCCAGGTGGGCCACCAGCGCGCCGTTCCCGGCCGGCCAGGTGACCAGCTCCGAGGCGCGTGCCCCGGGCCTCTCCACCCGCGAGGTGAAGTAGAAGACCCCGGCCCAGGCCGAGGTGGTCTCGAGCCGGCAGCCGTAGTCGTCGCGGCAGGCGTACTCGACGTACCAGCGCAGCCTCGGGCTGGTCAGCCCGCGCCGGTCGAGGAACTCGGCCATGGACATGCCGTCCAGGGCGTCGAGCTCGGGGAGCCGTCCGGAGGCCGCGGTGGGAAGCGCGAAGGCGCGCCGCCCCCGGGCGTCGCGTGCGCCCACCAGCCGGTCCATCTCCGCCTCGAAGGCCCGGAGCTGGCGCAGGTCCTCCGGGCTCGCGGCGAAGCGGGGGTAGAGCCCCTCGGACCAGGCGCCGGCGAAGAAGAGCCTCTCTTGCGGGGCCCGGCAGAGAAACTGCTCGGCCACCAGCGGCCGTCCCTCGCCGTCCTCCCCCTCCACCACTCCCATCTCCCCGAGCAGCCGGGAGAGGTCGCTCGATGCCTCGAGCGGCGCGGGGACGTAGTGCGCGCCCCAGGGGAAGGCGGTGAAGCCATTCCGTCCGCTGCGACTCGTCCCGCCGGGGTCGCTCTCGAGCTCGAGCACGGCGAAGTCCGGACAGCCCCGCCGCTCGAGCCGCCAGGCCGCCGACAGCCCGGCCACGCCCGCGCCGACGATGGCCACGCCGGTCCGCTCGCGGCGCACCGGGGGCGGCCGGAAGCCCTGCCGGAGCCGGTGCCCCTGTGAGGCGCTCGGGCCGAGGAGCTCTCCCTCGAAGCGGATGCTCGGCGGCCGCCGGCACGCGGCCGCGGCGCCGGCTCCGAGGCTGGCGACGAGCAGCTCGCGGCGGGAGAGGGCGTTCATGGCCGGCCGCTAGTTCCAGCGCTTCCACTCCTGCTCGTAGTACTGGACGAGGATCTGGTTATCGAGCCGGTTCACCTCGGTGGGAACGCGGGCCATGTCGGCGGGGAAGACGAACATGGCCGCCAGCGCCTCGTCGGTGAGGAAGCGCAGCTCGAGCGGGGGGAGCCGGGAGGGGACGGGGAAGGGCGCGTCGCGGGCGAGCAGGAAGCCCCACTCCCCGAAGCTGGGCACGGCGGCGTGGTAGCCGCGCACGGCGAAGCCGGCCGCCTCGAGCGTCCCGGCCACGCACCAGTACGAGCTCCGGGCCATGAGCGGGCTCGTCCCCTGGACGGCGGCCGGGGCCGCGGGGGCGAGCGCCCGCCGGAGGAGCCGGTAGAAGTGGGTGGTGTAGAGCTTCCCCAGGGCGAAGTTGTTCGGGTCGGGGAAGTCGACGATGGCCGCGTCGAAGCGCCCGTGGTCGCGGCCGAGCCAGAGGTAGGCGTCCTCGTTGGTGACGTGCACCCGCGGCGAGCGCAGGCTGTCCCGGTTCAGCTCGCGCAAGAGCGGGAAGGTCCGGGCGAGCTCGGTCATGGCCGGGTCGAGGTCGACGAGCTGGACCTCCTCCAGCCCCGGGTACTTGAGCAGCTCGCGCACGGCCAGGCCGTCGCCGCCGCCGAGCACCAGCACCCGCCGCGCTCCCGGGGCGAGGCTCATCGCCGGATGGACCAGCGCCTCGTGGTAGCGCGCCTCGTCGGCGCTGGAGAACTGGAGGTTGCCGTTGAGGAAGAGCTGGAAGCCGGCCCGCCCGCGGGTGATGACGATGCGCTGGTAGGGGGAGCTCTTGGCGAAGATGACCTCATCCGCGTACATGCCCTCCTCGGCGAGCGAGGTGAGCCGGTCCGCGGCGGCCACCCCGGCGAGGAGGAGGACGAGGACGGCGGCGGCCCGGATGCGGAGGCTGCGCGGGCGGGGAATCACCGACCGGAGGAGATGCGTGCTCCACAGCCCGACCGCGGCGTTGAGCACGCCGAAGACGAGCCCGGTGCGCACCAGCCCGAGCCGGGGGACGAGCAGGAGCGGGAAGAGGAGCGAGGCCAGGAGCGCGCCCAGGTAGTCGACGGTGAGGACCCGGGCGATGAGGTCCTTGAAGGGAAGCTGGTCCCGGAGCACGCGCAGGAGGAGGGGGATCTCCAGGCCGACCAGCGTCCCCACCCCGGCCACCAGGCCGTAGAGCACCAGTCGAAAGAAGGAGAGATGGGCGAAGGCCAGGAACAGCGCCGGGGCGGACAGCCCGCCGAGGAGCGCCACGCCCAGCTCCACCTCCACGAAGCGCCGGGCGACCTGGGTCTCCAGCTTGCCGGAGAGCCAGCTCCCCAGCCCCATGGCGGAGAGGTAGAGCCCGATGACCGTGGAGAACTGCATCACCGAGTCGCCGAGCAGGTAGCTGGCCAGGGTCCCGGCGAGCAGCTCGTAGACCAGGCCGCAGACGGCGATGATCAGCGCGGTGAGGAGGAGCAGCTTGGCGTCGAGCGCCTCCGGCTTCCTCCGCCCGGAGGCGGTGGCCACGGCCGCGGCGTCCATGTCAGCCGTGGATGGCGGCGCTGATGATCAGCGACAGGCCGATGATCATCGAGCCGATGACCACGCCCAGCGCGGTGTTCTGGTCGTCCTCCAGCTCCTTGCGCAGCGAGAAGGGGGAGATGCGCGCGATGACGAAGAACGCCACGGCGAAGACGACGATGCCCACCACGGAGAAGATGATGACGTCGAACAGCGCCCTCGCCAGATGCTCGGACATGACACGCCTCCTGAAGTCGTCGTTACTTTCCGCCCGCGAACCCCGTGTGCCAGAAGTGGTAGGAGCGGTAGCCGCCCGGCGAGGAGCGCACGCTCGGATCGATGCGCTGGTGCGGCGGGGTGAGCATCCGCCAGCCGGAGAGGCTGCCCCAGGCGAAGAATCCCAGGGTGGCCAGCACCCAGGCGCGATAGAGGAAGGTCACGGGCGATCAGTCCTCGCCGCCGGACTTGCCGGCCGGTTGTAGGTTCGAGTTTTCCCAGCGCGCGCGCTCGAAGGCGGCCAGGCGCAGCGGGTAGACGAGCGGCCAGGAGAGAAGCGCCAGGGCGCCGAAGAACTGCCAGATGCTGAAGCTCTCGGTGCGCACCCGGAGGCGCATGCCGGGGGGCGGGTGGCCCGGTTGCCACTGGAGGTCGGCCCGCACGAGGGTCGGGCCGGGACCGGGGGAGCCGATGGAGGCGGAGGCGGTGCGGTTGTCCTCCGTCCACCGCTCGCCGTCGTCGACCCCCGAGTAGTAGCTCGACTCCACGGCGAAGGGGGCGCTCTCGCCGGTGGTCTCGTTGATGACCGCGCCCTCGGCGTAGGCCCAGGTCTGGGCGGCGTCGCTGGACAGCTCCACTTGCAGCGCGCCCTTCCCGGCGAGGTCGAAGTCCGGGGAGAGGTAGCCATGGACGCGCTCGCCGCCGGGGATGGTCTCGGTGGCCTCGCCGAGGAGCTGCTGCGAGGTGAAGGTCTGGTCGACGAGGACGGTCCCCCGCCGCAGGGCGAAGGCGCCGAGGAGCACCACCAGCGCCACCATCCCGCCCAGCATCCAGTGGCTCATCGTGTGCCAGGTGCTCCAGTGCGGCCAGGGCTGCACCTCTCCCACGCCCTGCGGGCGCTCCTTCACGAGGCCGGGCCGGTCGAAGGCGCGAGCCACCTCGGTGGGCTCCAGGTGCTCGAGGTGCGTCCAGTTCACCTCGCCGCCGCCCAGCTCCCGGGAGAGCCCCTCGGGCGGGCGGATGTAGTCGTCGAGCTGGCTCGTGTCGCCGGCCTGGACGGCCCAGTAGAACTCGCCCAGCACCTGGTCGACCTTGCCGGTCACCGACGAGAAGTGGCGGAACCGCTTCCCGTGGTACTCGGCGTCGTCGGCGGAGTGGACGTCCGCCACCGAGAGGGCGGTGGCCAGCTGCCAGTGGCCGTCGCTCTCCACCAGCCAGGCGAAGGACTGCGACTTCTCCTCCCAGAGCAGGTACTCGCCCCACGGGTAGCGGACGCCGTCGACGATGCAGCTTTTGACCATCCACCCGACGAGGACGAACGAGCGGCCGCGCAGCGTCCCGGCGGAGCCGAGCGGGATGCGCGGCTCGAGGCGGCCCCGCTCCAGGGCGGCGATGACCCGGAAGGCGCCCTGGCTCGTGTCGAGCAGGTGGTTGCAGCTCTCGCACACCACCCGCACGCTCTGCTCGGGGATGCGGACGGAGAGGGGCGCTCCGCAGCTCGGGCAGGCCAGCTTTTCCCCGGCGGGGCGGGCCTGCCGCGCCAGCGCCTGTCCGGACTTGTCGCCCAGGTGCAGCGCCTCGAAGGGGACCTGGCGCCCGGCATAGAGGACGGGCTCCGCGCTGCCGTCGCCGTAGTCGAGGGTGGCGAATCCGCCCTTCTCGGACTCGAGGTCGGCGGTGAGCGGGCTCTCGCCCAGCGTCACCGGGTCGGGCAGCTCGCCCTGGGCGCCGACGATGCGGGCCTGCTTCACGTCGCCGACCGTGAAGCGGCCGAGCCCCTCGATGAAGAAGCTCTGTCCGGGCTCGACCCGCGGCGGCAGCGGGCGGCGGGACATCCGCGAGGTGACGTAGAACCGCCCCTGCGCCTCGGCCAGCCAGCCCCACCGGCCGTCGCCGAGGGCGATGTACCACTCGTCCCACACGCCCTGCTGCCACTCGTACTGGAGCCGGCCGATGACGTCGAAGGGAAGGTCGCCGCCGAGGACGCCGTGCGAGCCGAGGTCGATGCGGGAGCCGGTGGGGATGAGGTCCGCCACCTTGCCCACCGCCTGGAAGTCCTGGCCGGCGCGGACGACGATGGCCTTGCAGTAGCCGCACACCGTGGCCCGGGAAGCTCCGAGCCTGAATTCGATGGGCGCGCCGCAGCTCGGGCACTGTCCCTGGCGGGGCGTGGGCTGGGTCATGAGCGGGGCCCGGGCCGGGGGATGCGCCGCACGGCGACGCGCTCGGCGCCGAGCAGCTCGCCGAGCCGCTCCGACCAGGGCCAGTCGGGGCGCGCCCGGCAGCAGTAGAGGTTGAAGGCGGCGTAGCCGCTCTCCGGAAACGTGTGCGCGGTGAGGTGCGACTCGGAGAGGAGCTGCACGGCGGTGACGCCGCCCGGTCCGGGGAAGGCGTGGACGGATGCCGCCGCCACCGGGTGGAGGCCGAGCTCGCGCATGGCCCGGCCGAAGAGCGCCTCCAGCCGCTCAGGGCTCCGGAGCGCCGCCGGGTCGCAGCCGAAGGCGTCGACCACCCACTCGACGCCGTCGCCGAGCTCGAGGGGAGCTGGCATCGGCGAGCTTATAGATCGGGGGTCTGGCGTTCACGGGCCGCAGCTCGGCCGCTCGTCGGTCGGGTAGAGCGTGGCGATGCCGTAGCTCCCGTTCCGGGTGCCGCACCAGATGCGGTAGGGGATTCCGCCCAGGTCGGGCGCGGCGTAGACGCCGCCGTCCTTGCTGCCCCCCGTCCGGTTGCAGCAGCGGGCGAAGGCGCGGGTTCCGATGGCCAGGACCTGGACCGGGTCGTGCTCGGCGGTGAAGCCGCCCACGCGCTTCACGGCGCACGACCAGGGGGAGAGGGCGGTGAAGCGGATGGTGTACTGGCCGCCCTCGAGGGCCTCGCTGCCCTTGGCCGGCCCGCCGTAACAGAGCTTTCCCTCCGCCTCGAGCTGGGCGTAGCGCGGCAGGTAGTGGAGCCCGCCGATGGCGCCGCGCGTCCAGTCGTCGCCGCAGAAGACGTGGGTGAAGGCGTTGCGCGGGCCGGTCCCGACCCAGAGCGCGGCCATCCACTCGATGTTCGCCGAGCGGTCGCCGGGACGGCCGGCGGCGGAGAGCGCGCGCTGCAGCCGCGGATCGTCGAGGTGGGCGGCGACGAAGCGGCGGACGTCCTCCAGCGTCGCCGAGGCGTCCGGCCGGGCGGGGCAGATGCCGAGGACCTCCCGATCGACCGCCGTCAGCTCCGGCGCCGCCGGGAAGAGCGGCTTGGCCGAGCAGCTCGTGGCGCACCCGCCCTTGCCGCCTCTGGACGGGGCCGCCGCCGCCGGCGAGGGGCCCGTCGCGCAGGGGACCCAGCCGGCCGGTCCGCCCGCCGGCGAGGCGAGCTTGCACCAGGTGCCGCCCGGGCCGCCCTTCTTGAGGAGCGTGTACGACGTGCCGGCCTCGACCTCGAAGGAGACGTGGTGGCTGCCGGGCTGATCCACGGCCTGGGTCGAGGCGGGGGCGACGAAGGGCTCGGAGGCGTGGGCCGGCGCGGTGAGGAGGGCGGCGATCGCGAGCGCAAGGAGTCGAGGCGTCATCGGGGTCGGCCCGGGGGAGAGTCTCTCGAAGACGGCGCGGCCGCGAGGCCGGACTTGACGTGCCCTGCACGGGCGTTCAGAAATGCGGGTCCCCATGGCCGCCCCGCAGATGCCGCTGCCCTTCTCGACGGCCCAGGACGCAGCGGCGGCCGGGGACGCGGACCTCGCGCCCTTCCATCCGCTGGTCCAGCGCTGGTTCCGGACGCGCCTCGGGGCCCCGTCGGCGCCGCAGCGGCAGGGCTGGCCCCCCATCCTCGAGGGACGGGACGTGCTCCTGGCCGCGCCGACCGGCTCGGGCAAGACGCTGTCGGCGTTCCTGGTGGCGCTGGACCGCCTCTTCCGGCTCGCGCTGGCCGGCGAGCTGGGCGAGCACACCCACGTGGTCTACGTCTCGCCGCTCAAGGCGCTCGGGAACGACGTCCAGAAGAACCTCCTCCAGCCGCTGGCCGAGCTGTCCGAGCTCGCCGCCGCCGAGGGGCTCTCGCCCGAGGGAATCCGCGTGCAGGTCCGGACGGGAGACACGCCGGCCTCGGAGCGCGCCCAGATGGTGCGCCGGCCGCCGCACGTGCTCATCACCACGCCCGAGTCGCTCTACCTGCTCCTCACCTCGTCCCGGGCCCGGCAGATGCTCTCCCGGGTGGAGACGGTCATCGTCGACGAGATCCACGCCCTCGCCCGGGACAAGCGCGGCAGCCACTTCTCCCTCTCGCTCGAACGCCTCAAGCACCTCACCCGCGCCGCGCCCCAGCTCATCGGGCTGTCGGCCACCGTCCGGCCGCTGCCCGACTTCGCCGCCTTTCTCACCGGGTCGACCGGGGAGGACTGCACGGTGGTCGAGGTCGGGCATCTCCGCAGCTGGGACCTCTCCATCGACATCCCCGACGACGAGCTGTCGGCGGTCGCCACCCACGAGATGTGGGGGCAGATCTACGACCGGCTGGTCCGGCTCGTCGGCGAGCACCGCACCACCCTCATCTTCACCAACACCCGGAAGCTCGCCGAGCGCGTGGCCCACGACCTCGGCCAGCGCATCGGGCCGGGGCTGGTCTCCGCCCACCACGGGAGCATGGCCCGGGAGCTGCGGCTGGCCGCCGAGCAGAAGCTCAAGGCCGGACAGCTCCGGGCGATGGTGGCCACCGCCTCGCTCGAGCTGGGCATCGACATCGGCTCGGTGGACGTGGTCGTCCAGCTGGGGAGCCCGCGCTCGCTCGGCGTCTTCCTGCAGCGGGTGGGGCGCGCCGGCCACCAGCTGGCCGGGGTGAGCAGGGGGATCCTCGTCGCCCTCACCCGGGACGAGCTGGTGGAGTCGGCGGCGCTGGTGCGCGGCGTCCGCGAGGGGAAGCTCGACGCCATCCCCATCCCCCAGGAGCCGCTCGACGTCCTCGCCCAGCAGATGGTCGCCGCCTGCGCGGTGGAGAGCTGGGACGAGCGCGCTCTCTACGCCCTCTTCCGCCGGGCCTGGCCCTACCGGAACCTCACCTGGGAGCGGTACGAGCAGGTGCTGCGCATGCTCGCCGAGGGCGTGGCCGTGCGCGGTCCGCCCCGCGCCCTCCTCCACCGCGACCGGGTGAACCACCAGCTCCGCGCCCGCCGGGGGGCGCGCCTCACCGCCGTGTTCAACGCCGGCGCCATCCCCGACACCTTCACCTACCCGGTGGTGGCCGAGCCGGAGGGCCGGCAGGTGGGCACGCTCGACGAGGACTACGCCGTCGAGTCGTCGGCCGGGGACATCTTCCTCCTCGGCAGCACCTCCTGGCGCATCCAGAGCATCCGCTCGGGGATCGTGCGGGTGGAGGATGCGCGCGGGGCGCCGCCGTCGGTCCCCTTCTGGCGAGGGGAGGCGCCGGGCCGCACCGACGAGCTGTCGGCGGAGGTCGGCCGCACGCGCGTCGACGCCGTGTCGGCCGCGGACGTGGAGTCGCTCCGGAAGGCCTGTGCCCTGAGCGATGCCGGCGTGGACGCGCTGCTCGGCTACCTCCGGACCTCCGAGGGAATCCTCGGTGCGCTGCCGACCACCGACACCATCGTCGCCGAGCGCTTCTTCGACGACGCGGGCGGGATGCAGCTCTGCCTCCACGCGCCGTTCGGGAGCCGGATCAACCGCGCCTGGGGGCTGGCCCTCCGCAAGCGGTTCTGCCGCACCTTCGACTTCGAGCTCCAGGCGGCGGCCACCGACGACGGCATCCTCCTCTCGCTCGGCGAGCAGCACAGCTTCCC
>DASPUU010000308.1:0-45653 GCA_035622755.1 Myxococcaceae bacterium
CCCGGCGGCGGAATGGGCGACGGGCGGGTCAGCGACTGAACAGGAGGAGCGCCTCGACGTGGTGCGTGTTCGGGAAGAGGTCCACCAGCTGGAGGGCCTCGAAGCGGAACCCGGCCTGGACCAGGCGCCCGGCGTCCCGGGCCAGGGACCCGGCGTCGCACCCGACGTAGACCAGGCGCTGCACGCCGAGGGCGCTGGCCAGCCGGGCCAGCGCCGGGGCGCCGGTGCGGGGCGGGTCGGCAAGGATCAGGTCGAACCGGGCCGCCTCGCGGACGAGCCCGTCGGCCACGCGCGCGGCATCGCCCTGAACCCAGCGCACGTTCGTCACGCGCGCTGCCCGCCCCGCGGCCGCGCCGAGAGAGACGGCGACCGCGGAGGACTCGACGGCGACCACGGCCGCCACCCGCGCCGCGAGGGCGAAGGTGAATGTACCGCTTCCGGCGTACAGCTCCAGAGCGCGGTCGCCGGACGAGGGGCCGAGGAGCTCGAGCGCCCGGGCGACGAGCTGCGAGGTGCCCTCGGCATGTGCCTGGACGAAGCCATCGGCCCGCAGGCGCAGCCGGACCTCCGCTTGCAGCGGGGCCGGTGCCTCGAGCACCGGACGGCCGACCTCCTCGGCCGCCCCCGCGGACGGAAGGAGCACCACGCCCCGGGCAAGCTCGCCGCGCACCAGCCCGGTCGCGGCCCGGCGCAGCGCCGGACGGACCGGGCCGTCGACGGAGAGTGCCAGGGTGACGGCATCGCCCTCGGCGAGCAGATGCACGTCGCGGAGCGCCCGGCCGGCGCCGGCGAGCAGCGGGGCGAGGCGCCCCGGCAACGAGACGAGCGCCGGCACCAGCGCCGGGCATTCCGCCACCGGAACCGGACGATGACTGCGGCGCCCGTAGTAGGTCAGCGCACCGGCTTCCCAGTGCAGGACGGCGCGACGGCGGGTTCCGGTGTCGGTCCCTGCCCCGGCGGTGGGCAGGATTCGCGTCCGGGCCAGGTCCACGCGTCCGATGCGTTCCAGCGCCTCGCGGACGATCCGCTCCTTGGCCTCGACCTGTGCCCCGGGCCTGAGGTGCATCCAGTCGCACCCGCCGCAGCGGTCGGCGAGGGCACAGGGCGGCTCCCGCCGAGCCGGGCTCTCTTCCAGGATCGCCTCGAGGGTGGCGCGGCGAACCCTTCCCTCCTCGACCAGGCGGACCCTGACCCGTTCGCCGGGGAGGCCGCCGGCGACGAAGAGCGCGCGACCGGCGTCGGTGGCGATGCCCTCCCCTTCCGCGCCGAGACGCTCGACCCTCACCTCGAGCGGGGTGGACACCTCGCCGGCCATGACCGGCGGATCAGAGGGTCCGGGGGATGCGACCGGCGTCGGGAAGGGCCTGGCGCAGCTGCTCGACGAACTGCTCGATGCGGGCCTTCATGGCGTCGTCGACGTCCACGAACTCGATGGCCATTCCCGGGACCTGGTTGGTGGGGTTGTCGAACTCGTGGACCCGGGCCACCCGGCCCCGCAGCTCGAACGGCACCGGCGCGCCGGGGAGCTCGAGGATGAGACGGACGAGCGTTCCCACCCCGGCCGGGCTCCGGGTGTTGATGAAGATTCCGCCCCGCGAAAGGTTCGTCGCCCAGTCGGTGAGGAAGCCGTCCACCGTCGGGTAGCGGTAAGCCACCAGCAGCTCGTGCTGGAGACGATCGGCCCGCCGGCCGCTGTTGCTGTCCGGTTCCGACACCATGACCCGGGAGCCGCCGGCTTCCGCGGGGCCGCTCCCCGGGCACAGTCTAGCAGAGGAGACCGGGCTCCTCGCTAGACGGGCATCTCCCGGAGGTCGGGGGCGATGCGGAGCCGCGGCTCGGTGACCTTCTGCACCTGTTCCGGGGTCACCCCCGGGGCGACCTCGCGGAGGAGAAGCCCGTCGGCGGTGACGTCGATGAAGGCCAGGTCGGTCACGATGTGGTGCACGCAGCGCGGCCGGGTGAGGGGCAGCGCGCACTTCTTGAGGATCTTCGGCCGGTCCTTGGCCACGTGCTCCATGGCCACGTAGACGCGCTTCGCACCGGTGGCCAGGTCCATGGCGCCGCCCATTCCCTTCACCATCTTGCCCGGGATGAGCCAGTTCGCCAGGTCTCCGTGCTCGCTCACCTCCATCGCTCCGAGGACGGCAAAGTCGATGTGGCCGCCGCGGATCATCCCGAAGGACGTCGCCGAGTCGAAGAAGGAGGCGCCCTTCACCGTTGTCACCGTCTCCTTCCCGGCGTTGATCAGATCTGGATCCTCCTCCCCCTCGAGGGGCCAGGGTCCGATGCCGAGGAGCCCGTTCTCCGAGTGCAGGAGGATGTCGATGCCGGCGGGGATGTAGTTGGCCACCAGCGTGGGAAGACCGATGCCCAGGTTGACGTAGTAGCCGTCCCGGAGCTCCAGGGCGATGCGCTGGGCGACCTGTTCGCGGGTCAGTGCCATGGTCATTGCCTCCGGGCGCTCAGGTCCGCTTCCGGACGGTGCGCTTCTCGATCCACTTCTGGTAGCCGCGACCCTGGAAGATGCGCCGGACGAAGATGCTCGGGGTGTGCACCTCGTCCGGGTCCACCTCGCCCACCTCGACCAGGTGCTCCGCCTCGACGATGGTCGTCCGGGCGGCCATGGCCATCAGCGGCGAGAAGTTGCGGGCCGTCTCCCGGAAGACGCAGTTGCCCCAGCGGTCCGCCTTCCACGCCCGGATGAAGGCGAAGTCCGCGCGCAGGGGGAGCTCGAGCAGGTACTCCTTCCCGTCGAGCGTGCGGACCTCCTTGCCCCGGGCGATCTCCGTGCCCACGCCGGTCGGCGTGTAGAACCCGCCGATGCCGCAGCCGCCGGCGCGGATGCGCTCGGCGAGTGTCCCTTGCGGGTTGAGCTCCACCTCCAGCTCGCCGGCCAGGAGCTGCCGCTCGAACTCCTTGTTCTCCCCCACGTAGGAGGAGATCATCTTCTTCACCTGCTTGGCCTGGAGCAGGATTCCCAGGCCGAGCTCGGTGGTCCCGCAGTTGTTGGAAATGATGGTCAGGTTTCGGGTGCCCCTCCGGTGCAGGGCAGCGATGAGGTTCTCCGGGTTGCCGCACAGCCCGAATCCGCCGCTCATCACCACCGCACCGTCGGGAATGTCCGCCACCGCCTCGTCGGCAGACGCCACGACCTTGTTCATGTCGTCGCTCCTCCGGATTGCTGGGAGTCGGTCATCGACCCGTCGAAGCCGCAGGCCGGACACTGCCTGAGGTCGAGCACCGCTGTCATCCACTTCCAGAACTGTCCGGCCCGGAGGACGCGCCAGACGACGGCGGCGCGGCACCGCGGGCAGCGCGCCCAGAGGCACATGACCACGAAGCTGGCCACGGCGACCGAGAGCAGGGCGGGCATGCGCCGTCCCCCTCCGAGCAGCAGGGCGATTCCGCTGGCGATGAAGGCCGCTGCGGGCAGCTCGTAGCGCCAGCGCTGGCCGGTCCTGAGAAGGAAACCGGGAGGGGGTGGGAGCTTGCTGGCCACTCGAGAGCGGCGGGAGCTAGCCGCGCTCCACCATCACTGCGATGCCCTCGCCACCGCCGATGCACAGGGAGGCCACGCCGCGCTTCTTCCCCAGATCCTTCATCGCGTAGAGGAGGGTCACCAGGAGCCGTGCGCCCGAGGCCCCGATGGGGTGGCCGAGCGAGGTCGCGCCGCCGCGCACGTTGACCCGCGACGGATCGAGCTTGAGCAGCTGGTTGTTGGCGATGGCCACCACCGCGAAGGCCTCGTTGATCTCCCACAGGTCGACATCGGTCGTCTTGTGACCGGTCCTGGCGAGGAGCTTGTTGATCGCGTCGGCGGGGGCGATGGTGAACTCCACCGGCTTTCGCGCCGCGGTGGCCTGCCCGATGATCCGCCCGAGCACGGTCCGCCCCTCGGCCCGGGCGCGCTCGGCAGTCATGAGGACCACCGCCGCCGCGCCGTCGTTGATGCTCGAGGCGTTGGCCGCGGTGACCGTGCCGTCCTTCTTGAAGGACGGCTTGAGGGACGGGATCTTCTCCGGCTTGGCCGCCTTCGGCCCTTCGTCCTCGGCGACGCTCACCGGGTCGCCCTTCTTCTGCGGCACGGAGACGGGGACGATCTCCGCCTTGAAGGCGCCCTCCTTCTGGGACCGGATGGCACGCTGCGTGGAATCGAGCGCGAACTCGTCCTGGGCGGCTCGGCTGATCTTGAAGTCGGCCGCACAGGCCTCTGCGCACATGCCCATGTGCTGCTGGTTGTACACGTCCCACAGGCCGTCGAGGATCATCGCGTCCTTGAACTCGGCGTGCCCCATGCGCGCCCCGGTGCGCATGGCGTGGGTCAGGTAGGGGGCGTTGCTCATCGATTCCATTCCCCCGGCGACCACCACCTCGGCGTCCCCGAGCGCGATGGCCTGGGCTCCGCTCACCACCGCCTTCAGTCCCGATCCGCACACCTTGTTCAACGTGTTGCAGGGCACGCCGTCGGGAAGCCCGGCGAAGAGCGCGGCTTGCCGGGCCGGCGCCTGACCCACCCCGGCCTGGAGCACGTTGCCCATCCACACCTCGTCGACGGCCGAGGGCGGCAGACCGGCCCGCTCGAGCGCCGCCTTGATGGCCACCGAGCCGAGCTGGGGGGCGGAGAGCGGCGACAGCCCGCCGAGAAAGGAACCGATGGGCGTCCGAGCCGCCCCGACGATGACCACTTCGCGTGCCATGGACCTGCTCCTCGTGAAATCCTCGCCCCGCTTATGCAGCCCGACCCCACGGCGGTCAAGCGATGGCGCGCCCCCCGTTCCGCCGGGCCGGGGGCCGATCCGACCCGTTCGCGCCAGTTCCAGCGTCGGTGGAGGCGAGGCCTCTCGAGCAGGCCGAGGAGGTGCCCGTGTTCCGTCCCGGACGTCGATTCTTCTCCGCAGCTTCGCTGGCCCTGCTCTTGGTGGCCCTCCTCCACGCCCTGGGCCACGTCTCTCCGCCTCCCGAGAATGCCGGGCGGCGCGCCGTGCGCGCGGTGATGGAGGCCTACCACTTCGACGCCGGCCTCGGGATGCGCCCCTCGGCCCAGGACGTGCTGGACAGCCTGAGCCTGACAATGAGCATCGCCCTGGCCTGGCTCGGGATCCTGAACCTGATCGCGGCCCGGGACCAGGAGACGTCCTGGCGGCTGATCGACCGGCTCGCCCTGCTGGGGGCGGTGGCCGCCTTTGCCCTGGTCGTCGTCTATGCCGTCTTCCGCGTCTTCCCGCCTCTCCTCTCCCTGGCCGTGGTCGACGGGCTCTTCGTCCTGGCACTGGTCGTGCCAACGCCGAGGAGCGCATCCGACGGCTGACGCCCCGAGCCCCCAGAACCGGCGAGGGCCGGACCCCGGCTGGGGGTCCGGCCCATTCGACTCCTTGGGGGAAGCGCGCCCCGCGTCGCTAGCGCTTGAGCTTGCTGCCCATCACGTCGCCGAGGCGGGCGCGGCTTCCCTCGGCCTGCTTCTTCAGGTATTCGCGGTAGTCGTCGCCGCCCTCGTGGAGGAGGGCCTTCATCGACAGGGCCACCTTGCGGTCCTGGGTGTTGATGTCGATGACCTTGACCTCCACCTCCTGGCCCTCGCTCACCACGTCGCGCGGGTTCTCCACCCGCTCGTCCCGGAGCTCGGAGACATGCACCAGCCCCTCGATCCCGGGCTCGATCTCGACGAAGGCACCGAAGTCGGCGGTCTTGGTCACCTTGCCGGTGATCCGGCTCCCCACCGGCTTGCGCTCGCTGAGCGTCTCCCAGGGGTCGGGATGCAGCTGCTTGATGCCGAGGGAGAAGCGCTCGTTCTCGACGTCGATGTTGAGCACCACCGCCTCGACCTCGTCGCCCTTCTTGAAAAGCTCGCCGGGGTGCTTGATGCGCTGGGTCCAGGAGATGTCGGAGACGTGAACCAGCCCGTCCACTCCCTCCTCGACGCCGACGAAGATGCCGAAGTCGGTGACGTTGCGCACCTGGCCCTTGATCTGGGTGCCGATGGGGTACTTGTCCTCGAGCAGGGTCCAGGGATTCTGCTCGGTCTGCTTCATCCCCAGCGCGATGCGCTTGGCCTTGGGGTCGATGTCCAGCACCACCGCCTCGACCTCGCGGCCCACCTCGAGCACCTTGCTCGGGTGCTTGAGGCGCTTGTTCCAGGACATCTCCGAGACGTGGACCAGGCCCTCCACACCCTGCTCGATCTCCACGAAGGCGCCGTAGTCGGTGAGGCTGACCACCTTGCCCCGGATGCGAGTTCCCACCGGGTACTTCTCGTCGGCCCGGTGCCAGGGGTCCTCCTGGATCTGCTTCAGCCCCAGGCTGACCCGTTCCTGGCTGGGGTCGAACTTGAGGACCACCACCTTCACCTCGTCGCCGACGTTGAACATCTCCGATGGATGGCCGATGCGGCCCCAGGACATGTCGGTGATGTGGAGCAGGCCGTCGATGCCGCCGAGGTCGATGAAGGCGCCGTAGTCGGTGAGGTTCTTGACCACGCCCTTGAGCACCGCGCCCTCGCGCAGGTTCTTCAGGGTCTCCTTCTTCAGCTCCTCACGCTGCTTCTCGAGCAGCACCCGGCGGGAGAGGACGATGTTGCCGCGCTTCTTGTTGAACTTGATGACCTTGAACTCGAATTCCTTGCCCAGGTACTGGTCCAGGTTCCGCACCGGGCGGATGTCCACCTGGCTTCCGGGCAGGAAGGCCTTCACGCCGATGTCGACGCTCAGTCCGCCCTTCACCCGGCCGACGATGACACCCTTGACGATCTCGTCGCGCTCGCAGGCGGCGGAGATCTCGTCCCAGATGCGCATCTTGTCGGCCTTCTCCTTGGAGAGGACGACCATGCCGGTGTCGTTTTCGCGGCTCTCGAGCAGGACCTCGACCGGGTCGCCGGCGTGGACGGTGATCTCGCCCCGCGGGTTGGTGAACTCCGCGATGGGGATCTGCCCCTCCGACTTGTAGCCAATGTCGACGACGGCGTAGTCCTTGGTCACCTGGACGACCGTGCCCTTGACCAGGTCTCCTTCCTTGAGGAGGCCGTCCCCGCCGCGATCCTTGAGCGAGGCCTCGAAGAGCGCGGCGAAATCTTCCTCGCCGTCCATACCGACCGGCTGCTTCACGTTTTGCTGCATGGAAAGGGGTTTCCTTCGGGTACTGCAACCGCCCCAGGGTTGAACGTCGCTGCCGCTCGGGCACACCTCGGCGTGGGGTTCGAGCGCCGGGGAGGCGCGCAACCTAAGGCGTGGTCCGGGGGAGGTCAAGCCTACCCGCCTGGCGACCTGGCGGGGCCGGCCCCGGAAGGTCCCGGCGTCGGCCGGCGGACCCCCGAACCCGCGAAATTCCTCCGGGATCGCCGCGCAATCGGACCGGCGCCCGGACGTAGGGAGGGCATGCGCGCACTCCTTCCCCGGGTCGCCCCGCTGGCGGCCTGTCTGCTCGTCCTCCCCGCCCGTGCCGAGACGGTCCGCCGCTCGGTCACCGGTTTCAAGAAGGTGGAGCTCCGGGTTCCGCTCGACGTCACCATCCGGTCCGGGAAGGAGTTCTCCCTGGCGCTCGACCTGCGCGATCCGGACACGGCCGACAAGATCAGCACCGAGGTGCGGGGCGACACCCTGGTCATCTCCAGCAATGCGCACTCGTTGAGTCTCCGGGGCAAGAACTCGGCGGCGATCACGCTGCCCGAGCTGCGGGGGGTGGCCCTCTCGGGAAGCGGGAACGCGGACGTCTCCGGCTTCGAGGGCGGAGACATGGACCTGTCCATCTCCGGATCGGGCGACATCACCTACAGCGGGAAGCCGAGCACGCTCTCGGTGGCCATCTCCGGCTCGGGCAACGTCAGGCTCACCGGAAGCTGCAGCAGCATGTCGGTGGCCGTCTCCGGCTCGGGCAACGTCCGCGCCGCGGACTTCGCGGCCAAGAACGCCTCGGTGGCCATCTCCGGATCGGGCGACGCCGAACTGCACATCACCGGCGGCGCGGTGCAGTTCACCGTCAACGGCTCGGGCGACATCCGCTGGACGGGCGAGGCGGCCACGGTGAGCGCGGTCACCCACGGCAGCGGCAGCATCCAGAAGAAGCGCTGAACCCGCACGCTCGGCCTTCAGCGCGCGGCCGAGCGCTTCGCCTCCTCGGCCGCCAGCGCGGCCCGGGTCGCGGCCAGCAGTGGCTCGGCCGATACCGGAGCGCCGGTGGCGTGGACCATCCAGAAGTCGGGGGTCACCCGGCCGAAGGAGGCCATGCGCTCGAACTCCGCCCCGCTCTTCGGCCCCTTCAGCTTGCCCTCGAGCTGGAAGGCGATGAGGTGACCGAGCGGGTAGTAGGGCAGGTAGAGGAAGGTGGAGATCATGTGGGAGTAGATGGCCAGCTGGGCCGAGTCCTTCCCGCCCAGGACCGGCGCGTAGTACCGGTTCCACAGCGCCCGCGCCTCCTCCAGCGTCGCCTGGCGGAGCTGGGCCGGCGTGGCGTCCGGATGAGCGTAGAGCCAGCGCCACACCGCGATGTCGAGCAGCGCCGGGCCACAGATCTCGTAGGTGGCCCAGAAGTCGTTCAGGACGCGGAGCCGCTGCGCCTCGGCGTCCGGTGCCCCCAGCCCGAGCAGCTCGAGGTCGCGGTTCTGGAAGGTGAAGGCCAGCGCCTCGGTGAAGGCGTTGCCCGGAACGCCCTGCAGCAGCGTGCTGTCCACCTCGTAGAGCGAGAAGACCTGCTCCACGTTGTGGCCCATCTCGTGGACCGCGATGTTGTAGCCCTTGTAGTCCATGCCCCCCGGTGAGATGCGGGTGCGCAGGTGCGGGAAGTCGCCCCGCCGCTGGGCCGGGAGCGCGTGGCCCGAGCCCCGGGCCGGATCGACCACGATGCGCGCGTCCAGCCAGGCCGCCTTTTCCGAAGTGAATCCCAGACCGCGGAGGAGCCGCGGGAGGTCCCTCTTGTAGGCCGCCGCGTCCGGGTAGCGCTTGCGCGTCATCGCGTCGAGCTGCGACTCGGGATGCTTGGTGCGCTGGAGAAAGCCGGCATACCAGATGTCCTGCGGCTCGAGCTTCCGCCCGAGGCGGGCCTCGATGAGCGCCGCGACCCGGGGCACGAGCGGCGAGGAGACGACCTGCTCGAGGAGGGCGATGACCCGCGCTTCCGAGATCTCGGTGTCGAGCTGGAACCGGCGGTCGAGCTCGGTGGGGGCGAAGGGGGAGTCCTGGTCCGTCTGCCGCGCCGCCCGAAAGGTCTCGAGGAGCACGGCGTAGCGGGTGTCCGGCTCTCGCTCGGGGCTGGCCACCGCCGGGCGGACGCCGCCGCCGGTCTGCGAGGCGGGCCGCTCCTCCACCTCGGCCGCCGGCGCGAGCACCACCGTGTTCGCCACCGGGTCCCAGTCCAGCCGCGGGTCGTCGATCACCGCCCTCGGGATCTCCTGCGTGACGATGCGGTTGATGGCCGCGATCATTAGCCGCTGGCGGACGAGGCCGGCGGCGCCCTCGGCGTAGTCGGCCTTGATCTGGTCGCGCAGGTTCCAGTGGCTGAGCAGGCGCTTCCCCTTCGGGTAGGGGCGCTCGCCGCCGGGGCCGACGAGGTGGTGCACCCAGAGGTTGTAGCCGGCGATGTAGGCCTCGGCCCTGGCCGACGCGGCGGCGCGTGCTGCCTGGGCGGCGCCGGAGGGACGGAGGACGAAGCGCTCGGCGAGGCGGGCCTCCGCCCACTGCCGCCGGGTCCAGCCCGGTCCAATGGCCACCATCTCCTCGAGCGTCGGCAGGGGCCAGTTGAGGAGAGCGACGAAGGCGATCCTCGAGGCGAAGAGGTCCTCCGGGAGATGCGCTCCGGGGTCGGTCGCCGCCAGGAGACCGTCCACGGGGAGCTCGGGACCGAGCTCCAGCTCGGCGCCGCTGCGCCAGTCCCTGGCGATCTCCAGGAGATGGCCGTCGACCTGCTCGAGCGCCTCCTCGAGGCGCTTGAAGGTCCGGTCGAGCATGGCCGGATCGGCGATGAACTGGCTGGCGACGAAGTCGGCCAGCGCCTTGTCATCGCCGTCGCCGTCGGGGCCGAGCCGCCAGAAGGCGAGCACCTGCCGGACGCCCTGCCGGGCGCGCGCGCGCTGGCCCTCCCCGTACTTGACCACCAGTGCCTCGACGAGCGGCGCGGCGAGCACCGCGGCGGGCGGGGGATGCAGGGCGATGCCTGCGTCCGGCGAGGTCCCTGCCACCCCGGGTCCGGGCAGGAGCCCGAGCAGGAGCGCCCCGAGGAGGGCGCGCCGCAGACCGAGGGGCAGCCGCAGCGAATCGTGAACGCGGGGAAGCACCGTTTGCACCTCGGGAAGGGCGAGGAGGGGGGGTTACCACATCCGGGGACAGGCGTCGGAACCGGGCGTTGCCTTCGGGAGGCAGGCTCGCTATCGAGGCGCCCGAGGAGCCACGCCATGTCCAAGACCCCGTCCACGATGGTTGCGCTCGACACCCCGGCACCGCCCTTCGCGCTGCCCGAGGTCCGGACGGGGAAGACCGTCCGCCTCGACGACTTCGCCGGCAAGCGCGCGGTGCTGGTGATGTTCATCTGCCGCCACTGCCCCTACGTGAAGCACGTCCAGGCCGAGCTGGCGCGCCTCGGGCGAGACCTGGAGGGCAAGGACGTCGGCGTGGTGGCCATCTCGGCCAACGATGCGAACAGCTACCCGGACGACGCGCCGGCCAGCCTGGCGGAGCAAGCGCGCCAGCTGGGCTTCGTCTTTCCCTATCTCCACGATGAAAGTCAGGCCATCGCCCGCGCTTACGACGCGGCCTGCACGCCGGACTTCTTTCTCTATCGGCGGGAGGTGGGCGGTCTGCGGCTCGCCTACCGCGGGCAGCTCGACGACAGCCGCCCGGACAGCGGAAAGCCGGTGACCGGCAAGGACCTGCGCCGGGCCATCGACGCCGTGCTCGCCGGCCAGCCGGTGGCCGAGCCCCAGCTCCCGAGCCTCGGATGCAACATCAAGTGGAAGGCGACGCCGAAGAAGGAGGAAGCCCGCTGGTGCGAGCGCTGCAGCACGCCCATCCCCCCGGAACGGGTGAAGGCCTTGCCCGGCACCGTGCTCTGCTTCGGCTGCAGCGAGGAGGTGGGCGGGGATTTCGTCTACACCGCCAAGCAGGAGAACCACGGGAAGGCGGGCAGCCTCAAGCTCAACTACGGCGGCGTGACCATCTCGAAGAAGCGGCGCGTGATCCGGAAGAAGGACCCGTCGTAGGACGTGCGACAAGCCACGCCGGATGAGACGGCGTGAGCCGGATCACCCGGCCGGCTCGCCGACCACCGCATCCGCCTCGATCTCCACCAGCATGCGGGGGTCGATGAGGGCGCGCACTTCCACCATCGAGGTCGCTGGACGGATCTCGCCGAAGACCTCGCCGTGCACGCGGCCCACCGCGTCGCCGTCGCGGGTGATGTTCACCACGTACATCCGGGTCCGCACCACGTCGCCCAGGGTGGCTCCCGCCTCTCCCAGCGCGCGCTCGATGTTCCGCAGCGTCTGACGTGCCTGGGCGGCGGCGTCCCCTTCGAGGAAGCCGCCTCCGGGCAGGGTGGCGGTGGTGCCGCTGACGTGGATGTTCCGGCCGACGCGCACCGCCCGGGCATAGCCGTAGAGCGGCTCCCAGGGGGTCCCGGAGACGATCCGCGTCCGGCTCATGTCGTTCCTCGCAGGAGCTCCCGGGCGATGACCAGCCGCTGGATCTCGCTCGTCCCCTCGTAGATGGTCTGGACCCGGGCATCGCGGAGGTAGCGCTCCACGGGAAACTCGTCCAGGTAGCCGTAGCCGCCGTGGATCTGCACCGCCCGATCGCAGACGCGGTTGGACATCTCGCTGGCGAGGAGCTTGGCCATCGACGCCTCCCGGGTGAAGGGACGGCGCTGCTCCTTGAGCCAGGCGACGCGCAGGGTGAGGGACTCGGCGGCGGCGAGCTCGGTGGCCATGTTGGCAATCATGAAGCGGATGGCCTGGAACTCGGCCAGGGTCCGGCCGAAGGCGCGCCGCTCGCGGGCATAGCGCACCGACGCCTCGAGCGCCGCCCGGGCCACGCCGCAGGCTTGCGAGGCGATGCCGATGCGGCCGCCGTCGAGGGCCATCATCGCCAGCCGGAAGCCGTCTCCCTCCCGGCCGAGGAGCGACGTGGCCGGCAGGGCGCAGTCCTCGAACACGAGCGGGACGGTGTTCGAGCCCCGGATCCCGAGCTTGTCCTCCGGCTTACCGACGTGAAGGCCCGGTGCGCCCCCCTCGACGATGAAGGCGGAGAGCCCCCTGCTCCCCTCCCCTCCGGTTCGCGCCCAGACGACGATCACTCCGGCATGGGCCCCGGAGGTGATCCACTGCTTGGCTCCGTTGAGCACCCACGAGTCCCCGCGGCGCGCCGCGCTCGCGCTCAGCCCGGCCGGGTCGCTCCCGCACTGGGGCTCGGAGAGCGCGAAGGCGCCCGCCACCGCCTCCCCGGAGACGAGGCGGGAGACGTGCACCCTCTTCTGGTCCTCGGTGCCGAAGGCGCAGATCAGCTCGGCGCACATGTTGGTCACCGACATGGCAACGGCGGTCGAGGCGCAGGCCGCCGCCACCTCCATCATCGCCAGCGCGTAGGCGACGGCCCCGGCCTCGGCGCCGCCCAGCGCGGCCGGGACGTTGACTCCCATCAACCCGAGGCTGGCCATCTCGCGCAACAGATCCGCGGGGAAGGTCTCGTGTCGGTCCCGGTCGCGGGCGCCGGGCGCCACCCGCTCCCGGGCGAAGGTCCCGGCCGTGTCGCGGATGAGCGTCTGGGCCTCGTTCAGCGCCAGGTCCATGGCCCCGCCCTACTCCACCGCCTGGAGGTTGAAGGGGTACTCGACCGGATGGTCCTTCTTGTCCGGAGGCCTGGGGAAGATCATCCGCTGCAGGACCCCCACCACGCAGGCATCGAGGTCCTTGTCCTTGAGGGTGGTGCCCTTCTTTAGGATTTGGGGGCTCTTCACCGTACCGGCCGGCGTGATCGAGAACCGGGTCGACAGCTTCCCCTGGATCTTCTCCTTCCGGGCGGCGAGCGTCCTCTCGTAGCACTCCTGGATCTCCGGCTGGTGCGCGCGCACGACCTGGGTGATCGAGTCCGGGGTGAAGGGCAGCGCGTTGACGTCAGGCAGCACCACACCGGCGTCGCGCGCCGCGACAGCGGTGGCGTCGGGTGGAGGCGCGAGCGGGGTGCCCCCGTCCACCGCCGTGAGGGTGAGGACGAGGAGCGAGAGAGCCGTGGTCATGGGCGCGCGTCAGTCCTTGAGCAGCCCGGCGGAGATGACCAGCCGCTGGATCTCGCTCGTCCCCTCGTAGATCTCGGTGATGCGCGCGTCCCGCACGTGCCGCTCGGCGTCGAATTCCTTGCTGTACCCCTGCCCGCCGAAGATCTGGAGGCCCTTGTTCGCCACCCGGCTGGCCATCTCCGAGGCGTAGAGCTTGGCCATCGAGCTTTCCGCCGAGTGGCGGACGCCGGCATCCTTGAGGAGGGCGGCCTTGAGCACCAGCAGCCGCGCAGCGTCGATCTCGGTGGCCATGTCGGCGAGCATGAACTGGATGGCCTGGTGCTGGGCGATGGGCACTCCGAAGGTCTTGCGGTCCAGCGCGTAGGCGCGGGCCTCCTCGAAGGCTGCCCGGGCGATCCCCACCGCCTGGGCGGCGATTCCGATGCGACCGCCGTCGAGGGTGGAGAGGGCGATCTTGAAGCCGTCGCCCTCCTTGCCGAGCAGGTTCTCGGCCGGGACGCGGCAGTCCTCGAAGAAGATGGTGCATGACGGGGCGGCGCTGATGCCCATCTTGCGGTCCGGCTTGGCCCGGTTGAACCCCGGCGCATCGGTGGGCACGAGGAAGGCGGAGATGCCCCGGTGCCCGGCCGCGCGATCGGTCATGGCGAAGAGCACGATGGCGTCCGCCACCGGGCCGTTGGTGATCCAGTTCTTGCTGCCGTTGATCAGGTACTGGTCGCCCCGCCGCACGGCGGTCGTCTTCTGGGCGGCGGCGTCGGAGCCCGCCTCGGGCTCGGTGAGCCCGAAGCATCCGAGCTTTTCCCCGCGGGCGAAGGGGACGAGAAAGGCCTGCTTCTGCTCCTCGGTCCCGTACTTGAGCACCGGATCGCAGTAGAGGGAGCTGTTGACGCTGACGATGACCCCGGTGGAAGCACAGCCCCGGCTGATCTCCTCCACCGCCAGGGCATAGGCCACGTTGTCCAGACCGGCGCCGCCGTATGTCTCCGGGACGGCCACGCCCAGCAGCGAGAGCTCGGCCAGCTTGCGCACCGCCTCCCGGGGGAAGGCGTGCTCCTCGTCCCAGCGCCGGGCATTGGGGGTCAGCTCCCGGGCGGCGAACTCACGGCACAGCCGCTGTGTCTCGCGCTGAAGCTCGGTGAGCTCGAAGTCCATCTCACACCCCCCGGAAGGCGGCCGGGCGCTTCTCCAGGAACGCGGACATCCCCTCCCGGCGATCGGCGGACGGGAACAGCCCGGCGAAGGCGTCGCGCTCGAGCTCGTTGGCCTCGGCGAGCGGGCGGTCCGCCCCGTCGACGATGACCCGCTTGGCGCGAGCCACCGCCAGCGGACCCTTCTTGGTGATGCGGGCGATGACCGCCCGGCAGTGATCGAGCAGCTGGGCGGCCGGGACCACCTCCAGCGCCAGGCCGATCTGCTTCGCCCGGGCGGCGTCGATCATGTCCCCGGTGAAGATCAGCTCCTTGGCGCGGGCACGCCCCACCAGCCGGGTGAGCCGCTGGGTGCCTCCGAAGCCGGGGATGACGCCCAGCGAGACCTCGGGGAGCCCGAAGCGCGCATTCTCCGCCGCGTAGATCAGGTCGCAGGCCAGCGCCAGCTCGCAGCCTCCGCCGAGCGCGAAGCCGTTGACCGCCGCCAGGGTCGGGCAGGGCAGCCGCTCCAGGGCGTCGAAGACCCGGTGCCCGCGCGCGCCGAAGGCGAGCGCCTGCTCGGTGGTGAGGTTCATCATCTCCGCGATGTCCGCCCCGGCCACGAAGGCCTTCTCTCCGGCTCCGGTGACGATCAGCCCGCGCAGCTCGGGTCTCGCCGCCACGCGGGTGAGCGCATCCTCGAGCTGATCGAGGGTGGCGGTGTTGAGAGCGTTGAGCGCCTTGGGCCGGTCCACGGTGATCAGGGCGGTGGTTCCCTCGATGGTGAGGCGGATGCTCTCGTCGGGCATGGGCTGGCGCTCCTCAGTAGGTGTGGAAGCCGCGGCCGGTCTTCCGGCCCAGCCATCCCGCGTCCACGTACTGGCGGAGGAGCGGACAGGGCCGGTACTTGGGGTCTCCCAGCCCCCGGTGCATGACCTCGGCGATGAAGAGCACCGTGTCCAGACCGATGAAGTCGGCGAGCTGGAGCGGGCCCATGGGTTGGTTGGTGCCGAGCTTCATCGCCGTGTCGATGTCCTCGGGCGACCCGAGCCCCTCCATCAGCGCGTAGGCGGCCTCGTTGAGCATGGGGAGGAGGATCCGGTTGACGATGAAGCCGGGATAGTCGCGGCTGGTGACGCATGTCTTGCCCATCGCCTCCGCCAGCGCGCGCGTCCGGCGGTAGGTCTCCTCGGAGGTCGCCGCGCCGCGGATGATCTCCACCAGCTGCATGACCGGCACCGGGTTCATGAAGTGCATCCCGATCACCGCCTCCGGCCGGCGGGTGGAGGCGCCCACCCGGGTGATGGGGATGGAGGAGGTGTTGGTGGCCAGGACCCCGCCCGGACGGACCACCGCGTCCAGGTCCTGGAAGATGCGCCGCTTGAGCTCCTCGTTCTCGGTCACCGCCTCGATGGCCACGTCCACGTCGCGCACCTCCCGGATCTGGGTGTGGGTAGTGACGCGGCCGAGCAGCGTCGCTTCCGCCGCGGCATCGAGCTTCCCCTTCTCGCGGAGCTTGCCCAGCCCGGCGCGGACCCGGCCCGTTCCCTTCTCCACCGCCTCCGCCGAGATGTCCACCAGGGTCACCCGGGCCCCGGCCACCAGGGCGACCTGGGCGATGCCCGCTCCCATCTGACCCGCGCCCACCACCAGGACGTGCTCGTTCGCCATCGCCGTCGACCTCGTCGTGTCTGGGGTTGTCGCCTCCGTGGCGGCCGCGCGCCTCTTACGCCCCGGGGCGCTCCGGGGTCAACGTGGAGAAGTGGCGATGTGGACCGTCTCCTCGCGGACCTCGACCGTGCGGGTGTCCCCGGCCGTGCCCCCGTCGGCCAGGGCGAGGAAGAGGAGCGCGCGGTAGTCGCCGCTCCGGAGCTGGAGATGCTGCACCAGGCCACCCCGGGGAGGGCTCGGCCACTCCGCCCTGGCCACCAGCGCCGGTCCCTGCCAGAGCTGAACCTCGGCGCGCGTCACGGCCAGGTCCGGGGGAACGTCCCAGACCAGGGTGCGCGGCTGCGGAAACAGCCCGCTGCGCCAGAGGAGCATGCCGGCGCCGACGAGGAGCAGGAGAGGCAGGCGGCGGAGGAACGGATGGCGCAGCGGCCCGTCTGTCATCCGGGGGGCTTGGCCTTGCGGGCGCGCGACATCCGGAGCCGGGTGACCTTGACCCCCGGGCGCCCGCGGCCCGGCTTGTCCTCCGGCACGAGCCGGATGCGGGCCTTCACCTCCACGCTCATGCCGGAGAGCATCTGGGCCAGCTCGCCCTTGAGCGCCTCGGAGCGCAGGAAGCGGCGAAGCTCGTCCACCAGCACCCGGGTCACCTCGGCCTTGGTCCGATCCGCCTGGGCGAGGAGCCCGGCCAGCGCTTCCTTCGGGAGACGGAGCTGGGCGGCGGTGCGCCGGAGCCCCTCCTCGGTCATGAACAGCGCCCCCAGGCCGGCGAAGGCGGCCTTGCGCATCAGCTCCGGAACGACCCCGAAGAGCGGGGCGTTGGGCGGCTCCTCGGCGACCGGGTCGTCGAGGTCGAGGGGGTCTTCGGGTCTCACGTCCGACGCTCCGTCCTAGCCTAGCAAAGGCCGGAGCGCTCAGGCGCCGGCCACCGGCGCCAGGCGGCCCGCGTCGGCGGAGATGCGCCCGGCGATGTTCCTGGCAATGCTCAGGAAGGCCTGGCCCTCGGGACTGTCCGGGTGCTCGGCGACCACCGGATGGCCGCTGTCCCCTCCCTCGCGCACGGCGAGCACCAGGGGGACCTCCCCGAGGAAGGCGATCCCGAACATCTCGGCGGCCCGCCGCCCGCCGCCGTGGTGAAAGACCGGCGTGGCGGCCTGGCAGTGGGGGCAGACGAAGGTGCTCATGTTCTCCACGATGCCGAGCACCGGGATGTGCACCTTGTCGAACATCTGCTTGGCCCGGACGACATCGGCCAGGGCCACGTCCTGGGGGGTGGTGACCAGCACCGCGCCCGAGGATCGGATGGACTGCGAGATGGTGAGCGCCACGTCTCCCGTTCCCGGCGGCAGGTCGACCACCAGGTAGTCCAGTGCACCCCAGTTCACGTCCCGCATCAGCTGCTGGAGGGCGCCGTGCAGCATCGGGCCGCGCCAGATGAGCGCCTGGTCCGGCTCGACCAGAAAGCCGAGGCTCATGACCTTCATCCCCATCGTCACCAAGGGGTCGAGCCGCTGACCGTCCGGGCTCACCGGCTTGGTCTCGGCCAGGCCGGTCATGAGCGGGATGCTCGGACCGTAGAAGTCGGCGTCGAGCAGCCCCACCGACGCCCCGCACTTCGCCAGGGCGACGGCCACGTTGACCGCCACCGTGCTCTTGCCGACTCCCCCCTTGCCCGCTCCGACCAGGACGACGTGCTTCACCTCGGGAAGCATCGGATTCTGGCCGCGGGGCGCGGCCCGCACCTGCGCGCTCCATTCGATGTCCAGCCCCACCACGCCCGGGACCGCCTTCAGCGCGGCCTCGGCATCGGCCTGGATCTTCCCCTTCAGCGGACAGGCGGGCGTGGTGAGCTCGATCCGCGCGCGGACGCGGCCGTTGTCCACGCTCACCGACTTGACCATTCCCGCCTGCACCAGGCTGACGTGGAGCTCGGGATCGATCACCGTGGCCAGCGCGGCCAGAATCTCCTGTTCGGACACCGCCATCGTTCGCACGACCTCCGGTCACTCCTCGGCCAGCTCGAGCGGGCCGGACCTTGGGGGCCGGACTCGCAACCTGTCAAGCCGGGGTGCCGCCCGTGGCTGCGTCTCCCACGGTCATTCGAGCGCCTCGAGCTTCCAGCCGGCCGGTTCGCGACGGACCACCACCGAGCCGCCGCCGGCGACGGGGAAACGGACGCCGCCCGCCTCGGGAACGGGAATTCCCTCCACCGCCACCAGGGCCCGGGCCAGACGAGCCGAGGCGGTCGGCTCGGTGCGAAAGTCCCGGGCCAGCAGCTCCGGCGTGTACCGCTCGCGGAGCGGCGTGCTGAGGAGCCCCCAGGCGCGATCGAAGCGGCCGGCGCGGACGGCCTCGCCGAAGAGGACCACCACCTCCGCCGGCCGGTCCGCCCCCGGGGGGCCGAGAAGCTCGGGGGCCGCCGCGGCGAGCTGCGACAGGCCGGCTCGGACGGCCGCCACGCGCGCCTCGCGGGCGGCCGGGTCCCGGAATCGCTCGCGGAACTGATCCAGGCTGACCTGCGACTGGAAGCTCGAGGTGGTCAGGGCGTAGGCCCGGTCGAGGTTCCCGGCCTCGAGCGCCTGTGCGTACTCGGTTGCCGGCGAGAACGGGGGCGCGTGCGCGCAGCCGATCAGGCCGAGGGCGAGGAGCCGGGGGGCGACCGGCCTCACCGCTCCCCTCCGAAGGCCTCGTGGCCCGAGAGTCCCTCCCCGCTGATCCACGGCCACCACAGCGCCAGCACCTGCGCACGCCGCGGCACGAGCGAGGCGAGCCCCAGGCGCCGGCGCGGCAGGCCGTGCACCACCAGTCCCCCATCCGGTCCGGCCAGCCCGGCCAGCTCGAGCGCCCGGGCCACCGCCTCCTCGAACGTTCCGAGCCGGTCGAGGAGGCCCTCCGCCAGGGCGCGTCCGGCGGTGAAGACGCGACCCTCGGCGCGGGCCAGCACCGCCTGCGCATCGAGCTTCCGGCTCTCGCCCACGCGGTCGAGAAACCGCCGGTACATCTCCTCCACCTCTCGCTCGAGCGCGCCTCGCTCGGCGTCGGTCATCGGCCGGGCCAGCGTTCCGAGACCGGCGTGGGCGCCCCGGGTGTACGCCGTCCGGCGGATGCCGAGCCTCTCGAGGAGCAAGGAGAGATCGAACTTGCCGGCGAAGACTCCGATGCTTCCGATCACCGCATGCGGGCCAGCCCACAGCTCCTTGGCTCCGAGGGAGAGGAGGTAGCCGCCGCTCGCCGCCACCCGGTCCGTGTAGGCGATGACGGGCTTGCGCCGCGCCAGGCGTGCCACCTCGTCGGCGACGCGCTCCGAGGCGAGCGCGCTGCCGCCCGGGCTGTTCACGTAGAGCAGGACGGCCGGGCAGCGCCGGTCCTCCCCCGCGGCTCGGAGCCCGGGCAGGAGGGACTCCGAGCCGGCCACCGCCGGACCGGGCCGGGCTGGGAGCCCCTCTCCCTCGGCGATGATCCCCGCCACCGGGACCACTGCCAGGCGCGGGCGGGTGCGCAGCTTTCCCCAACGCACCACCGGAAGGCGGCGGCTCCGCCGGTAGCTGTCGAAATCGGGCACGCGGGCGTCGCCCCGCCCCGGATCCGGGAGCCCGAGCAGCGAGGGGAGCTCGGCCTCGTCGGCCAGCGCGTCCACCAGGCCGGCGGCGAGGGCCCGCTCGGCGCTGTACGGCCCCTCGTCGACGCGGAGCCGCGCCTGGTCGGGCTCCAGGCGCCGGCCGGCGCTGACCGCCTCCACCAGCTCCCCGTGGCGGTCGTCGAGCAGTGAATCGAGCAGCATCTGCTGGTTGGGGGAGATGTCGGAGCGGGTGAAGAGCTCGGGCGCGGTCTTGAACTCCCCTCGTCGGACGAACTCCGGCCGGACGCCCAGCCGCTCGAGCGCCTGGCCGAGCGCGGTGGCCTCGAGGAGAAAGCCGTCGAGGGCCAGGCGCCCGGGCCGGGGGAGCACCACGCGGCTCGCCTCGCAGAGGAGCGCGTACTCGGCGTTCCCGGGCGACACGGCGAAGCCGACCACCTCCTTGTTGCGCGCCCGGAAGGCCCGCAGCCACCGGGCGACGAGCAGCCGCTTCGCCGGGGCCATCTCCAGCCGACCGACCTCGAGGACGATGCCCCGGACTCGACGGTCGGCGCCGAGCTCCTCGAGCCGGCGGCGGAAGGCGTCCAGCGCGGCGACGCGCCCGTGGGGTGCCCGGCGCGGAAGCCAGCGCCGCGGCGGCGGGCGATAGGGCGGGTCTCCCTGCAGCTCGAAGCGCACGTAGGGCGGCGCCGGCCGGGCCAGCGCCCACCGCAGCGGCACGCGCACCAGCAGGCTGGCGGCGGTGAGCAGGTTCCAGAGGCCAACGCCGAGGGCGCGCATCATGTCCCGTCCGGGCGCGGCTCCGTCCGCCGTCGCACGTCCACCTGGCCCGGCGGGGCGAGCGCCACCTCGACGGGCAGGAAGCGCTCCACCACCCGGACGGTGGCCTCGAGGCGGGGCGTGAAGCCGGAGGTGGTGAAGCGGGTCGAGCCCGGCGAGGAAGCCCCCAGCGACCCGGCGGCGAGGAGCGCCGCGGGGACGAGGAGCTGGTCGGCCAGGTGCTCGTCCAGGGCACCGCCCGTTTCCATGAAGGCGGCCAGCGCCGCCGCGGCCCGCCCTCCGACGTCCTCCGGGACCTCGGCACGTTCCCCGACCACGGTGAAGGCGGCGAAGGCGTTCTCGAACTGGGCGCGGACGAAGACCAGCGAGCCGGGGGTCCGCCCCACCGGCAGGGGGAGGTTCTCCACGCTGCAGTAGATGCCCCGCTCGCGAAGGGCCATCTCCGCCGCCCGCGTCTCGCGCACCGCCACCTCGAAGGGCAGCCCGCCCACCAGCGCCCGCACCTCGACCTCGTGGAGCGTTCCCCGCGCCGGAGCCTCGATGCGCCCCGGCACCGGAGCGATGGCCTCCACCCGCGCGCGGAACTCACCCTCCCCGCCCGGAGCGAAGCCCGCCTTCAGGAGCGACAGCGACGCCCGGAGTCCGTAGCCCTGCACCCACGGCAGCCAGGCCCAGGCCAGGTGGTGGTACGAGGGCCCGAGCGGGGCGTGGGTGAGGCCTCGGAGGCGGAGGCTGCCGCCCCCGGCCAGCGCCAGGGGGAAGGCCAGGAGCTGGAACACCTGGGGTGCGCTCCCCATCGGGCCGAGCTCGAGCACGTACTCCCCGCTCCGGACGGGCTCGGGCGCGAAGGAGACCTCAGTGGCCCCGAGGGCAGCCTCGGCCGTGCCTCCCACCGCCTCCGCCGCGCGCAGGAGCGCCAGGTGGCGGGGGCGTACCCCGGCCGAGGGATGGTCCGTGCGGAAGCCGGCCAGGCGAAACGGCGTGCCGGTGATCAGGGCCAGCGTCAGGGCGGTGCGCAGCACCTGGCCGCCGGCGGCGCCGTCGAGCTCGATGGGGACGGTGGAGGACACCCTAGGGCTGCTTCGGAGTGACGGGCTGCTCGGTGGGGGCGGTGAGGTCGGGGTGCGGCTGGGACTGGGGAGGCGACGACTGCCGGGTCCGGTCGGCTGGCTGGGGCGTCTCGGTGGGCGCGGTGAGATCCGGCGAGGGGACCCGAGTGCTCTTGATCTCCTCCTCGGTCTTGGTGGGCGCGTCGGCGGGAGCGGCCAGCTCGCCGGTGCCCGCCGGAGTGGGCGCGCCGCCGAGTCGTCCCGGGGGCGTCAGCTCGCCGGCCAGGCCCTTCGCCGCCCCGTCGAGCAGGGTGCGCATCTGGGCGGCATAGGGGGCGCCCTCCGCGGCCACCGCCGACGGGTCGAGCACGCGCAGTCCGGCGGCACCGCCGGTGCGCTCGAAGGGTGCCCGCCACAGCTCGGACCCGCCGGAGAGGAGGAACATCCGGCCGTAGCCCCGGACGTAGGACTGGGCGCCGTCGCTGCCGCCGCGCAGTCCGTAATCCTCGATGACCAGCTCCACCACCGCATCCGCACCGAGGGGCTTGAGGCGGCTGTAGTCCGGTGGGACGGCCGGAACACGCTCCACCAGGAAGAGCTCCAGCGCGCTGGCCACCTGCGCCGCCGGCACGGCATTGGACCAGGGCTTCTCGCCCCGCAGCGCACTGGCGAGTTGGCTCCGGAGGCGCTCGGACATCTCGAACTTGCCCACCGCCGCGTTCATCGACGTGACCAGCTGCGCCTCGCTGGGCGCGGGCTGGGCGGTGTGGACCCCATCGGCCTTCGGCCCGGCTCCCTCCGCCACCCGAGCGACGTAGGCCGGCCGCTTGACGCCGTCCAGGTCGGCCCCGGACAGCTGGGTGTGGCTGCAACCCGCGGCGGCGAGGACGGCGAGGAGGAGCGGTCGAACGGTCACGGGACGGCCGGAGAGGTTACACCCGGGCACCCACCGCGGGGGGAGGAGCGTCTACACCAGCAGGGCGGCCTCTTCACCCGGGTCGAGCGGCAGGCGCGCATTCTCGCGCGCCCGGGCATCGCGGAGCGCCTCGAGGTGTGCGCGCACCGCGGGGTAGCGTTCGGCGACGCGCGCGAAGTCCTCCTCGGGAAGGCGCAGGAGCGACGTTCGCTGCACCGCCCGCACGGTGGCCAGGGCCGGACGGCGCCCGAGGAGGGACGCCTCGCCGAAGACCTCGCCCTGAGCGAGCTTGGCGATGCGAAAGCCTCCGCGCGAGACCTCGAGCTGTCCGGCGAGGACCAGGTACAGCCCGTCCCCACGCTCACCCTCGGTGAGCACCACGTCGCCGGCCAGCACATCGCGCGCCCGGAATCCCGACGCCAGAGCCCGCCGGTCCGCACGGCTGAGGGGCCGGAAGAGCGCCGAGGTGGCCATGAGGTTGGCCACCAGGCGCTGCCGGCAGAACTTCTTCAGGGCGGCGGCCACCCCGGGATGGCGGCGGGTGAGCTCGGTCAGCAGTGTGGTGGAGATCTCCAGGACGAGGGTCCCGTCCGCCACCGCGTCGACCGACGCGACGCGCGGGGCCCCGGAGAGGAGAGCCATCTCGCCGAAGAAGTCGCCCTCGCTCAGGTGAGCCAGGAGGTAGACCTCGCCACCCTCCTCCCGCCGAACCGCCACCCGTCCCTCGCAGATGACGTAGAAGGCGTCGCCCGGGGCGTCCTGCTGGATGATGCGCTCACCGGACATGAAGTGGCGCAGCGGGCAGCGCTCGACCAGCTCGACGAAGGCCTCGCTGGACAGGTCGGAGAAGAGCGGAGCCTTGGGAACCGACCGCGAGGTCGCGTCCACCGTTGAGGGCGCCTCGGGGGCGAGCGGCTCGTCCGCAGCCGGAGCGGCCGCAGCAGGGGGCGTTCCTTCCGGCATGGTGCCCTCGAGCGGCTCGTCCTCCTCGAAGGAGAGGTCGATGTAGCGCGCGTCCTCGGCCGAGCGTGCCGCCTCGGCCGGCGCTTCCGCGGGGGTCTCCGTCGCGGGGGGCTCGGCCGGCGCCGCAGGAACGGGCGCGGCCCGGGCGGCGGGCTCGGCCAGGGTGAAGAGCGGGGCCGGCGGAGGTGGAGGCGGTGGAGGTGGAGGCGGCGCGGCGGCCTCCGGGAGGCGCAGCTCGGCGTCCTCGAGCGAGAGCTCGGCGAACCGTTCCCTGGGAGGCTCCTCGGCAGGGGCCGGCCCCTGCGCCGCGGGCGGGCCCGGCGCCGGCGCGGACGAAGGAGCGTCGACGAGCGGCGGCGCCGCGGGCCGAGAGGTGACCGCCTCGGCCAGGGCCTCCTCGAGGGTTCGCTCGGAGCTGGGCGTGTCGAGGACGAACTCGGTGACCACCAGCTCCGGACCGTCCTCCGCGCGGGCGGCGAGCCGGGGACCATTCGGCCCGGGTGTGGCGGAGGCGGGGGCCGTCGCCGGAGCGCCGGCGGCAACGGCCGGGGAGCTCTGGGGCGGTGCCTCTCGCGCCCGGCGGCCCACCCCGGGCCCCACGCCTCGCTGCGCGTAGAGGTCGGCGAGGATGCGCTGCATCCGCTGGTGTCCGGGCTCCAGCTCGAGGACCAGCTTGCTCGCGGCAATGGCTCGCGCCAGGAACCCGTCGGCGGCAAAGCCCTGGGCTGCCGCGAGGTAGGCGTCGACTGCCCGT
Source organism: Myxococcaceae bacterium (assembly GCA_035622755.1). GTDB lineage: Bacteria > Myxococcota > Myxococcia > Myxococcales > Myxococcaceae > JADGRA01. The sequence continues at coordinate 24,044 of DASPUU010000308.1, forward strand.
GGCTTGTCACCCGCCCGGGCGCAGGCGTCGCCCATGCGCAGCAGCGACTGCCGGTCGTTCGGCGCCGCCGAGCAGTAGGAGGCGTAGAGCGTGGCCGCCCGTGCGAAGTCCCCGGCCGCGAGCGCTTTGCTGGCGTCGGCCTTCAGCTCCGCGGGATCCATGGATCGGCCCAGGGTTCTACCACCGCACCCGGGTCACCCGCGCGGGAACCGGCGCCTCACCAGCGACGGCCGCCCCGGGGACCGCCGCGGCGGGGTCGCCCCGGACCGCGCGGAGCGCCGCGAGGCGGCGTCCGCTTCGAGGGACTCTCGCCGCCCCCGGGCTTCCGGGGGTCTTGCCACGCCTCTCGGCGCCGCCCGGCGCCTTCCGGCCGGCGCCCGAGCGCGCCGGGCGGAAGCGACCGACCCCCACGCGGGGGCCGCCGCCCACCGGCCTGGGCCCGGCCGCCGGCAGCACCGGCTCCGGCCGGGCGCCCCCGCGGCACCCGGCCGACGCCGCCTCGCGCCGGAGCGGGCGGACGCGCGCCCCGCCTCTCGCCGTCCTCGCCGGCGCGCCCGTGACGCCTCGGAGGAAGCGAGAGGGGCGGCGCGGGAATCGCCCGACCGGCGACCACTGCCTCCACGAGGCGGAGCTCGTCCGGCCGCAGCGGTCGGACGTCCCCGGGCTTCATCCCGGCCACCGAGACCCCGGCCTGGTAGGGCCGGTAGAGCCGCAGCACCGGGTGCCCGATGGCCGCGCAGAGTCGCTTGACCAGGTGCGGCCGTCCCTCGGCGACGGTGACCTTCAGCCAGGTGTTGCGCTCTGCGGGCTGGAAGCTGGCGGCCTCGACCGCCCGGGCCGGGCCATCCTCGAGCCGCACGCCCTCCACCAGCCGGGCCAGGCCCTCCGTCGTGGGAACGCCCCGGACCTTGGCCAGGTAGGTCCGGGGAACCCGGAAGCTCGGGTGGAGCAGCCGGTGCGCAGCCGCCCCGTCGTCGGTCATGAGCAGCGCGCCCTCGGCGTCCCAGTCGAGCCGGCCCACGGGGAAGACGCGCGTCGGGACCGCGCCCAGGAGCTGACGGACGGTCGGCCTCCCCTGGGGATCGTCGAGCGTCGTGACCACCCCGGCGGGCTTGTAGAGCAGGTACCAGGAGGCATGCTCCGGAGGCATCACCGGCTTGCCGTCCACCGCGACCAGGTCACCCGGGTCCACCTTGGTGCCCAGGGTGGTCTGGACCTGGTTGTTCACCGTCACGCGTCCGGCGGTGATCAGCGTCTCCGCGTGCCGCCGGGAGCCGACGCCGGCGCGGGCCAGGTAACGCTGGAGCCGCTCAGCCACGCCGGCTCACGTCAGCCATCACCGTCGGGGCCGGGCGGAGAGGGCGCGGGCGGTGTGTTGCCCAGCGCGGCCGCGGCGGCGCGGGCCTTCTCGTCGGCGAAGGCGATGGCTCCCTCGAGCTCGGCGAGCGCCGCCTCCGCCGAGGGGGTGGCCTGCTCGAGCTTCCGGCTGAACTCCGGATCGGACAGGTCGCGGACGGTCACCGGTCGAGGGGCGTCCCGCTCGAGGATCTCCTGGTGCTCGGCGGAGAGCTCCTGGAACTCGTGCAGCGTGGGCAGCGCGGAGAGGTCCTTGAGCGCGAAGAACTCGAGGAACTCGCGCGTCGTGCCGTAGAGAAGCGGACGTCCGATCTCCTCCTTCTTTCCCAGGATCTTGATCAGCCGCCGATCGAGCAGCGCCTTGAGCACGCCGGCCGAATCGACGCTCCGGATCTCCTCGATCTCCGGGCGGGTCACTGGCTGCCGGTAGGCGATGATGGCCAGCGTCTCCACCGCCGCCCGGGTGAGGCGCTGGGGCCGGACCTGGAGGAAGCGCCGCACGTACTCCCCCACCGCCGCATCGGTCCGCAGCTGCCAGCCCCCGGCGACCTCGGCCAGGACCACGCCGCCGTCGGGAGTCTCGGCCAAGCGCCGGGTGAGGTCGGCCATCGCCGCGGCCAGGCGAGGCCGTTCGATCCCGGTGGCCAGGTGGAGCTGCTCCAGGTCGACCGGCCGGTCGGCCACGAGCAGCAGCGCCTCGAGGACGCCGCGGACGCGGGCCTCCGGAAGGCGCCGGCTGCGCTGGACCAGGCCATCGAAGGGCTCGAGCTCGGCAGGAGCCTCGTCGATGTCGGCCGGCGCGTCGTCGAGATCCGGCTCGCCGCTGCCCGGGTCGTCGGGGCCCTCACCGGTACTCACGTTCGTCGACCTCCGGGACGGGGGCGTCGAGGGCACCGCCCTGCGCCGCGACGAGGATCTCCGGGCTGTCCTCCGCCTGGCGGATGCGGACCAGCCGCAGGCGAACCAATTCCAGGAGGGCGAGGAAGGTCACCACCACCTCCCCTCGCCTCCGCTGGCCGTCGAAGAGCTGGAGGAAGGTGACCTCCGGCTCGGCCCGCAGCCGGGCGACGATCCGCGACATGGCGGCGGAGAGCGTGACGCGGTCGCGGACCACCTCGTGCTCCGGCTCGGGAGCGAGGTTCTTGAGCACGTGATCGAGGGCTTCGATGAGGCGGAAGACGGACAGGTCGACCAGGGGGGGAGGCCCGGGCCGGTCGCTCTCGGCGACGCCGACGCGCCGGGCGAAGACCTCGCGGCCGAGCAGCGGCCGGTCTGCCAGATCGCGCGCCGCCTGGCGGTACTTCTGGTAGGTGAGGAGCCGCCGCACCAGCTCGGCGCGTGGATCTCCCTCCGGCTCCGTCTCCAGCTCACCGGGCGTCGCCTCGGTGCGGGGCAGGAGCAGGCGGCTCTTGATGTGGGCCAGCGTGGCCGCCATCACCAGGAACTCGCCGGCCAGGTCGAGGTTGAGCTCCTGCATGCGCTCGAGCGAGGCGTTGTACTTCTCCGCGATGAGCGCGATGGGAATATCGAAGATGTCGACCTGGTGCTCGCGGATGAGGTGGAGGAGCAGGTCCAGGGGACCCTCGAAGGTCGGGAGGGCGACGCGGAGAACCTGGCGCGCCTCCGGGCTGGCGAGCACCTCGGGCGGGAGGCCGGGATCGGTGGCCCGCGCAGGGTCGGGATCTGGGACGGGGTTCACGGGAGGCGCCGGCGAGCGGAAAGTCTCCTACCAGCCGCTGACAAAGCGGGTCAACGAGAGGGGTTTCCAGAGCCGGCGCTCCTGCGAATGCTGCGCGCCGGTCACGCCGGCCATCGGCGGGCAGCCTCCGCCAGCAGCGCGCCGAGCGGCGCCCCCTCCGCCCAGGGCCCGGGTGCCCCGGAGCGGACGAGCTCCTCGGCCAGCCGGTCGCGAAGCGCTCGGCGGGCGGCGGCGCTGGTCGATCCGGCGACCAGGCAGGGACCGCGCCGGCCGAGAAGCCCGAGCAGGCCGCGGCGCTCGGCGATCCGCAACGGCCGGGCGGCGGCGTCGAAGGCGTCCAGGGAACCGACGCTCCCCGGCAGGAGCGCCCGCTCGGCGGCGGCCGACGACGTGTAGACGCGAAGCCCCGGCGAGAGCACGACGATCGGCGGCCGCACGGCGCTACAGCCCCACCGCTCGACGGACCCGGGCCATCACCGGCGCGGCGTAGGCGCGGGCCCGCGCGGCGCCGTCACCGAGGATGCGCTCCACCTCGCCCGGGTCGGCCTCCAGCGCCCGGTAGCGCGCCCGCGGCCCGTCGAAGGCGGCATGGAACCCGGCGAGCAGCGTCTTCTTGAAGTCGCCGTAGCCCCGGCCCCCCTCGCGCCAGGAGCGGTCCACGCCGGTGAACTCGTCCGGGGGAAGCACCAGCCGGAGAAGCGCGAGCAGCGCACTGTCGGCGGGCTTGGGAGCCTCGACCGGGGTCGAGTCGGTGACCATCCCCATGATCCGCCTCTTCACCTCCGCGTCGTCGGCAAAGAGGTCGATGGTGTTCCCGTACGACTTGGACATCTTCTGGCCGTCGGTGCCCGGGACGACCGCGGTCGCCTCCTCCACCAGGGGCTCGGGGAGCTTGAGGATCCCCGGCGCTCCGGTGCGCGCGCCCGACGGGTCGGCGGGGTCGTAGCCCGGCACGTAGGCGAGGTTGAACTTCGTTGCCCAGTCACGGGTGAATTCCAAGTGTTGCACCTGGTCCTTTCCCACCGGGACCCCATCGGCGCCGTAGACGAGGATGTCCGCCGCCATGAGCACCGGATAAGCGTAGAGGCCGAAGTCCGGGGCGATGCCGCGGGCCACCTTGTCCTTGTAGCTGTGCGCGCGCTCGAGGTTGGACTGGGGGACGACGGTGCCGAGGATCCAGAAGAGCTCGAGCACCTCCGGGACGTCGCTCTGTCGGAAGATGCACGCCTTCTTCGGGTCGAGACCGAGGGCGAGGAAGGACATGGCCGTCTCGCGGGTGAGCGCCCGCGCCGTCGCCCCATCCTTGACCGAGGTCAAGGCGTGGAGGTTGGCGATGAAGTAGAGGGCCTCGCCCTGCTCCTGGTAGCGAACGAACTGGCGAATGGCACCGTAATAGTTCCCGAGGTGCTGCTTCCCGGACGACTGGATGCCGGAGAGGATGCGCATGGCCGGGTGCGGCGTTCTAGCGCACCGCCGGCCGGACGCCCACCCGGGTGGAGCCTGAGCGCGGATGGGCGCGATCGTACACCGTGCGCAGGCGCGTGCCATCGACGTGCGTGTAGATCTGGGTGGTGGCCAGATCGGCGTGTCCGAGCATGGCCTGGACGCTGCGCAGGTCCGCCCCGCGCTCGACCAGGTGGGTGGCGAAGGAATGCCGCAGCTTGTGCGGCGAGACGCGCTTCTGGACGCCGGCCAGGCGCGCGTACCGCCCGAGCAGCTTCCAGAAGCCCTGGCGGCTGAAGCCCCGGCCTCGCCGGGTGACGAACAGCGCCCGGGAGGTCCCTCCGCGGAGCAGGGCCGGACGCGCGCTGGAGAGGTAGGCGCCGAGGGCCTCCCGGGCGCGCGTCCCGACCGGGACGACCCGCTCCTTGTTGCCCTTTCCCCGCGCCACCAGGAACCCGGCGTCGAGACGCACGGCCTCCACCGGAAGCGCCACCAGCTCGCTCACCCGGAGGCCGGTGGCGTAGAGCAGGGAGAGCATGGCCCGGTCGCGAAGCCCGGCCGGAGTGGCCGCCTGGGGCGCCGCGAGGAGCGCCTCGACCTCGTCCAGGGTGAGCACCATCGGCAGGGGGCGTCCGGACCGGGGAGTTTCCAGGTGCTCGGTGGGATCGGCCGCGGCGTGTCGCTCGGCACGGAGGAATCGGTGGAAGACGCGCAGCGCCGCCAGGTGTCGGGCCCGGCTGCGCGCCGAGAGCCCGCGCGCGGCCAGCGCCTGGAGGTGCTGATGCACGTCGGCGGCGGAGATGGCGTCGGGCGCGCGCACTCCGGCGGACTCCAGTGCGGCCAGATACTCGGCCAGGTCGTGGGCGTACGCCTCGACGGTGCGCGCGGCGAGGCCGCGCTCGGCATGGAGGTGGGCGATGAAGAGGTCGAGCAGCGGGCTGAGCGAGGGCAGTGGCGACGGCTCCCGGGATCGGACCCTACCCTCGGCGGAGCGGCGGGCAATTCGGCCGCCACCCCCGGAACCCGCGGTGCCCGGAGAAACCCGAGCCATCCCAGGAGCTTGGGGCTCGCCCAGGAAGGTCAGGCGTGCAGCGGAAGCACGCCCTCGCCCTGCCGGAGGATCTCGATCTCATCGCCGAGGAGCGAGACCACCGTCGACGGCTGGCCGACCTGGAGGCCGGCATCGAGCACCAGGGCCAGGGCATGCCCGTAGAGCTCCTTGATGTCGCGCGGGTCGGCGAGCGGCTCTCCATCCACCCCGGTGGCGGTGGTGGTGACCAGGGGTCCTCCCAGGGCCCGGGCGAGCGCGGCGGCCACCGGAGCATCGGGAACCCGGATGCCGACCTGCTTCTGGCGGTTGAGCAGGAGCTCGGGGACGAGCCGCGTCGAGGGAAGCACGAAGGTGAAGGGCCCGGGCGTGCACTGGCGCAGGAGGCGGTAGGCGAAGTTGCTGACGATGGCGTAGCGGGCCACGTCGCTCAGGTCGGGAACGAGGAGGGCAAACGGCTTGCGCCGGTCGCGGCGCTTGAGCGCGTAGAGGCGCTCCACCGCCCGCCGCGCACGCGCATCACACCCCAGCGCGTAGCAGCTGTCCGTCGGATAGGCGAGCAGCTCCCCCTCCGAGAGCAGGGCAGCGGCGCGCTCCAGCGCTCGCGGCTGGGGATGCTCGGGATCGATCGAAGCGAGGGGGGCGGCAACCACGGCCGCCCACCTCTAGCCCGCCGCCTTCGTGCTCCGCCAGCCGGGTCGCCGCGGGGAGCGGCGCTCAGGCCTTCGAGGCGTGGGCGAGCCCGTCCTGCGACTCGGCTGCCACGCGCGCGGCGCGCTTGCCATCCTCGATGAGCTGCTTCACCTTCTGTCCGCCCTTGCGGCCGATCTCCTCGAAGAAGGTCGAGCCGCGGGTGGCCTTGACGCGATCGCCGCCCTTCTTGCCGATCTCCTCGTAGAACTTCGCGCCGCGCTCGGCCTTCACCGTCTCGCCGCCCTTGCGGCCGATCTCCTCGTAGAACGCCCGTCCTCGCTCGGCCTTCACCGTCGCTCCGCCCTTGCGGCCGATGGTCTCGTAGAACTCGCGGCCCCGCTCGTTGCGGACGACCTCGCCGCCCTTGCGGCCAGCCTCGGCCACGCTCATCTGCCCTTTGCTGTCCCTTGCCGGCATCACGCTGCTCCTGTCTCGGCCCGGCCTCCCCGCCCTCGTGCCGTTCCCTCCGGGGAGTTCCCGGTGGGTGATGGCTCAGACGAGGACCGCCGGCCCGACATTCAAACCCTCGTTCTCACGAGTGGTTACGGTGCAGGGAAGCGGCCGCCGTCTCGGGGAGCCTGACTCTCTGGGAGGCAACCCGGGGCGGGGGTCATTCATTCCGCGGGGGGCTGGTCCGGCCCGCGGCGCCCCTCCAGGACCCCCTCCAGCGTCGCCCGGAGCGACTCCAGCGCGCGCGGGTCCTCGAGCTTCCGCCCGGCCCGGGCCACGTAGAAAGAGTCGATGGCCCGGTTCGCCTCGGTGGCCACCTTGGCCAGCGCGATCTCCAACCCGGCCGCGGCGAAGCAGGCGGCCACGTCGTGGAGGAGCCCAGGGCGGTCCTCGGCGCGCACGTCGACCACGGTGAAGGCGCGCGAGGCAGCGTTGTCCACGCTCACCCGGGTGGCGACTCCAGGCAGGTGGCGGTGCAGCGGCGATGTCCGGCGGCGGGGCTCGAGCAGGGCTCCCACGTCGACCTTACCGGTGAGCACGCCCCCCAGGTCGGCCCGCGCCCGCCGCCAGCGCGCCCGCTCCAGGGGGCGCCGGGCCGTGCTCCGGACCTCGAATACGTCCAGCACCTGGCCGTCGGTCATGGAGGCGATCCGCGCGCTGAGGATGTCGATGCCGTGCGCGGCGAGGACCCCGCTCCACAGCGAGAGCAGGCCGGGCCGGTCCGCCGCGGCGAGGTGAATCTCGGCATGGTTCGGCTCGGGCAACCGCCGCAGCGCCGCGGCGAAGCCGCTCCGCCGTGCTCGGCGGAGCAGGAGACCGTGGAGCACGGCCGAGGAGGGCGGTGTGGCGGCCAGGTATCGGTCGGGCGTCGCGGCGAGCAGGCGTTCGGCTTCGGCTGCGCCGAAGCGCCGCGCCCAGATTTCACGGAACGTCTCCCGCGCCTCGCTCTCCCCGCTCCAGCCGGCGCCGGTGAGAAAGCTCCGGGCCTTGGTGGTGAGCTCGCCCACCAGTCGTGCGCGCCACTCGGTCCACATGCCCGGAGCCACGGACGAGATGTCGGCCCAGGTGAGGAGGTCGAGGCAGGTCAGCCTCTCCGTGTCGCCGCACAGGTAGGCGAAGTCGGAGATGAGCTGCGGGTCGGAAAGATCCCGGCGCTGGGCCAGCTGGCTCAGGGTGAGGTGGTGGAGGACGAGGAACTCGGCCACCTCCCGCTGCCGGGCGCTGAGCTGGAGGCGCGCGCCCAGGGCCACCATCAGCTCGCGGCCGCGGAGCGAGTGGTCGCCCCCCATGCCCTTGCCCGCGTCGTGGAGCAGCATTCCCAGGACCAGGGGCAGGACATCGGGCAGGTCGCGGATGGCCCGCGTTCGCTCGGGCTCCGTCTCCACCAGGTCCCCCGCGCGCAGGGCGTAGAGGCGGCGCAGGGCGCGCAGCGAGTGCACGTCGACGGTGTAGGCGTGGTACAGGTCGAACTGGTGTCGGGCGGTGACCCGCCCGAATTCCGGGATCAGCGCCCCGAGCACCCCGAGCGCGTGCATGTCCTCGAGCGCCTGCCCGCGCGCGCCGGGTCGGACGAGGAGCTCTCGCAGCGCCTCAACCACCTCGGCGCTGCCGCGGGCGGCGGCCAGCGCCGGGAGCGCCTGGAGCACCTGGTCCACCGCCCAGGAATAGACCGGCACCCCGAGCGTGTCCGCCGTCTCGAAGAGGCGCACCACCGTGGCCGGCGATTCCTGGAAGAGCTCGCCTCCCCCGTCGACGGTCAGTCGCCCGCGGAAGACCTTGAACGGGCCGACGCGGCGCTCGGGGGCGAACGGGCCGCGGCGTGGGGCGCGCTGCTCCTCGGTCCGGGCGATGAGCGCATCGGCGGCGCGCCGGAGGATGCCGGCCGACAGGTAGTAATCCCGCATGAACTGCTCCACCGGGAGGCCGTCCTCCTCGCCGTAGCCGAAGAAGCGGGCCACCGACTCCTGCAGGTCGAAGGTGAGGCGGTCCTCCTTGCGGCCCCGCAGGAAGTGGAGCTCGTGCCGGATGCGGAGGAGAAAATCGCGCGCCGCGCGGACGCGGGCCACCTCCGAGGCGGGGAGGACGGCCGCCTCGAGGAGCCCGCCGAGCCCGCGGACGCCGTAGCGGACCAGCGCCACCCAGAGTGCGGTCTCGAGATCCCGGAGACCACCCTCCCCGGACTTGAGCTCGGGCTCGAGGAGGAACACCGAGTCTCCGAACTTCGCGCGCCGGGCGTGCAGCTCGTCCACCTTGGCGGTGATGAAGGCGTCGGCGTGGAGCGTGCGCTGCGGGGTCTGGATGTCTCGGGTGAAGCGCTCGGCGAGCGCTGCCTCCCCGGTGAGCACCCGGCCGTCGAGCAGCCCGGTGCGGACGGTGAGATCCTCGGCCGCGGCGGCCAGCGTCTCGGCCGGGGTGCGGACGCTCCAGCCCAGCGTCACCCGGATGTCCCAGAGCAGCGTGGTCAGGGCCCGGGCCCGGGCCGCCACCGCTTCGGCGCGCTTCCCCCGGTGCAGGAGCAGAAGGTCCCAGTCCGAGCCGGGGCTGAGCTCACGGCGGCCGTAGCCCCCGAGGGCCACCAGCACCGCTCCGGGGAGGCTCCCCTCCGCCTCCAGCTCCTCCCACAGCCCCTTGACCAGCACGTCGGCCCCCGCGGAGAGAAGGCGCGCGGTGGAGAGCCCGGCCCCTCCCGCCCGGTGGAACTCCCGAATGCGGGCCAGCGACTCGTCGCGGAGCGCGCGGGCGCGGGAGGCGCGCGTGGCGGCATCGCCGGGCGCCAGGGTGGGCAGACTGGCCACCAGGTCCCGGTGGGTGGGCGGCGGAGCGGGAGGCGGTGCAAGTCGCTGCTCGAGGGGCGTCACGGGCGGGAGGGCCGGACGGCGGAGCTCCGGACCCCCGGCCGGGGATTGTACCGCCCGCGGGGCGCGCGCCCCTCAGCGGGCGTCGGCCTTGGCCAGCCGGTCCCGGTGGCCGAGGAACTCCTCCACGCCGGCGGCCACGGCCCGGGCGACGTCGTCCTGGTAGGCCGGCGAGGCCAGGCGCTTCTCGTCCTCGGGGTTGGAGAGGAATGCCGTCTCCACCAGGATGGCCGGCATCTTCGCCCCGAGCAGGACGTAGAAGAGCGCCTCCTTGTGGCCCAGGTCGCGCGTCTTGGCGTACCGGGCGGCCAGGCGGGTCACCAGGCTCCGCTGGACGCGCTCGGCCAGGCGGGCCGACTCGTCGGTGTGGGCACGGGTGGCCAGGTCGGCGAGCAGGAACTGGAGGTCGGACATGGTCCGCGCCGAAGAGGCGTTCTCGCGGGCCGCGAGCCGGATGGCGTAGCGGTCGCTGGTGAGGTTGAGCGAGTAGGTCTCCACGCCCCGCCAGCTGGCCTGCGTCCCGGAGTTGCAATGCACGGAAATGAACAGGTCCCCCCGAGCCTCGTTGGCCAGCCGCGCCCGGTCCTCGAGCCGGACGAAGTGGTCGTCCTCGCGCGTCTGGACCACCTCGAGCCCCTGGTCGGCGAGGACCTGGCCCAGGCGGAGGGCGATGGCCAGCGCCACCGCCTTCTCCTCGGTCCCCCCCGGACCCACCGCACCGGTGTCGTGCCCACCGTGCCCGGCGTCGATGACCACCCGCCGGACCTTGAGGCCGAGCTGCTCGGCGAGCGTCACCTCGCCGCCCGTCTGCCGTCCCACCGAGCGCATCCGCTCGCGCACCGAGGTCGCCGCCGCGTCCGGCGGGGGGGCCGGGGCGGCCTCGGACGCAGCGGGTTCGGCGCTCGTCACCGGCGTCGGCGGCGGCGCCGGCTTCTGCAGGGCGGGGAAGTCGCGCACCGCCTTCGGCGCCGGACGGCGGACCACCGGAGCCAGGGGCTTGCGCGGAGGCTCCGCGGGCAGCGAGGCGAGCAACGCCCTCAGCTTCGGCGCCTGGTCGCCCCGGGGAAGCCGCTCCAGGGCGAGCTGCAGCGTGGCCCGGGCAGCGTCCGGCTGGCCGAGCCGCTCGAGCTCGATGCGGGCCAGCGCCAGGGCGGCATCGTCGGCCAGGTGGTGGCGCGGATGGCGCTCGAGCAGCCGGCGGTAGTCGTCGACGGCTGCGCTCAGGTCATCGGAGACCTGGCTGATGCGGCTCAGCTCGCTGAGCAGGCCGGCCGCGGTGAAGAGCGCGTCCGGAGCGCGCGCGCTGGTGGGGAACTTTTGGGCCACCGCCTCGAACCGGCGAGCCACCGTGAGCCAGCTGTCGCGGTACCGCCGGCGGCCGGAATCACCCTTGAGCTGGTAGTAGGCCCGCCGTGCCTGCTGGTAGGCCTGCTCGGAGCCGTCGGGGCCGGACGCCTCCGCGGGTGGGGCGAGGAGGAGGAGCAGGACGGCGGCGGCGAGACGAGACACGGGGGCGCCGCGGCATGTGACCACCCGCTCCCACCCCCGGCAATTTTTCAGCTTCCCGCCGGACCGGGACCGAGTTTCGCCTGCAGCGCGGCGAGCAGGTTGAGCGCCTGGAGAGGGCTCAGGTCCTCGACGTGCGCGGCACGGACGGCGTCCACGACCTCGGCCACGGTCGGGTGCGTGTCCCGTGCGAAGAGGGGGAGCTGCGGAGCCTCGGCGCCCCGCCGGTAGGCGGCGCGCGGATGGCCCGCGGCGTCGAGCTCACCGGCCTCGAGATTCCCGAGGATCTCGCGCGCCCGCCGCAGCACGGAGGCGGGAAGACCCGCCAGCCGAGCGACCTCGATGCCGTAGGACCTGCTCGCGCCCCCCTCGACCAGGGTCCGGAGGAAGACGACCCGGCCCCCCACCTCCCGGACGCCCATCGACGCGTTGCGGACCCGAGGCTTCTCCAGGGCCAGGTCGGTGAGCTCGTGGTAGTGCGTGGCGAACAGCGTTCGGCAACCGACGCGGTCGTGCAGATGCTCGGCCACCGCCCAGGCGATGGAGAGCCCGTCGTAGGTCGACGTCCCGCGGCCGATCTCGTCCAGCACCACCAGGCTGTCCGGCGTGGCGTGGTGGAGGATGGCCGCCGTCTCCGCCATCTCCACCATGAAGGTGCTCTGCCCGGAAGAGACGCTGTCCGAGGCGCCGACACGGGTGAAGATGCGGTCCACCACCCCGATGCGCGCCCGCCGGGCCGGGACGAAGCTGCCCGCCTGCGCGAGCAGGGTGATCAGCGCCACCTGCCGCATGAGCGTGCTCTTCCCGGCCATGTTCGGCCCGGTGAGGATGAGCACCTGGGCCGAGTCCCGCGCCAGGCGGAGGTCGTTGGGAACGAAGGGCTCTGACCGCAGCGCCCGTTCGACCACCGGGTGCCGCCCGGCCTTCACCTCGAGCGTCCCGGAGCGGTCCAGCTCGGGACGGGCATAGCCGTACTCGGCCGCGCACCGCGCGAAGGACAGGAGGGCGTCCACGGTGCCCACGGCATCGGCGGTGGCCTGCAGAGCCGCCAGGTCCCGGAGGATGCGCATCCGCAGCTCGTCGAAGAGCCGGCGCTCCAGGGCGCAGCGGCGCTCCTCGGCAGTGAGGACCTGCTCCTCCCAGGTCTTGAGCTCCGGGGTGACGTAGCGCTCGGCCCCGACCATCGTCTGCCGGCGCTCCCAGTGCTTGGGGACGAGGTGAAGGTTCGCCCGGGTCACCTCGAGGAAGTAGCCGAAGACCCGGTTGTAGCGGACCTTGAGGCTCTGGATCCCGGTGCGTTCGCGCTCGCGCAGCTCGACCTGGGCGAGGGTGCTCTTGCCGTCGGTGCTGAGAGCCACCAGCCGGTCGAGCTCCTCCGAGTAGCCGGGGCGGAAGAGCCCCCCCTCGTCGAGGGTGGCCGGAGGCTCGTCGACCACCGCTCGGGCGAGCAGCGCCTGGAGCTCCCGGTGGCTGCCCAGCGGCCCGGCCAGCGCCCGCCACAGGCTCGATCGGCAGGAGGCGAGGGCCGCGCCGAGGTCGGGAAGCGCTCCCAGGGATCGGGCGAGCGCCGCCAGGTCGCGAGCCGTCCCCACGCCCATCGCCAGCCGACCGCACAGGCGCTCCACATCCGAGACCTGCCGGAGGAGGGCCGTCCACTGCTCTCGCCAGACGCTGCGAGCGGACAGCTCCTCCACCGCGTCGAGCCGTGCCTCGATGTCGGGGATGTGCCGCAGGGGCGCGAGGAGGAAGCCGGCCAGCCTGCGCGCGCCGAGCGGGGTCACGGTGCGGTCCAGGATCCCGAGGAGCGAGCCACGCCGGCTCCCGTCGCGGATGGTCCGGGTGATCTCGAGATTCGCCCGGGTCACCGCATCCAGGACCAGCGCCGAGCCGAGTGGCTCGAGGCGCAGGGAGATGACGTGCGGCGCCTCGCTCCTCTGCGTGTCGCGGAGGTACCGCAGGGCCGCCCCCGCCGCCGAGGTGGCGCGGCCGGCCGTGGCGAGCCCGAATCCGTCCAGCGACGCCACCTGGAAGTGCGCCTTGAGGAACGCCGCCGACCGCGCCGGGTGGAAGGAGTCCGCCGGCACGGTGGAGAGGGGGACACCCGGCAATCCCCGGCCGAGCCTCTCCGCCAGCTCGTCCGGGGCCCCCTCGGCGACGAGGAGCTCCCGCGGAGCGGCCAGCGCGAGCCACTCCAACAGCGCATGCCACGCCTCCCCCTCGGCCGCTCGGAACGCCCCGGTGGAGGCATCGAGCAGGGCCGCACCCCAGCGCCCCTTCTCGGCGGTGACCGCCGCCAGCCAGGACGGGGCCGCGGCGTCGAGGACCTCCTCGTCGAGCACCATTCCCGGGGTGACGACGCGGATCACCTCGCGCCGGACCAGGCCGGGTGAGGTGCCCGGCGCCTCGACCTGCTCGCAGATGGCCACCTTGTGGCCGGCCTCGAGGAGCCGGGCCACGTGGCGCCGGGCGGCGTGGAAGGGAACGCCGCACATCGGCACCCGCTCCGCGCCCTTGCTCCGGGCGGTGAGGGTGATCTGGAGGATCTCCGCGGCGCGGACCGCGTCCTCGAAGAAGAGCTCGTAGAAGTCGCCGAGGCGGAAGAAGAGAAAGGCGTCCGGCGCCCGGGCCTTCATCTCCAGGTACTGCCGCATCATCGGCGTGGCGGCCTCGCCCGCGCCCCCTGGCGACGGGGTGTCCTCCAGCGGCACGGCCGCTCCGTCTGACACGCCTCCGGGACCTCCCTGGCGCCGAGCGCACGGGCTCGACGTCCTCGGGGCTAGCAGACGACGCTGACAGCGCCGGCGCTGTCCATCGCCCCCGGCCGACCGGGCGTGGTAGCAGTGGTTCTCGCCGTGAGCGCCCGCGACGCCGACTGGAACGCCTCCGCCTACCACCGGGTGTCCGCTCCGCAGACCGCCTGGGGCCTCGAGGTGCTGGACCGCCTGCGGCTCCGGGGGGACGAGACGGTGCTCGACGCGGGCTGCGGCCCGGGGAAGCTGACCGCCGTCCTGGCCGCGCGACTGGACCGCGGGCGCGTGCTGGCGCTGGACAGCTCGCCGCAGATGCTCGCCGTGGCGCGACGCGAGCTGGCGCGGTTCGGCTCGAAGGTGGAGCTCATCCAGGCCACCCTCCCGGATCTCCCGCTGCCCGGTGCAGTGGACGCCATCGTCAGCACGGCGACGCTGCACTGGGTGCTCGATCACCCTGCCCTCTTCCGGGCCTTCCGGGACGCGCTCCGGCCCGGGGGCCAGCTCGAGCTTCAGTGCGGCGGGGCGGGGAATCTGCACCGCTTTCACAGCCGGGCGCTCGGCCTCGCCGCCACGCCCGAGTTCCGCGACGCCTTCCTCGGGTGGACCGACCCCTGGTGCCTCGCCGACGCCGAGGTCACCGCCGGGCGGCTGGCGGCGACCGGCCTGGTCGAGGTCCGCGCCTGGCTCGAGCCCCGGCCCACCCACTACCCCTCGGCCGCGGCGTTCGCCGACTTCACCAGTCACGTGGTGCTGCGACCGTTCCTGGCCCGGCTGGAGCCCGAGCGGGCGCGCCGCTTCACCGAGCTCCTCACCGACGCCGCCGGCCGGGACGAGCCGCCCTACGTGCTCGACTACATCCGGTTGAACGCCTCGGCCCGGGCGCCGGGGGGCGTCCGGTGAAGCTGGCCGAGCTCAACCGCCTGCGCCAGATCGCCACCACCGCGGCCCGCTTCGGCTTCGCCGACTTCCTCGAACGCGGAGGGTTCTTTCGCCGCTTCGGCCGCCCGGCGGCACCGGTCGAGCCGGCCGCCGACAGCCAGCGCGAGTCCACCGCCCGGCGGTTCCGGCGAATGCTGGACGAGCTCGGTCCCACCTTCGTCAAGCTCGGTCAGATCCTCTCCACCCGGGCGGACCTCCTTCCGGCCGAGTTCATCGCCGAGCTGCGCCTCCTCCAGGACGCGGCCGCCCCCATCCCGGTGGACCAGGTGCGCTCCCAGATCGAGGCCGCCCTCGGACAGCCGGTGGACGACCTGTTCCAGTCCATCGAGCCGACCCCGCTGGCCGCGGCGAGCATTGCCCAGGTGCACCGCGCCCGGATCCGCGCCGGCGGCGACGAGGTGGTGATCAAGGTGCAGCGGCCGGGCATCACCGCGCAGGTGAACGCCGACCTGGCGGTGCTCCACGCCATCGCCCGGCTCCTCGAGGCGACCGTCGAGGAGACGGGCATTTACTCGCCGGTGGGCATCGTGGAGGAGTTCGACCGCGCCATCCACGAAGAGCTGGACTTCGTCCACGAGGCGGCCAACGTCCGGGCCTTCGCCGCCACCCACGCCCAGCGGCCGGCGATCCGCATCCCCCGGGTCTTCGACGAGCTGAGCAGCTCCACCGTGCTCACCCTCGAGTTCCTGGAGGGAGTGAAGCTGGTCCAGGCGGACCTCTCGCCGGAGCGGCGGCAGGCCCTGGCGCGGGTGGTCATCGACAGCAGCTTCCAGCAGCTGTTCGTCGACGGGCTGTTCCACGGGGATCCGCACCCCGGCAACTTCCTCCTCCTCGCCGGGGACGTGGTGGGGCTGCTCGACTTCGGTCTGGTCGGCCGCCTCACCCGGGCGATGCAGGAGACGCTGGTGCTGCTCAGCGTGGCGGTGGCGCTCCAGGACGCCGATTCCGTGGCCCGTCTGCTCTACCGGATGGGCGCCCCGGATGCGCGCGCCAACCTCCAGGGCTTCCGCGCCGACGTGGAGACGCTGCTCCAGACACACCTTCCCAGCGCGCGAACGCTCGGCGAGGTCGACGCTCGCCATCTGCTGGTGGACCTGCTCGACCTGGCGGTCAAGTACCGGATCCGCATCCCGCGCGAATACGCGCTCCTGTCGCGGGCAGCGGTGGCGGTGGAGGGGCTGCTCCGCCAGCTGGCGCCGGACCTGGACATCCTGGCCGTGTCCCTGCCCTATGCCAAGCAGCTCCTCGCCGGCCGGTACGACCCGGCCCAGCTCCGCGGCGGGCTGATGCGCACCCTGCTCCGCTTCCAGGGACTGGCCAGCGAGCTGCCGATGCAGCTCTCCCAGATCCTCCTCGACCTCGAGACCGGTCGCTTTGGCGTCTCGGTGAAGAGCCCGGAGCTGGCCCGGATCCACCAGAGCCTCAGGAGCGTGGCGGTCATCGGATTCCTCGGACTGTGCGCGTGCGGGTTCATCGTCGGAGCCTTCCTCTCCTTCGCCCAGGTCCCGTGGAACATCCGCGGGCTCCCGGTGCTCGGGATCCTGGCCGTCGCCGCGGCCGCCGCGCTCTTCGGCGCCGCCTTCACCTGGTACCTGTTCGGGAACAAGTTCGGGAAGATCCGCGTTCGGCGGTTCCTCCCCAAGAGGTAGCCGCCGGCCCCCCCGGCGTCAGTGGGCGAGCCGGAGGAGCCAGAGCAGCAGGCCGGCCACTCCGAGCACGCACAGGCAGCCGGCGAGCTGCCCCTGGATCCAGACGTCGATGAACTCACCCGGGTCCCCGAGCGCCGGCTCGGCCTTTCCCGGGTCACCTGTCTCGAACTGCTCCACCGCCACGCTCCTCGGACGAGATCACCGCGCCGCCGGTCGCGGACGTCAACCCGGCGCACCTGCACCCACAGCGTGGGCGACCGGTCACCCGGTGGCGCCGGTGGAGGTCGTCTCCTGGACGCCCTTCACCCGGTAGGTCTGGACGGCCTTCTCCTTGCCCTTCACCGCCTGCGCCGCCAGCGCCTCGGCGCGGAACCCCTTGCCGGCCTTGGCGATGGTGGTGTCGGCGGCCAGGACCTCACCGCCCTTGGCGATGCTGCACAGCCGCGAGGCGATGTTCACCGAATCGCCGATGGCGGTGAACTCGTGACGGTCGGCGGAGCCCATGTAGCCGACCACCGCCATGCCGGTGTTGACGCCGATGCCCACCTGGATCGGCGCTTGGCCGTGGGCTTCGCGCATCTCGTTGAGCGCCTCGACCTGTGCCTGCATCTCCAGGGCGGCCCGGAGCGCCCGGGCCGGATCGTCCGCGTGAGGCGAGGGCGGACCCCAGACCGCCATCACGCAGTCGCCGATGAACTTGTCCAGGTTCCCCTCGTGCCGGAAGACGACGTCGGCCATCGCGGTGAAGAATGCGTTGAGCATGGAGACCGTCTCCTGCGGGCTCTCACCCTCGGCCATGGTGGTGAAGCCCCGGATGTCGGCGAAGAGCACGCTGACCTCGGCTTCCCGGCCCTGCCGGAGCAGCTCCACCTGGCCCCGGACCACCAGGTCGGCCACTGCCGGGGAGAGGAACCGGGACAGCTCGGCGCGGGTGACCGCCTCGGTCTCGATCTTCCGTGCCAGCTCGGCATTCTCCAGGGCGATGGCCGCCTGGCTGGCGATGCCGGAAAGGATCTTGAGATCCTTCTCGCTGAAGGCGTTGGTCCGCTCGCGGGTGTCGAGGAAGAGGACCCCTTTCAGCTCTCCCTTGGCGAGGAGGGGCACGGCCATGGCGCTGCGAATTCCCTGGGCGACGATGCTCTCGCTTCCCGAGAACCGCGAGTCGAGGACGGCGTCGGCGGTGAGCACCGCCTGGCGCGTCTCCAGGACGCGCTTGAGCACGGTGTCCGAGACGACGACCTCCTCCTCCTGCTCCTTCCGGTGGCGGACCGCCTCCGCCGCCAGCTCGCCCTTGGCGTCGACCAGGAAGAGGACGCCGTGGTCGGCGGCGAGCAGCTCGAAGCTGGCGCGGAGGATCTTGTCCAGGAGGCTCTTCTGGTCCCGCTCCAGCCCCACCTGGCGGTGGAACTCGTGGGCCAGCCGCAGCTTCTCGTAGTCCGCCCGGAGCGCGTTGGCGTCGTTGAGCTGGTCCGCCGGACGAAACTCGTCGTCCCCCACCGGCTGATCGATCTGCGCCAGGAAGGCCGGAGCGGCCGCCTGGGCCGAGGCGAGCACCGTCACGCCGGGGCTCCCGGTGCTGGTGAGCAGGTCCCCGGAACGGAAGGTGAGCCGGGAGTTGCCGAGGGTGATCTCGTCCCCGTCCTTGAGGCGGTGCTCGCGGATCCGCCGGCCGTTGACGTAGGTGCCGTTCGACGAGCCGAGGTCCTTGACCAGGTAGGTGTTCCCGGCCCGCTCGATGACCGCGTGCTCCTTGGAGACCTCGCGGTCGGCCAGGCGCAGCGTGTTCGCCGGGTGCCGGCCGAGCGTGGTCCGCCCGGTGAGCGGAAACTCGCTCACCTTTCCGTCCAGGAGCCGTCCGGTCAGGTAGGCCGTCCGCGGGCTGGTGCGCACCGACGGAAGCGGGGCCAGTGGCTCGCCACACGAGGGGCAGGCGGCAGGCCAGGGGTGGGAGAGCGGCGTTCGGCAGCGAGGGCAAGCCGTGGGCATCTTCTGCTTCGGGACGGAGAGCGGCCCTCTCGGGGCCGTGCCGGGGGAGAGGTTAGCAGAGGGCCCCTGGGCCGCAAACGCGGGGCCGGGGCCGCCGTCGCCCGGGGTGGTACAAGCCCGGGCTGACCGCCATGCGACTGAAACAACGGCCCGAGGACTTCAGCGTGGTGGAGTCGTACCGGTTCGACGCCGACCCGGCCGGGCGATACCGCGTCTACCTCCTGGACAAGCAGAAGCTGTCCACCTTCGAGGCCCTGGAGCGGATCCGCCAGCGACACGGCCTCCGGCCGGGCTCGATCTCCTACTGCGGCCTGAAGGACAAGCAAGGACGCACCGAGCAGCTCATCGCCGTCGACGGCCAGGAGGTGGAGATGCAGGACCCGGACCTGCGCCTCAAGCCGCTGGGGCGCACCGCTCGTCCGCTCAGCGCCCGCAACACGACCTCCAACCGGTTCTCGGTCACCGTCCGGGCCCTGGCCCCGGAGGACCTGGCACAGCTGCCCCTGGCCGCCGCGGAGGTGAATCGCCTCGGGGTGGTGAACTACTTCGACAGCCAGCGGTTCGGATCGCTCAAGCACGGGCAGGGGTACATCGCCAAGGATCTGCTGCGGGGCGACTTCGAAGCCGCGCTGAAGAATTACCTCGCCCGGCCCTCGCCGCTGGATCGCACCGACGATGCACGGGTCAAGGAGTTCTGGCGGAGGCACTGGGGGGAGTTCGGGCGGCGCTGCCCGCTGGAGGCCGGCCGCCGCTACGACCGGCTGCTCCGGAGCCTCCGCGAGCGCCCCGGCGACTGGGTGCGGGCCTTCCTGCAGATCGACGCCGACTACCGGGCGCTCATGCTCTTCACCTACCAGAGCTGGCTCTGGAACGAGGGCGTGCGCCGCTTGCTCCAGCTCGTGCTGCCCCGGAGCGCGCTCTTCCCCATGCGCTACCAGGCCGGAACGCTGCTCTTTCACCGCGATGCCGACCCGGAGACGCTGGCCTGGCTGCGCCGGGCCACCTTTCCCCTCCTCGCCCCGGACACACGCATCGAAGATCCGCGCATCGCCGAGGCGGTGGGCTGGGTCCTGGGCAAGGAGAAGCTCACCCTGGAGAGGCTCCGGGTCCCGGCGGCGCCCCAGCTCCTCTACTTCAGGCACGAGGAACGCCCGGTGCTCGTCCAGCCCCAGAAGCTGGTGCTGGGCCGGGTCTCGCCCGACGAGCTCAACCGGGGCCTCCAGAAGCTCAACGTCGCCTTCACCCTCCCCCCGGGGAGCTACGCGACCCTGGTCGTCAAGCGGCTGTTCCACCGGGAGGGGCCGGGAGCCGAGCACCCGCCCCCGAAGCCCTCCCCAGGGCGGCCGGTCCCGCGCCGACCGGCGCGATTCCAGGGGCGTCGGCGCCCCGCCCATCCCTAGGGATCGGGTGTCGTGAAGCCATGCTAAGAGCTCGGAATCAGGACACTTCAACGGCCAGCCTGCCTGGCTGTCCGAGGAGGGCAATGGCCCCGGCGGGGGCACGTAAGAGAGTTCGTGAACGGACTCTCGTCGCTTTCGCTCCCTGCCCCCCCGGTGGCGCTGGGCGTCATGCTGGCCGAGCGAACTCCCCCCCTGCCGTTTCGGGCCGAGGTGCAGGCGGCCCGGCGTGGAGATCGCTCCGCCTTCGAGGCGCTGGTGAGAGGGGTGCAGCGGCCGGTGTACGGCCTGTGCCTGCGGTTGCTCCGGACCGAGGCCGAGGCCGCGGAGGTCGCCCAGGAGGCATTCCTGCGCGCCTACCAGAACCTCCACCGCTACGACGACGGCAAGCCGTTCGACCTCTGGGTCCTGGCCATCGCCCGGAACCTGTGCCTCGACCTCCTCCGCCGGCGCACGCGGATGCTCACCGAGAACGTCGACGACCTGCACGAGGCCCTGCCCTCCGGGGAGGCCAACCAGGAGGAGGGGGTCATCGTGGCCGAGGAGCGCCGCTCGCTCGAGTCGGCCCTGGCCACCCTGTCCGTCGAGGACCGGGAGGTGCTCGGCCTCTATTACGTGCAGAGGCGGACCACCAAGGAGATCGCGGCGGTGATGGGAGTTGCGCCGGGAACGATCATGGCGCGCCTGTTTCGCGCCCGTGAGAAGCTGCGCCGGCGGATGACCGCGCAGCCCGAGGAGGCGGCGTGATGGACTGCCCCGATCTCGAGGTGCTGCTCTTCGATCAGGCCCGCGGCTCGGGCGACGCGCTGGAGCACGCGCGGACCTGCCCGGCCTGCGCCCGGCTCCTCGAGGAGCACCGCCAGCTGGAGAAGGATCTCCTCCGGCTGTCGGACCCGCTGCCGCCGGTGGACCTGGTGGCCCGGGTGATGGATCGGGTGGCCGCCGAGCCGATGCCGGTCCGAGCCGAGATGCGCGTCGGGCTGCCGATTCTGGCGGCCACGCTCATGGCGGCGGTGCTGAGCTTCGTCGCCACCCGCGGGCCGATCGGTCTGCTCGGCGCCTCGGCGGTGCGCGCCCTCGTCTCCTGGACCAGCGCCCTCTCCGGTCTGGGCAACGCCGTGCACGCCGCCTGGTCCACCACCGCCGTCCCGCTGGCCGTCTCCCTCTCCGCCATGTTGCTCGTCGCCCTGGTCGGGCTGCGGCGGCTGGCGCCTCCGCGAGCCGTGGAAATCGAGGTCATTCCATGAGCTGGCGCTCCGCCGCCGTCGCTGTGCTGGCGCTCGCCGTCGCCTCTCCCGCCGTCGCCGGGCCCACCCCCTCCGGAACGACGAAGGCGCCCGAGGCGCAGCGCCGCATCAGCCTCAACTACCGCGGTCCGCTGCGCGAGGCGGTGAAGCGCATCGCCGATGACGCCAAGCTCAGCGTGGTGGTCCGGGGCGGCCTCGACGAGGAGGGAGAGTTCCACTTCGAGAACGTTCCCGCCCAGGAGGCGCTGTCCACCCTGGCCTCCGCCTACAACCTGACGCTCGAGCAGCACGGATCGGTGTTCACCCTCCGCCCGCCGACCGGGACGGAGAAGCTGGCGGAGATGGCGCGGCTCCAGAAGCACGACTGGACGGGTCCGCAGGCCCTCATCCCCCCGGTGCCTCCCGTTCCCCCGGTTCCCCCCGTCCCGCCCGTTCCGCCGGTGGCCAGGTCATCCTCGTCGTCATCCTCGTCGTCGTCGTCATCCTCTGCCTCGTCCGGCTCGGACGACGACGAGGACGAGACCAGTGACGATGCCGATTCGGCGGCCGAGGAGCGGCGGGCCGCGGCCGAGGAGCGCCGGGAGGCCGCCCA
>DASPUU010000309.1:0-13866 GCA_035622755.1 Myxococcaceae bacterium
GGCCTCGGTGGGCGCCGTCCCGGTGCTCGCCGCCTGGGGGCCGATGCCGAGCGTCCCGGAGCAGGCGCGCCGCACCGGAGCGGGGCGTGCGCGCGCGCTGGTGGTGCGCTGGATGCTCCATCCCGGCCTCGGCTACGAGAAGGCGCGCGAGCTCTACGCCCCGTTCGACCGGCTCCTCCACGAGGACCCGGGGACGCGCGAGGACATCGCCCGGCTCTCCACCGAGGCGCTCGGCGAGGGCCGCAGCGTCTACGTGACCATCAACAACAAGGCCGAGGGAAGCGCTCCGGTCTCCGCCGAGCGCCTGGCCGGGGCCATCGTCCGGCGGCTCGCCGGCTGACCCGACGCGTCGACGGTGCCCGACTCACCGTGCGGCCGCTCCCCGGCGGAGGAACATGCTCCGGGCAATCATCGTCATCACCGTCTCGCCCTTCTGGTTGGTGCAGACGTAGCTGATGCGGGCGGTGCCCCGGTCCGGCTTGCTCCGGGACGGCGTCACCTCGAGGATGGTCAGCTCCACGGTGATGGCATCGCCCGGGCGAACCGGCTTCAGCCACCGGAGCTCGTCCAGCCCCGGGCTGCCCATGCTGGTCGAGCCGGCGAGAAGCCCGTCGACCACGAGGCGCATGCACAGCGCCGCCGTCTGCCAGCCGCTGGCGATGAGCCCGCCGAACGGAGAACGCGCCGCCGCCTCCTCGTCGAGGTGGAACGGCTGCGGGTCCCAGTCCCGGGCGAAGGCGATGATCTCTTCCCGGGTCAGGACGCGCGGGCCGAAGGACCTGCGCTGTCCGGGCGCCAGGTCCTCGAGGGCGATCTGCTCTCCCCTCCCGGTTCCGCTCACCGCTCACCTCCTGGCCTTCTTGTCCGTTCCCACCGGCTTCCCCGGCCGGTAGCGTAGCGGCATGGGCGAACCCATGCTCGGCATCATCGGCGGCAGCGGACTGGGTCAGGCGCTGGGCGCCCTGGGCGGAACCCCCACCCGGGTGGACACGCCCTTCGGCGCGCCCTCCGGCCCGCTCCTGGTCACCGAGCTGGAGGGCGTCCGGGTGGCTCTGCTCGCCCGGCACGGGGAGGGCCATGTCCTCAACCCCACCCGCGTGCCCAGCCGGGCGAACATCTACGCCCTCAAGACGCTGGGAGTGACCCACGTCCTGGCCAGCGCCGCCGCCGGGTCGCTCCACGAGGACGTCCGCCCGCGCGAGCTGCTCATCCCGGACCAGGTCATCGACCGGACCTACCGGAGGCCGAGCACCTTCTTCGAGGACATCTCCGTCCACGTCGAGTTCGCCGTGCCCTTCTGCCCGACGCTGCGCTCCGTGCTCCTCGGCCTTCCCTCGGAGGTCAAGGTCCATCCACGCGGGACCTACGTCTGCATGGAGGGCCCCCAGTTCTCCACCCGCGCGGAGAGCGAGCTGCACCGGTCGTGGGGGGCCGACCTCATCGGCATGACGCTCCTGCCCGAGGCCAAGCTCGCCCGCGAGGCGGAGCTCTGCTACGCGGCGGTCTGCCTGCCCACGGACTACGACTGCTGGCGTCCCACGCCCGATGACCTGGACAAGCACGCGCTGCTCCGCGAGATCGTCGGCAATCTGCAGGCGGCCACCGCCGCCGCCCTGGCCCTCATCCGCCGCGCCGTCCCGGCGATCCGGACGCTGGGGGCGGCGCCCTGCCACTGCCAGGCGGCGCTCGACCAGGCCATCTGGACGGACCGGACGCGCATTCCGGACGACGTCCGCAGCCGTCTCCGGCTCCTCCTCGGACGCGCCCTGGAGAGCTGACTGCTGCGGCGCCTGGTGCTGGTCGGTTCCGCTCACGCGCACCTGGTGGCGCTGGCCCGGTTCGCGCGGAGACCCCTGCCGGGCGTGGAGCTGCACTGGGTGACCCGGGGCGAGCAGGCCGTGTACACCGGGATGCTTCCCGGCTGGGTCGCCGGCGAGCTCACCCGGGCCGACCTGACCGTCGAGCTCCGGCCGCTGGCGCTGGCGGCACGGGCGGCCCTCCACCCCGAGGGAGCGGTGGGCATCGAGGCGCCGTCGCGGTCGGTGCGGCTCGCCGGCGGGGAGCTCGTCGAGGCGGACGTGCTCTCGCTCGGCATCGGCTCGGGCCTGAGGGGCCTGGATTTCCCCGGCGTGCGCGAGCATGCCTCCAACGTCCGCCTGCTCGCCGCGCGGGCCGAGCACTTCCAGGCATCCCCGGGCCCGGCCGTGGTCGTCGGAGGCGGGCTCGGCGGCGTCGAGCTCGCCCTGTGCCTGCGCGCGGCGTGCGACCGCGTATCGCTGGTGTCGGAGACGGAAGAGATCCCCCAAGGCGCCCCGCCGCCGCTGGTTCGCGCGGTGAAGCGCGCCCTGGCCGACCGCGGCGTGCAGCCGGTCCAGGGGCGGGCCGTCCGGGTCACCGCCGAGGAGGTGACCCTCTCCGACGGCCGCCGCCTTCCGGCGCGCACCGTGCTCTGGGCCACCGGCCCGGCGCCCCACCCGCTCCTCGCCGCGAGCGGCCTCGAGCTCGGACCGAGCGGAGCCGTGCGCGTCGGCCCCTCGCTCGGCAGCACCTCCCACCCGGACATCTTCGCCGCCGGAGACTGCGCGGACCTGCCGGCGCCGGTGCCCAAGTCGGGCGTCTACTCCGTCCGGGAAGGCCCGGTCCTCGCCCACAATCTCGAGGCCCGGCTGCGCGACGCTCCGCTCCGCCCCTACCGGCCCCAGGGGCACGCGCTGGCGTTGGTCAACTTCGGCGACGGCACGGCGCTGCTCTCCCGGGGCCGCCTCGTCGCGCGCGGGCGCTGGGTTCGCGCCTGGAAGGACCACCTGGACCGCGGCTTCCTGGACGGGCTCCGCCGCGCCGCTCAGCGCACGGATCCGTAGAGCTTCTCCAGCGCCCGGGAATCGACTCCCAGCCGGTAGAGCAGGGGGAAGCTGTTCCAGCAGAGGAGCGTCCGGACCGGACGGCGCACGAAGCGCCGGCCGGAGACGGTCACCCGTGCCCGGAGCCGCACCATCCCGCCCACCCCGGCGAGCCTCCGGGCGAGCTCCAGGTCCTCGAGGAGCGGCTGGTCGGGGAAGCCGCCCACCGCCTCGAAGGCGCTCCGCCGGACGCTCACCGCCTGGTCGCCATACGGCAGGCGGGTCCAGCGGGAGCGGAGGTCCGCCACCGGGAGCAGCACGCCGGCCCAGCTCCGGCCGTCCTCGTCGATGGTGCGGGTCCGGAAGGCCGCCATCACCACGTCGGGATGGACGAAGGCGCGCGCCAGGTGGCGCACGGCATCGGGGGGCAGCGTCACGTCGGCGTGGAGAAAGAGCAGCACCTCGCCGGAGGCCACGGCGGCTCCGGCATTCATCTGCCGGGAGCGCCCGGACGGGGAGTCCAGGAGCCGGACGCCGTCCGTCCCGGCCACCAGGGGCCGGGTCGCATCGCGGCTGCCCCCGTCGACGACGAGCACCTCGTCCACGCCCGGGAGCCCGACCAGGCGACCGAGGGCGGGCCCGATGCGCTTCGCCTCGTCGAGGACGGGCATCACCACCGACAGCCACGGCCGCCGGGGCAGCCCGGCCAGCACCTCCTCCGTGTGCCGGGCCTGGACGGTGCCCTCGGCGAGCTCGACGCGGAGACGGGCCAGGTCCGCCGGCCGGTCGACGTCGAACCAGGCGCGGGTGGTGGCCACGGAGAGCCCGGCCGTACGCAGGCGGGCGACGGTGGCCCGCAGGGTGTCGGCGCGGCTCCAGGGGATCGCGCCGAGGAGCCCGGGCGGACAGCGCCGCAGCCCGAGGAGGGTGAAGCCCCCATCGTCCGCCGGTCCGAGCACGGCGTCGGTGCGCTCGAGGGCAGCCAGCGCCTCCTCGATGAGCGGCGCCGGCAACCCCGGGCTGTCGCTCCCCACCGCCAGCGCCCGGGGGGCTCGCTCCAGCGCCCCGCCGAGCACCCTCTCCAGCCGCTGCCCGAGGTCCCCCTCGCCCTGCGCGACGACCGGGACGCCGCGCCCGCGGAACGCAGCGACGTCGTCGACGGCCAGCACCGGAGCCGTCCGCCCCGCGTCGAGCAGCGACTCGAGCGTATCCTCGAGGAGCGCGGCCGCCAGCCGGGCTGCGCCGTCCGCGCCGACGGCCGGCTCCAGGCGCGTCTTGACCCCGCCCCTTCCCGGCGCCTTGGCAAAGACGTACGCCGGGACCGGCGTGGCCATTCAGCGCTGCACGCCGAGGACGGTCTTGAGCACCGTGCGCGCCACCGGGGTGAGCCGCCGCGCGTTCCACTGGTCGCCGAGCTTGCGCCAGGCCTCGGCCTGCGTCGGGTAGGGATGGATGGTGTCGGCCAGGGCACCCAGCCGCAACCCGTTCCGCACCGCGACCGCCGCCTCGCCGATGCTCTCCCCGGCGTGCCGGGAGACGAGCGTCGCCCCGAGCAGCTTCCCGGTGCGCGCGTCGGCATGGACCCGGGCGAAGCCCTCCGTCTGCTCGTCGACGATGGCGCGGTCGTTCTCGTCCATGGGAGCGGTGAGGGTGAGGACCCGCGGACCGGCCGCGTAGGCCTCCTCGGCCCCGAGCCCGACGTGGGCCACCTCCGGCTCGGTGTAGGTGCACCAGGGAACGTGCAGCGTCGAGGCGCGCTTCTTGCCGAAGAAGAGGGCGTTCTGGAGCACCAGCCGGGCCATGGCGTCGGCGGCGTGGGTGAAGGCCCAGGACCCGGCCGCGTCGCCGGCGGCGTAGATCCGGGGGTTGGTGGTGCACAGGTGATCGTCGACCTCCGGATGCCCGTCCTTGAGGCGGACGCCGGCCGCCTCGAGCGCGAGACCCTCCAGCGCCGGGACGCGGCCGGTGGCGAGGAGGACCTCGTCGACCTCGGCCTGCACCGGCTCGCCCTGCCGGTCCCCGTGGAGCACCTTGGCGCCGGCCCGGCGTTCCACCCGGACCAGCCGGGTGCCGAGCCAGAGCTCGAGCTCGCGGGAGAGGACTCGCCCCAGCACGTCGCCCGCCTCGGGATCGTCGCGGGGCAGGAGCCGCTTGCCGTCGCTGAGGAGCGTCACCTCGATGCCGAGCCGGGCCATCGCCTGCCCCAGCTCGCAGCCCATCGGGCCTCCGCCCACCACGGCCAGGCGGCGCGGCGCCCGGGTGAGCCCGAAGACGGTGGCATGGGTCAGGTACCCGGCGTCCGACAGGCCGGGCACGTCGAGCAGGCGCGGGCGTCCGCCGGTGGCGATGACCGCCCGGCGGAAGCGAAGCCGCTGTCCCGCGCACTCCACCGTGTCCCGGCCGACGAAGCGCGCCTCGCCGAGATGCACGTCGACGCCGGCGCCCCGGGCCCGGGCCGCGGAATCATGCGGGGCGATGTCCGCCCGCAGGCGGCGCACCCGCTCCAGCACCGCGGCGAAGTCCACCTCCACGTCGCCGGTCTCGATGCCGAAGGCCGCTGCCTCCTGGACCTCGTGGGCCAGGTGTGCGCTCCGGAGGAGGGCCTTGCTCGGAACGCAGCCGTAGACCAGGCAGTCGCCGCCGAGCAGCCCCCGCTCGCAGAGCGCCACCTTCGCTCCCAGGCCTGCAGCGCCGATGGCCGAGACGAGGCCTGCCGTCCCGCCGCCGATGACCACCAGGTCGTACCGGCGCGGAGGGCTCGGGTTCTTCCACTCCGGCGGGTGGACGTGCGCCACCAGCCGGAGGTCGTCGCCCTCGGGGAGGAGGCCCTCGAAGTCGGTCATCGGCCCGCCGGAGCGTGGCCGACCCTCACTCGGTGCGCAAGGCCTCCACCGGATCGAGCTGGGCCGCCCGGGCCGCCGGCCAGATGCCGAACAGGAGCCCCACCCCGGCGGCAAAGCCGATGCCAGCGAGGATGGTCAGGGGCTGGATGGCGGCGGCGAGCGGGGTCACCAGGGAGATGACCTTGGCCAGGCCGAGGCCCACCAGGGTCCCCAGGGCGCCGCCGATGGCCGACACCGTGGCCGCCTCGAGGAGGAACTGGGTGATGATCGTCCGGCGACGGGCACCCAGGGCGCGCCGGACGCCGATCTCGCGCGTCCGCTCCCGGACCGAGACGAGCATGACGTTCATGATCCCGATGCCGCCGACGAGCAGGGTGATGAGACCGATGCCGGTGGCCACCCCGTAGAGCGCCCCGGTGAGCTGGGCGTAGGTGTTGGCCAGCATCTCCGGACGGTTGATGCTGAAGTCGTCCGGCTTCTGGGGCGGGAGCCCCCGGGCGCGCCGCAGGGCGATCTGCACCTTGTCCACAGCCCGGAGCATGTCCTCGCCCTCGGCCACCGCCGCGGAGATGCTCAGGGGCCGCTTCTTGCCGAAGGTGGTGAGGTAGGTCCGGATGGGCACCATCGCCCGGAGGTCCTGGTTCTCTCCGAGGATCTTCCCCCGGCGGTTGAGGACGCCCACCACCCGGAAGGGGTGGTTGTTGATCCGCACCCCGTGACCCACCGCCTGTCCCCCGGGGAACAGGCCCTTGGCCACGTCCGCCCCGAGCACGACCACGTTGCTCGAGTTGTCGTTGTCGCCGTCGGTGAGGAAGCGGCCGTCGGCGACCTCGTAGCCGCTGACCTGCGTGTACTCGGCGGTGGTCCCGGACAGCCCGACCGACGCAAGCTGCTCGCCGTTGGCGAAGACGTCCACGTTCTGGTTGGTGATCGGCGCCACCGCGCTCAGCTCCGGTACCTGCTCCCGCAGCGTCTCGACGAGGTGGATGGAGAGGTCGCGGCGGTTCCGGTACTCCCACCACTCGCCCCGCATCACCCAGGGGAACTTGGAGATGTACATGGAGTTGGAGCCGATTTGCGCCAGCTGCCGGGCGAAGGACGCGTTCAGCCCCTGGATGATGCCGACGATGGCCAGCAGCGTGCAGACACCGATGCCGATGCCCAGGGTGGTGAGCAGGGTCCGGAGCCGGTGGGCGCGAAGGCTGAAGAGGGCGATCTTCCCCCCCTCGACGAGGTCCACGCGGAAGCCTTGAAACAGGGTGCGGAGCTGACGGAGCAGTGCCATGGCCTTGGGCCCCTCGGATCCTGGATACGCCCGGGATTCCGGATGATTGCCTGGGTCGAGGCCGGGCGCGCGGCCGGCCGCAGCGAACGGCCGGCTCAGCGCAGCGAGGGGGTCGCGGCCATCCGCGCCCGGGTGGCGGCGCGCGTCTCCTCCGCCTCCTCGAGCGTGCGTGGCCAGTCCTGCTTGAGCAGGCGGGAGAGCGACCGGTCGGCGAGCAGCTTTCCGCCGGTCTGGCACACCGGACAGTAGTTGGTCTCGTTGTCGGCGTGCACGATGCGCTGCACCGGCGCGCCGCACACCGGGCAGGGCTGCCGGTAGCGCCCGTGCACCGCCATCCCCTCCCGGAACGCGGTCACCTTTTCCGGGAAGGCGCCTCCGGCCTCGGCGGACAGCCGCTCGGTCCACGCCTCGAGGACCTCCCGGGTGGCCTCCCGCAGCCGGTCGATGTCCCCATCGTCGAGCTTCTGGCTCAGCGCCACCGGCGAGAGGCGGGCCCGGTGGAGGATCTCGTCGGAATAGGCATTGCCCACCGCGGCGAAGATGCGGGGATCGGTCAGGGTGCGCTTCAGGGTGTGGCTCTCCCGGCGGACGGCGGCGCGGAACTCCTCGGGGGTGGCCTGGAGCGGCTCGAGCCCGCCCCGGTCGAGCCCCCGGAGGGCCGGTGCACCGCGGACGAGGTGAAGCTGGGCCCGCTTCCGCGGGCTGGCCTCGGTGAGCACCAGCGTTCCGCCGTCGAAGTCGAAGGCGGCCAGGCCGACGCGCCCGGGGACCGGGGCTCCGGACGGCCGCCAGTGGAGGCGTCCGGCGATCATGAGGTGGAGCACCAGGAAGAGATCGTCCTCGAGCCCGAGCACCAGCCGCTTGCCCACGCGGTCGAGGCTGACCACGCGCTTCCCGCTCGCCTCGGCAAGCGGCGGAGCCGCCGTCCGGACCAGCGCCGGGCCGCGGACGCGGATGGCTCGCAGCTCGTGGCCGAGCACTCGGGGCTCGAGCGCGCGCAGGTAGACGGTCAGGTCCGGATACTCGGGCACGACGGAGAGCTTAACGCCGGGTGTGCAGGCGTCACGCCGGGGCATCGTTCGGATGGCGACGCGCCCGGAACCTTAGCGGTTGCGCAGCACGGAAGAACTCCCTAGGGTCCGGGGTTCGCACGTCGCGAGCTCAACTCGGGAAAGGAAGGAAACGACATGAAACGGATGGTCGGGACGCTGGCTGCGCTGGCCATGCTGGGGACCGGCTGCGGTGCGTCCGAGCAGTACGTGAAGCAGCAGGTGGATCCGGTGTCCGATCGTCTCAACAAGGTGGAGGCTCAGCTCGGGGACATGCAGAAGCAGCTGAGCAGCCAGGCGGCAGACATCCAGTCCATCAAGGCCTCGCTGGCCGACGCCAAGGCGTCCGCGGCGGCTGCCCAGGCGGCTGCCGATCGGGCCGAGGCTGCGGCCAAGGCGGCGGAAGCGGCCTCCCAGAAGTCGACCAAGGCCTTCAAGCTTCAGCAGAAGAAGTAGGCCGGGGGACAGCTCACCGGGGGTGTGCGTGACCGTGCGTGCGGTCCGACGCCCCCGGGCGAACTGTCTCCAGGGTGACATCCGTCGGGACGCCGCTGCGTGATTGGACGGCCGCCGCGAGCGCGTCCCGGTTGACCCGGCCGAGCAGGCGCTTCTCACCGAGCCGCCGGGTGGCCGTGGCCAGGAGGTCGACCTTGACCTCCTCGTCCTCGTGGACCTCGACGTAGATCCGGCCCTCGCGCACGCCCACCTTGACCGGCTCCCGGACGATGCGGACCGGCGTGTCCACCTTCACCAGGCGGTACAGCCAGGGGATGTCCTCCGGATAGAGGCGGAGGCAGCCATGGCTGGCCTTCCGGCCGACGGCATAGGGCCGGTTGGTCCCGTGGATGAGGACGTTGTGCGCCGAGAGCCGGAGTGCGTGGCTCCCGAGCGGATTGTCCGGTCCGGCCGGGACGCTCGCCGGCAGGTCCGGGTCCTCCTTCCGGATGGAGGGCGGCACGTACCACACCGGATCCGCCTCGCGGCCGACGACGGTGAACATCCCGAGCGGGGTCTCGGTGCCCTCGTCGCCGACGCCGATGGGAAAGGTGACCACCCAGCTCGCACCAGCCCCGTCGAGCGGCGACGTGTAATAGAGGCGCATCTCGGAGAGGTTGACCAGGACCGTGCCCGGCGCCGCCGCGGCGGGGAGGACCCAGGCGGTGGGAAGGGTGACCTCCGCTCCGGTGCCCGGAACGAACGGGTCGAGCTCCCGGTTCGCCTCGACGATGGCGTTGTAGCCGAGGTCGTAGTCGCGGGCGATCTCGATGAGCGACTCGTCCTCCGCCACGACGTGGGTCTGCGCGAAGCCGATGAGCTCCTCGCCGCCGGGGTAGGCGCCGCGGAACCCGGACGCCGCGAGGAGGACCGCTGCCAGGATGGACATCCGGTCCTGTTTTACCCCAGGGTCAGGGCCCGGAGGGGCCGGTGGGCGCGGAGTCGGCGGGGCCGCTTCGCTCCGTCGCCTTGAGCGCCTTGTCGATGACGGCCAGTTCGCCCACCAGGCCCAGGGTCGCCGTGGCCCGGCAGGCTGTGGCCATCCGACCGACATCCTGAGGCGTCGCCGACACCAGGAGCTCCGGGTACTTCTCGACGAACGTCAGCGGCATTCCCATCGCCCGGGTCCGCGCGACCAGGGCCCCGAGCGCCAGGCTCCCGCCATCCCCCACCGTCGAGGCGAGCCCGAGGCGCCACTTGAGCCGGCCAAGCTCGTCCTCGCTCACCTGCAGGCCGCCGAGCTCGTCCAGGTCCTTCCGAGCCAGTGCCAGGACGCGCGTGAGGTTGCGGTCGTCGACCCGGCCGGAGACCGCGACATAGCTCGTCGTCCTGCCGAGGCGCACCGCCTGGCTGAAGCCGTAGCTTCCGGCGGAACGGCCACGGGCGAAGCTCCCCAGACGATAGCGGAGGCGCGCCGCCAGGAGCCTCAAGGCCGCGACGTCGGCAGGGTCGTTCGGCTGTGGAGCGCACCCGAGGACCACTTCGGTCTGCTTCGCGGCGGCTCGCTCGACGCGATAGACGCGCACCGGACCCGCCGGCCTGGGCGCGGGAGGAGGGGGAACTGGTTCGGCCGTGGAGCTCTCCGAGCCCTTCCATTGCTCGAACGCGGTCCGAGCCAGCTTCTCGAGCTCGGCCAGATCGGCATCCCCGACGACGACGGCAACGGCGTTCGAGGGCCGGTAGGTTCGATCGACCCACTGCCTCACGTCATTCGCCGTCACCCGGTGCAGCTCGTCGGCGGTTGCCGCCCGCGGGGAGGGCGCGTCGGCAAAGACGTTGTCGAAGAACGCCCGCTGGGCACGTGCCGCGCTCTTCTGCTCGAGCTCCCTGAGGAGCGGAACCCCATCCTTCTCCAGCGTCGACGGCAGCGCATCCTCGGTCTTGATGGTCTTCAAGTACCCAAGCACGATGCTCAGCGCGTTCGCGAGGTTCCCGTTCCCGCCGCTGATCTCGACCATCGTGGTCTCGGGCTCGCTCGTCGAGTCGAAGGCCATCCCCCAGTCGCTGGCGGGAAACAGGCCCCCGGAAGTCCGGGTCATGACCGACGCCACTCTTGTGACGCCGCGAGGTCGGGCGGTGGCATGCCCTGACTTCAGAGCGACGACGACCGACGCGGTCGCCCCGGAGCGGCGGACGAGAACGAGCTCCAGGCCGCTCGAAAGCATCACCGAGCGCATCTCTGCCGCCGGCGGGTGGAGGAAGGTGTTGAGCGCTGCAGGGTCCAGCCTGACGGCAACGTCGTCCGAGGGGGCGAAGACCCGAGGAAAGCCACCCACCTCCCGCTCCTCGGGATCGGGCTCGTCAGGCAGGAGAAACACGACCCGCGCTCGTCTGGACGTCAGCCAATCCCAGGCGAGGGATTCCACCTGATTCCTGGTCAGCGCCTGCAGCGCTGCTTGCTCGTGCTGGTAGGCAAGGACGTCCCCCGTGAGGTGAACGACCTCGGCGCGCGCCACCAGTCGCTCCTCGATCACCTCGGTCGTCCGCGCCAGGTTGACCAAGGCATAGGCTCGAAGCATCTCGATCCCGCGCCCGGACAGCCTCCACAGCCTGCTCAGCTCATCCAGAACGTGCGCTGCGCTGCGCTTGGGATCGCGACCGTCCTTGAGGACGAGGATGCAGACCAGCGTCGACCCGAGCTTCCCCTGAGAGAGCACCGTCGTCGCGGTGAGGATGTCGCTCCCGAGTGCCCCGTGCCTCGCCAGCGCGCCGAGGGCCGAGGAGAGGAACGCCTGGGCATACCCGTCCGAGTCGAGGCCCTGCGGAAGCGTCCAGCCGATGTAGAGCTTGGGCGCGTCGGACTGGGCCTTCACCCAGTGCACGTCCGAGGCCGATGGTGGATCGGGGGGCGGGCTGGTGGACTTGAGCATGCGGCGGCGGATCGGGACCGGGCCCGAAGCGGGGGCGTCGAGAAACTGCTTGGGGAAGGCCCGGTCCAGGGCCGTGGTCATCGACGCGTGGTCGAAATCCCCGGAGATGACGACCGTGTAGTTCCGGGGCTGGTAGCACTGCTCGGCGAACCTCTGCGCGTCGGCGAGGGCGATGGCCCACAAGCTCGCGCCCGTGCCGGATACCGGACGCGCGTAGGGATGGCCCGAGGGATAGAGGTCCGCACCGAGCGTCACGCGGGCGGCGGTGACGTCACCGCTCTCGTCGCGCTGGTTCAGCTCGTTGCGGACGACCTCACGCTCGGCCTCGAAGACGTCCTCGTCGATCCCGGCGAGGGGCTCGGACAGCCGCGCGCCTTCCAGGGCGAGGAGCGCCGGGAGGGCCTCACGCGGGCCGACCTCGACGTAGGTCGTGAGATCGTGCGTGGTGAAGCCGTTCCAGCGACCCGCTCCGGCGAGCTCCAGACTGTTCGACATCTGGAGCTTGCCGTTGTGCTTGGCGCGGAAGGTCAGATGCTCGACCAGGTGGGCCAGGCCTTCCTTGCCCGCCGGATCCTGCACCGAGCCACAGTCGACGACGGTGGCGATGCCCGCCACCGGTCGGCTGTGGTCGACCTCGAGGACGATGCGCATCCCGGACGGGAGGTCGAGCGTCTTGAGCCGCAGCCCCGGTGAGCGGATCATCACGCGCGGCCAGTCCTCGGCCCGAGCGGTGGCCAGGACTGCGCACCCGGCCACCGCGACGAACCACCTTCCCCGCTGGCCGGTGCGTGTCACGACCCCTCAGCGGGCGGTGGCCTTCAGCGCACCCTGCACCACGCCGGGGTCCCCCACCAGGACCAGGGTGGTGGTCTTGGCGCAGGCGGCGGCCACCCGGGAGATGTCCGCGGCGGTCATCGAGGCCAGCAGCTGGGGGTACCTCTGCAAAAAGTCGGGCGGAAGGTTGGCCAGGCGCAGCCATCCCAGGTGGCTTCCGAGCGCTGCGTTGCTCTGGTAGGCGACGTTCGACTCGATCCCCAGAAACCACTGCAGCCGCCCCAGCTCCACGTCCGAGATCTTCAGCTCGGCGAGCTCATCAAGCTCCTTCCGCGCCAGGGCGAGCGCCCGGGCCAGGACGCGGTCGTCGACGGCGCCCCGGACCTCGATGTAGCTCGCCTCCCGGTTCCAGACGCCGCCGCCGCTGAAGCCGTAGCTCCCGCCGAGGACGCTGCGGGCCAGTTCCCACATCTGGCGCCGCATGCGCTCGCCGAGCGCATCGACGGCGATGAGGTCCGCGGCCTGGCTCGCCCGCACCGAGCATCCCATCCGGATCTCGGTCTGCTTCGCTCCCGGCCGCTCGACAACCACTACCCGCCCGCCCTCGCCGAGCGTGTCCAGCGGGAGCTCCATCGACTGGTACTTGCCGCCCCAGCTCCCCAGCCACTCCTTCACCATCCGGCGCGCGGCCTCGAACTCGATGTCCCCGACGAGGGTCAGGACGGCCGGCGACGGGCGGAAGGTGCGATCGATCCAGGTCTGGGCGTCGCCGCTGGAGAGCTTGTCGAGATCCGCCGCCACCGGCGTTCGCCCGTAAGGAGACCCTGGGTAGACCGCCGTCAGGAACTCACGCTGGGCACGCTGGGAATACGCGCGCTCGCGCGCCACGATGGAGGGTTCGGCGTAGCTCTTGTACCAGCGACGGACGCTCTCATCGATGTGCAGCGTCTGGAGCAGGGTGGCCATGAGCGAGAGCATGTTCTCCAGATTTCCGCTCGCTCCGGAGTACCGGACGTAGGTGCTCTCCTGCCTGGCCCAGGTCTTCCCAGAGGCTCCGAAGTCCCCCGGGCGGCCGAACTGTGGATAGTGCGCGGCGGCGAAATCCTCGACGAACGCCGGGACGCCCAAGGGGTCGACCGTCGACTGCCCGCCACGGAAGGCGAGCGTGACCGTGACCGTGGGCGCCGAAGGGCGGCGGACCAGGATGACCTCCAGGCCGCTGTCCAGCGTGAAGGTCTGGAGATCGAGGACGGTGCCGTGGACGTAGGTGGCGAGCGCCCCGGGCGGGACCACGAAGTTGTTGAGGTCCGGGCCAGTGAACACGAGCGAGCGTCCGCCGCTGTCCGAGGTCTCGCGTGGCGCGCTCGACGGGTCGACGAACACCATCCGGGCGTTCTCCCGCTTCAGGTACTCGTACACGTAGTGCTCGAACTGGGACGAGCGGAGCTGGCCGATCCCCTTCGCATCCCACGCAAAGCTCCGGGGGTCGCCGGTGCGGTGGAAGAACGCGGCGCGGGCGACGGACCGGTTGAGCAGGGACTCCCCGGAGATCGCCTGGCGCACCAGCGCGCTCCCGCGCAGACGGAGGAAGCGCCTCTCTCGTTCCTTGTTGACGGACTGGTTCTGTCCCGTGTCCCAGAGCCTGACCATCTGATCGAGCACGCGCTCGGCGCTCTTCTCCGGGTTCTTCCCCTCACCGAGATGGACCTC
>DASPUU010000310.1:0-11370 GCA_035622755.1 Myxococcaceae bacterium
CAGCCTCCAGGATTCCGTGGACACCGCCCACACCAACTACGCCAACGCGCTCAAGGCAGGGAATGCCCAGGCGGTGGCGAGCCTCTTCGCTCCCGACGCGGTGCTCGTCGAGGCCACCTCCGCCTCGACGGTCAAGGGCCAGAGCGCGGTGGCGCAGTTCTACGACAACCTCTTCCGGCGGGCGAAGATCCTCGACGTCATCATCCAGCAGGAGGCCATCCAGCAGGACGGTCACACCGCGTTCGAGACGGCGAGGTACATCGTCACCCTCCAGCCGGCGACCGGAGAGCCGCTCGCCCGCACCACGCGCCACCTGACGGTGTGGAAGCTCCAGTCGGACGGGACCTGGCTCATCCAGGCGGACGCCGCCATCCTCCAGGTGCCCAACCCACCGCCCTTCTAGGGGCCGACGGCGAAGGTCAGCGTCGCGCACAGCGTCTCCACCCCGCTGTTGCGGGTCGCCAGCCGTCCGTTGGACATGTGGCTGAAGGCCACGCCCAGGCCGACTCCGTGGACGATGGTCAGCGAGATCTCCGCCGCGGAACGGAAGATGAGCGGGTAGCCCAGGTCGTGGTGAGCGCCGCCGTTGTACAGCCCGGGCGAGAAGCTGACCAGGAAGTGGAGGAGGTCCACCGGGAAGTCCAGCGTCAGCCCGACGTAGAAGTAGCCCGAGCCGTCGCCCGCGCCGAGCAGCCCGGACATGAGGTGCAGGTACCAGAAGAAGGACCACGTCCGGAGCTCCACGGCGACCATCAGCTCGTTCGGCTGATGGGGCACCCGGAGCCCGTAGGATCCGCCGTAGAGCACCATCGCCTCCGGCTCCCACCAGTGGGAGCGGACCGGGGGCGGATCGCTCGCCTCCGCGCACCAGGCTGCGGAGGACGAGAGCAGCACGGCGCTGGCGGCCACTGCGCGAAGCGTCGGCACGGGGGGCCGCGAAGTTACTCGGAGAGGCCGCCGTCCACGAAACGATAGATGCGTCCCCCCACCGCCCGGGCCACCTCCGGGTCGTGGGTGACGACCAGCTGGGGAATCGCCGTCGCGGAGACGCCGCGGATGAGCGCGGCCACCGACTGCCGCAGGCCGGCGTCCAGGGCGCTCGTCGGCTCGTCCCACAGGAGCGCCAGCGGCTCCATGGCCAGCGCCCGGGCGATGGCCACGCGCTGCCGCTGACCCCCCGACAGCGTCGCCGGGAAGGCGTCCGCCAGGGCGCGGAGCTCGAGCTTCTCGAGGAGGCCGTCCACGCGGGCGCGCCCCTCGGGCCGGGGGAGACGGTGGACCAGCCTCGGCCCGAGAAGGCAGTTCTCCCGCACGGTGAAATGGGGGAAGAGCTCGAATCCCTGGAAGACGAGCCCGACCATTCCCAGGAGCCCCTCCGGGTGCTCGGGCGAGGAGGTCCGCTGGCCGAGCCGGATGCTCCCGGCGTCGAAGGCAAGGAGGCCGGCGATGCACCGGAGGAGCGTGCTCTTGCCCGCGCCGCTCGGGCCGACGACCACCGCCACCTCGCCGGCGGGAACTCGGAGCGAGATGCCGGACAGAACCGCCGGCCCCTCCGCCCGGTGCCGCTGCCACAGATCGACCACCTCCAGGCGAGCGCTCACCGGCGCATCCCGGTGGCGAGGTGGACGGAGAGGCGCGACTCGAGCCAGCGAGCCAGCCGGGCGAAGGGCAGCCCGAGCAGGAGGTAGAGCGCGGCGACCAGGACGCCGAGCCCGAGATGGTCGCGGGTGGCGCTGGCCAGGCTCTGGTAGGTGCGGGTGAGCTCGGCGAGCGTGACCACGCTCACCAGGCTCGAGTCCTTGAGCAGGGAGATGAAGTCGTTGGTGGCGGGAGGAAGGACGATGCGGAGCGCCTGCGGGGCGACCACGTACCGGATGCCCTGCCAGCGGGTGAGGCCGAGGACGCGCGCCGCCTCGAGCTGCGAGACCGGGACGCTGAGCAACCCGGCACGGTCGTTCTCCGCCTCGGCGGCGGCGTAGTTCAGACCGAGGGCGAGCCAGCCGGCGACGAAGGGGTGGAGCCGGACGCCCAGCTCGGGAAGCCCGAAGTAGAGGACGATGAGCTGGAGCAGGAGCGGGGTCCCCCGCACGACCTCGATGTAGCCGGTGGCCAGCCAGCGCGAGGGCCCGGGTCCGTAGACGCGCATCCCGGCCAGGACCGCCCCCCCGACGATGGCCAGGGCCATCGCCGCCACCGAGAGGACGAGCGTGAGCCCGGCCCCGCGCAGGAGCAGCGGCAGGAAGGAGGGGTAGCGGTGCAGGACGCGACTCCAGGCGGAACGCTCCGTCCTGGTGGCCGACTCCCAGGCGAGCCAGCCATCGGCAGGCGCGTCGGCCGGGGGACCGGAGATGCCGAGCGCGGCGCCCGTCTCGCCGTTCCACAGCCTCCACCTGGCCAGGATGCGAGCCAGCGTCCCGTCCGCGGCCAGCTCGCCCACCGCGCGGTCGAGCGCCGCCTGCAGCTCAAGGTCCCGGGAAGTGACCACCGCCGCGTAGCGCACGTCGCCGGCGCTCGCCGCGAGCACCTCCAGCCCCGGCTCGAGCGCGCCGTAGTAGGCGGCGATGGGTGCATCGGCCAGGACGGCGTCCGTCCGCCCGAGCGCCAGGTCGCGGTACATGTCGTCCTGCCCGCCGTCGTACGTCCGGACGTCGGCGCCGGCGGCGCGCAGCACGCGCTCGGCGAGTGAGCCGGGCAGCGTTCCCACCCGCCGCCCGGCGAGAGCCTCGGGCTTGCGGGGGGCTCCGCCGTCGCCGCGCCGGACGGTGAGCAGCTGGGATCCGGCGTAGTAAGGGCGGGTCAGTCGGTAGGCGCGGGCCCGGTCGGGCGTCACCTCGATGCCGTTGAGCACGACGTCGACATCGCCGCGCTCGAGGAGCGGCAGGAGCTGCTCCCAGGCGCCCTGGACCAGCCTGGCGCGGACCCCGAGACGGGCGGCCAGCGCTTCGGCCAGCTCGACCTCGAACCCCACGACTCGCCGCGGGTCGGACGGATCCTGGAAGACGTACGGCGCGCCGCCCTGGCTGTCCGCCCCCCAGCGGAGCTCCCCGTGGAGGCGCCGGGCGAGCTCGGCCTCTGCGCCGGCGCTGCCGGCCCGGCACAGCACGACCAGGAGAAGCGCTGTGCCGGGTGTCGGACGCATCGATGCCGAACCCCGAGCGTACCAGGCCGGTCGGTGCTACGAGCCCCTCTCCATGTGGACCGCCGCCCTCCTCGCCGTCGCCCTGGCCGCCCCCGAGCCCGGGCTCGACCCGACCGTCGCGCACGCCCTCATCTCCGAGGCGGTCGATTCGCGCGGCGCCCATGCCGACCTCACCCGTCTCGTCGACGAGGTCGGGCCCCGCCTCTCGGGGTCGGCCGGGGCGGAGCGCGCGGTGGTCTGGGCACTGGACCAGTTCCGGGCGATGGGTGTCGAGGCGCGGAGAGAGCCGGTCCTGGTCCCGGTGTGGGTCCGCGGAACGGAGAGGGGCGAGGTGCTCGCTGCGGCCGGGAGACCCGGCTCGCCCCTCGCGCTCACCGCGCTGGGAGGAAGCCCCGGGACGCCCAAGGGCGGCATCGAGGGGCAGGTGGTGGAGATCTCCTCGCTGGCCGAGCTCCAGGAGAAGGGCGCCGCGGTGAAGGGCCGGGTGGTCTTCTTCAACCACGCCATGGGCGTGCCCGGGGACTACCGGAAGTTCGGAGAGCTGCGCACCAAGGGCCCGGCGGCGGCCGGCAAGCTCGGTGCGGTTGCCGCGCTGGTGCGCTCCCTGGCCACCGCGACGCTGCGCTCTCCCCATACCGGGTCGACCCGCTTCGAGGAGGGGGCGCACCTCATCCCGGCGGCCGCCATCTCGGTCGAGGACGCCGAGCTTCTCCACCGGCTCGTCGCGCGGGGTCCGGTCCGTGTTCGCCTCGAGCTCGGCTGCCGGATTCTCCCCGAGGCGATGTCCTCCAACGTGGTGGCCGACCTCGCCGGGCGCGAGCATCCCGAGGAGGTGGTGCTGCTCGGGGCGCACCTGGACAGCTGGGACCTCGCCTCCGGTGCCCAGGACGACGGGGCAGGGGTGGCGCTCGTCCTCGAGACCGCTCGTCTCCTGGCCAAGCTCCCCGTCAGACCGCGGCGCACGGTGCGCTTCGTCCTCTACATGAACGAGGAAAATGGCCTGCGCGGGGCGAAGACCTACGCTGCGGCGCACGCCGCCGAGCTCGCGCGCCACGTGGCGGCGATGGAGATGGACGCCGGGGCGGGCAAGCCGCTGGGCGTGGCGGTGAAGGCCGGTCCGGGCGGCGGAGCCCTGGTCGAGCGGTGGCTCCCGCCGCTGGCCGCCGTCGGCGCGGGCGTGCTCCTCCCGGACGAGGCGGGTGGGGCGGACCTCTCGCCGCTGGCGGCCGCCCGGGTACCGGTGGTGTCCGTGATTCAGGACATGTCCCGTTACTTCGACATCCACCACTCCGCCGCCGACACGCTGGACAAGATTGACCCGGAGGCCTTTTCGAAGACGTCCGGCGCCGTGGTCTGGGTCACCTACGCCCTGGCCGAGTCGGCCGAGGTGCTGCCCCGTCCGCCGGCTCCGGCCCCGGGGGCGGCCTCGGGGACGGGGCAATAGGCGTGCGCGTCGGCGGGTGGCCCCTGGCGGAGGTGACATGGGTGAGCTCCTGAGCCGGCGCTCGGTCCGGGTGGGGTGTTCGCTCGCTTCCGGCCTGCTCTGGGGACTCGCCGGCAACCTTCACCCGCACTGGTGGGCCGCCTGGCTGGCTCCCATCCCGGTGTTGCTGGCCGCCTTCCACGCCCGGGGCCGAGAGAGCTTCCTCCTCGGGGCCCTCGCCGGCGCAGTGGGCACGCTGGGCACCGCACGCTACCTGCTCGCGCTGGCGCCGCCGGCGGTGTTCGGCCTGGTCGTCGTCCTGTCCGCGCTCGGAGCGGGGCTGACCGTGCTCCTCGCCGCGGCCGCGACGCGACGGTGGCCCGCGGCGGCGGCGGTGCTTGCCTACCCCACCGCCGATGCCACCTGGGACTTCGTCCAGTCCCTCACCTCGCCGCACGGCACCTTCGGAAGCCTCGCCTACAGCCAGGTGAGCTTTCTTCCGGCCCTCCAGGTCGCCGCCCTGGGCGGGGCGCCGGCGGTCGTCTTCCTCGTGGACCTCTTCGGGTCGGCGGTGGCGGTGGCCTGGCATCACCGGCTCCGGCCCTGGTGGGTGCCGGCCGCCTCTCTGGCCGCAATCGCCGCGGCGCTGGGCCTCGGCGCGGCCCGTTCCGCCGCAACGGAGTCCCCCCTGGCCGTGCCGGTCGCTCTTCTGTCGTCGGACCGGTTCGCCGGCGTCCCCCACGCCTGGAACGAGGTCTGGTCGCTCTACCGTCCGGCCGTGGAGGCCGCCGCCGCCCAGGGCGCGCAGCTGGTCGTCCTGCCGGAGAAGATCGCCGCGCTTTCGCCGGCGGAGGCCGTCACCGCCACCGAGGACCTGGTCGGCGCCGCGCGCTCGCTCCACATCGACCTCGTCGCCGGCGTTCTGGTCGTCGACGGCAAGACGGGCCTCAATCGCGCCCTCCTCGTCCGGTCGTCGGGAGACGTCCTCCGCTACGACAAGCAGCATCCCGTTCCGGGGCTGGAAAGCGGAATCGTTCCCGGCTCCAGCGCCCTCCTCTTCGAGATGGAGCAGGGGCGAGGCGGGGTCGCCATCTGCAAGGACATGGACTTCGCCGCGCTGGGGCAGGACTACGGCCGGCACGGGGCGAGCCTCATGCTCGTCCCGGCCTGGGACTTCCGGGGCCGCTGGGGCGAGGACGGGTGGCTCCACTCGCGCATGGCCGTCCTCCGCGCCGTCGAGGGCGGATTCACCCTGGCCCGGAGCGCACGCATCGGCCGGCTGACGGTGAGCGACCGGTACGGCCGCGTCCTGGCGGAGGCGGAGAGCTCGCCGGGGATGGCCACGGTGCTCTTCCAGGCTCCGCTCGCGGCCGGTCCGACCCCCTACGCGATGCGCGGCGACCTGTTCGGCTGGGGGTGCGTGGGTCTCCTGCTGCTCGGCATCACCGCCCTCGTCCTCGACCACCGCGAGAGTCGCGCCGGCGGAGCCGGGTGACGCTCAGAGCCGGGAGATCAGGGTCTGGTAGCGGGGCTCGGTGCGCAGCGAGGCGAAGTCGTCGGTCTCGATGCGCCAGCGCTGCTTGAAGCCCTGGGCCACCGCCTCCTCCAGCGCCCCCAGCGCCTCGTCGGACTTGCCGGCGTGCGCGTACATTCCGGCCAGGTTGACCAGCGCCTCGGTGCGGACCTCGGTGAAGGTCACGGCGCGCTTGGCTGCGGCGATGGCGCCTCCGGCGTCGCCGGCGGAGAAGCGCACCACCGCCAGCCGGTTCCAGACGTAGCCATCGTTGCCGGCGTCGTCGAGCAGCGCCTGGTAGGCGCGGGCGGCCTCCACCCAGCGGCGCTCCTGTTCGAGCATCTCCGCCCGCTGGAGGGCGCGCCCGCGGTCGTCGAGCCCCGGATTGAGCAGCGAGTACTGCTCCGCCAGGTAGGGCTCCGGCGTCCAGTGGTACTCCATGTAGCGCGCCGTCCGGTCCGCCACGTCGCGACCGAGGAGCCGCGCAACCACGTGGAGCGCTCCGTCGATGCCGGCGGAGACCCCGGCGGTGGTGACGATCCGCCCCTGGTCGATGAACCGGCGTCCGTCCTGCACGCTGGCCGCCGGAAAGGCCTTGCGCAGGTGCTCCACGGCGCCGTACCAGGTGGTGGCCGTGCGTCCGTCGAGCACGCCCGCCTTGCCCAGGATGAAGGCGCCCGTGCACACGGACATGGAGACCTCGGAGCCGTCGATGGCCTTCCGGGCCCAGGCCATGAAGCGAGCGTCGCCGGTGGCACTGCCCGAGGAGCCGCCGGGGAGCACGAGGATGTCGGGGGGCGGCGCGTCCTCGACCGAGTAGTCGGGGGTGACCTTGAGGAAGCCCTGGCTGACGAGCGGCGCCCGGGTGGCGGCCACGGTGTAGACGCGGAAGGCCGACTTGTCCCGGAAGGCCCCGATGTTGGCCGCGGCGGCGAAGACCTCGCTCGGCCCGGCGAAGTCGAGAAGCTCCACGCCCGGGTAGAGGACGATGGCCACGTTGCGCGTGCGCGTCTGCTCCTTGGCCGGTGCGGCATCGGCGCGGCTGGCGGCGAAGGCGACGCCCAGGGCCACGGGGAGGAGAGAGAAGGACGAGATGCAGCGCTTCATGGTGCCCTGCCTTCCGCGGCGCGCGAGCGGGCCGCTCTGAAATCGGCGATGGAGACGCCGAATGCCTGCTTCCACAGACGGCGCAGCTGGCGCGCGTCCTCGAAGCCGCAGCTGGCGGCGATGGCCTCCACGCTGCGCTGTGGGTCGTCGACCAGGTCCCGGGCCACCTGGAGCTTGACCCGGGAGGAGAACTGCTTCGGCGTGACGCCGGTGGCGCGGAGGAAGACCCGGCTCAGATTGCGCGGGCTCATGGCCGCGAGCCGGGCCAGCTCACCCAGCGTCGGCCTGCGCTCCGGGTTGTGGACGATGAAGTCCTGGACGCGGTGCACGCCAGGATGCAGGTGGGTGCGGTGGTCCAGGTACACGCTCCTCTGCTCCTGCTCTCCGCTGCGGCGGAGGTAGACGACCATCTCCCGTGCGACGCGGGAGGCCACCAGCGGGCCGTGGTCCTGCTCGAGGAGGGCGAGGGCCATGTCGATGCCCGCGGCGACGCCGGCGCTGGTGACCACGCCCGAGTCCTCCACGTAGAGGCGGTTGTCGAGCACCTCGGCGCGGCCGAAGTCCCTCCGGAGCCGCTCGACGAGCTTCCAGTGGGTGGTGCAGCGCCGCCCGTCGAGGAGGCCGGCGCGCCCCAGCGCGAACGCGCCGCTGCACACCGAGGCGATGCGAGCGCCGGCGGCATGCGCCTCGCGCAGCCAGGTGACCGGGACCTCCATGCCGTCGAGCGACGCCGAGGACATGCCCGGGACGAGGACCAGGTCGCCGGTCCGTATCGGGGGGAGAGGCTCGAGACCGGACAGCTCCAGTCCCTGGGCAGAGCGGACCCGCGGCTGGGCGCCGCAGTAGGAGAGCCGGTAGGCGCCTCCGAGCTGGGAGGCCTCGTCGAGGACCTGGACCGGCCCGGCCAGGTCCTGGAGGTGGACGGCGGGCAGGACCAGGACGTGCACCCGCCTCGGGGTCAGGGGGAGCTGCAGGGGGACGCTTCGGACGGTTCTGGCCACGGTGACTGGACCGTATCGCGGTCGAGTCCAATCTTAAAA
This sequence comes from Myxococcaceae bacterium, assembly GCA_035622755.1. Taxonomy (GTDB): domain Bacteria; phylum Myxococcota; class Myxococcia; order Myxococcales; family Myxococcaceae; genus JADGRA01. The sequence continues at coordinate 8,223 of DASPUU010000310.1, forward strand.
GCCGTGGTCCTGGACGATGATCGGACAGATTTGGCCATCCGACTCGGAGCTCTCCCTTGACGGCCCATCGGCGGCCGGTATCTTCGAGCGCGCCGCCCGCGACCACGCGCCGCGGCGGCCGCCTCACCCATCCCAGCGCCCGTAGCTCAATCGGATAGAGCGTCGGACTTCGAATCCGAAGGTCGGGGGTTCGATTCCCTCCGGGCGCGCTCAAGAAAATCGCTCGCTTGCGCGGCCGAAATCGGCGCTTCTCGCCCGAGCGGGGGCTTTTCGGGGGCTCCGGAGGCCATTCGCTGCGCGGGAACTTCTCTTGGCTTGTCGTCCGTCGCGGCTGGCACCGGGAAGTAGCGGAGCCGCTCGGCCTCCTCGCGCAGGTAGCCCGGGGCGAGGTGCCCGTGGGCTTGATCCGATCCGGTGGGTACGGTGTCCAACATGGCCGAGGAAAGGAAGCCTCGGCCTGGACGAAGAAGCGGAAGCGACTGGCCTACGTCTCGGCGAATGGGCCCACGGCCGGCGACGAGGCCGCCATCGGGCCGGGCGGCGCTGGCGATGGTGGGGCGGGCGGGGGGCGTCTAGGGCGTGTTGCGGCGAGTAAACGAGCAAACCGTGATGGAAGAGCCCCGCTGCCGACAACCAACATCAGGATGCTCAGTACCGAACGGCGACGAGAATGGCGGCGGGTCGCCTCTGACCTGTGGGCAGGACCTGAATTCACTGAAGAGGCCCGACTGATGCTCCAGAACATCCTCGGCGCCAATGGCGGACACCTCCCGCAGCGAAAGCTGGTCGAGGCTGCGCGCCCTCTCAACAGCCCGCTGCACAGCCTCTTCTTTTGGTAGGCACGCCGGGCGCGCCCGCGCCTGTAGGCCAGAGGCGCTGGAGTACTAGGTAGGCGGTCGGGCGAAGCGGCAGCGGAGCCGTGGGGTGACGCCTAGCTCCCCCTTACCTGGCGCAAGCACAGCCGGGCGGCTTTTGGCACTCCTTCTCGCAGGAGATGCAGCCGTCGCCGCACGGGCAACTGTTCGTGCAGTGCCGGCCCAAGCCCAGCCCCGACCCCTTGGTTTCGGAGGGGGTCCCGCTCAAAGTTGTTGCCGTTCCTCCTGTGCCGACCCTTCCGCTCACGATTCGCGCCAGTGCAGTAGCAAGCGCAGAGCCCCGTGGTCCACTTGGGCAGCTCGAGAGGGAATGCGTTCGGCCGGAGTTGCCCCGCGCCCGTGGGAGAAGGCGACAAAGCGCGAGTCTCCAGCCCTCTCTTCGAATCCGAAGGTCGGGGGGTTCGATTTCCCTCCGGGGGCGCTCAAGAGGCTCGCTCGCGTAGTCGAAACCGGCACTTCTCGCCCGAGTCGACGCCCTGAGCCGGCCAGGTGGTAGGCACGGGGTTGCAAAGAGCTTTCGATCTTTCTAGAAATGTCGCATGAAGGTTGGCGAGGCCATCGCCGGGCTGGGGTCGCTCGCCCAGGAGACGCGGCTTTCCATCTATCGGCTGCTGGTGAAGCGTGGCCCCGAGGGTCTGTCGGCGGGCGCGATCGCCAGGGCTCTGGCCGTTCCGGCGTCCTCGCTCTCCTTCCACCTCCACCAGCTCATGCATGCCGGTCTCATCACGCAGGAGCGGCAGAGCCGGCAGCTGATCTACGCGGCCAACTTCGAGCGGATGAACGCGCTGGTGGCCTACCTGACGGAGAACTGCTGCGGTGGCGCAGGTTGCGCTCCCGCCTGTGACGTCCCGCTCCAGGACCGGGGAATCGGTCGTGAAGCGTCGGGACGTGCACGTCGCCGTTGAGAGCGGGTAGGCGCCCATGGCATTGCTCTCCCGCCGGATCGCCGCCGAAGCCGTTGGAGCGGCGTTGCTCCTCGCCGCGGTCGTGGGCTCCGGCATCATGGCGGAGCGCCTGTCTGCCGGAAATAGCGCGCTCGCGCTCCTGGCAAACGCCGTCGCGACCGGCGGTGCGCTGGTCGCTCTCATCCTTGCCCTGGGGCCGATTTCTGGTGCCCACCTCAACCCGGTGGTCACGGTGGCTGACGCGGCCGGTGGTGGTGTGCGCTGGGCCGTGGTTCCCGTCTATGTCGCCGCCCAGATGGCCGGCGCCGTCACGGGTGTCGCTCTCGCCCATGTCATGTTCGGACTCTCCGCGTTCTCCGCGTCCACCCACGTACGCAGCGGCGTGCCTCAGGTGTTCGCCGAGGCAGTCGCGACGTTCGGTCTGCTCCTGGTCATCTGGGGATGCTCTCGGCATCGGCCGGGAGCCGCCCCATACGCAGTTGCCGCGTTCATCGTCGCCGCCTACTGGTTCACGTCATCCACATCCTTCGCCAACCCGGCGGTCACCGTGGCCCGGTCGCTCACGGACACGTTTTCCGGAATCAGGCCGGCGGACGTACCGGGCTTCCTGCTCGGCCAGGCGGGAGGGGCGCTCGCAGCCATCGGGTTGTGTCGCTGGCTCGATCCGCACTCCGTCTTGGCCGCCGCGGCCACTTCACCGGAGGAGCTCAGCGATGGATGAACATCGACCCTATCGAGTTCTCTTCTTGTGCACCGGCAACTCGGCCCGGAGCGTCTTCGCCGAGTACTTCCTGCGGCGCCTCGGCGGGAAGCGCTTCGAGGCGTACAGCGCCGGCGCCAGCCCATCGGGTGCCGTCAATCCAATGACGCTCCAGGTGCTCACGCGGCGGTTCCACATCGACGCCTCGGATGCGCGAAGCAAGTCCTGGGACGAGTTCCGGGGTAAGACCTTCGACTTCGTCATCACGGTCTGCGACAACGCCCGGGAGACATGCCCGGTGTGGCCAGGCCAGCCCATCGTCGCGCACTGGGGTGTGGATGACCCTGCCGCGTTCGTCGGAACGCCCGAAGCCAAGGAGCGCTTCTTCTTCGCGGTCGCTCTCACGCTCTACCGCCGGCTTCAGATCTTCACGTCGCTTCCGCTCGAAAAGCTCGACAGGCTCAAGATGGAGAAGCTGACCAGAGACATCGGCCTCGACCGTGCTGGCGAGACGGGCTCAGCTGCATGAGCCCGCCCGGGCCGCGTCAGACGTAGCCGAGGAGTTTCCAGATGTCCGCCTTGGGTGCCAGTGGGAACATGGAGGAGCGGCTTCGGTCGCACCGGTCACAGGCCGCGTTGAGATCGGTTGAGTAGACGTCGGAGACGTG
>DASPUU010000311.1:0-23706 GCA_035622755.1 Myxococcaceae bacterium
CCCGGGCCGTAGGCCCGCATGAAGACGCCGACCAGGTCGGCGGTGAGCGACTTCAGGGAGGCGCTGCTCAGGGCCGTCCCGGACAGGGGCACCTTCTTGCGCACCAGGATGACCTGAGCGCTGGCGAAGACCTGGATGTCGACGATGCGCCGGTGCGTCTTCGCGTCGGTGGTCACCTTCCCGGTGACCACGCCGGTGAGCTGGCTCGTGGTGACCTTGCGCCAGTCGATGCGCCCGCGCGTGGTCACGTCACCGGGCGGGACGCAGGTGACGCTGGCGCAGAGCGAGCCCCGGAGCTGGCGCTCCACCTCGTGACGGCCGAAGGAGAGGATGGTGATGCGAGGCTGCCGGGCCCCGGCCGCCCCGGGCAGGACCAGGAGCAGGGCGCACAGGGCCGCCGGGACGCGCGCAGCGGCGCGCGACATGCCTGCCGTCTGGAGCCATGTCCGTTCGCTCACCGATGCCCGGGGTATGTTGTCACGGGCAGGGGGATCCGTCATCGAAACGGCGCGGGGACCTCCACCATCCGACACGTCTCGCCCTCGCCGTGCACGATGAGCCGAGGAGCGGCTGGGCTGCGCACGGCGACCGCGACCAGGTGGCGCTCATCCGGCCGGAGGTGGAGGAAGGACCAGCCTCGCGCGTCCTCTCCCGCCGAGGCCGGCAGGGACAGCCGGGGCGGTGCCCCGGGGACGAGGGCGAAGGCGCAGGCATCGAGGCCACCGGCGATGCCGGTTCCGCGCGCCTTGAGGAACGCCTCCTTCAGCGTCCACAGCTCGAAGAAGACCCGCCGCCGCTCGGACGCGGGCGCCCGGTCGAGGAGGGCCCGCTCCTCCGGGGCGAAGGCCCGCGCCACCGTGTCTACCCCGGCTCGGCGCTGGAGGTCCTCGACGTCGATGCCGCAGGCCGTGCCGCGGGTCAGCACCAGGGCCACCCAGGCCGGCGAGCGTGAGGCGTTGAAGTCCACGCCCTCCGCGGGCGGCTCGAGCGAAGGGCGGCCGTGGGCGTTCTCGACGAAGGTCAGCTCCCGGGGCGAGCGGCCCAGGGTCCGGGCGAGCACGCCGCGGACCAGCACCCGGGTGGCCAGGTAGCCGTCCCGGCCCTCCGGCGCCCGCGTGCGCGCGGCACGGGCTCGCTCGCCCTCGGAGAGCCAGGAGGGATGCGACCGGGCGGCGGCCAGGAGCGCCCCGGGCGAGGCGAGGAAGACGTGCGCCGTGCCGGGCTCGGGGAGCATCCGGCTCGCTATCGCTGCGGCGACAGACGCAGCTCGACCACGGTCATCGAGTAGGGGGGAAGCTGGAGCTGGAGGGGAGAGTTGGCCCCCACCTGGGTCTCCTCGAAGCCGGAGGGCTTCCCGCGGTAGACGAAGACCCGCCGGTCGCGGACCACGCCGCAGCTCGCGACGTCGAGGGCGAGGTCGGCCGGGCCGGCCGGGTCCTCGTTGAGGAGCACCACCACCAGGCGCGTGCCGGCCGCGTCGCGCGAGGCGAAGGCCTCGACCAGCGTGCCGCCCACGTCGGCCGGGACCCAGCGCTCCTCGAAGTGCGCCCCCCGCCCATCGAAGTTGCGGTAGGCACGGAAGGCCCAGAAGGTCGGCGACTCCGGTGGAGGCACCACCGCCGCGAAGGCGGCCAGGACGCCCTCCCGGGCGAAGACGCCGAGCGCCGCGGCGGCGGCCAGCCCCCCGCTCATGTCGTCCTCCGCGCCGAAGCCCCACTGGCCGAGGGCGATGCTCACCGGCCCGTCGGGGTGGAACTCGGCGATCCACCGCCGGAGCCGGGGGATGAGCTCCACCTTGTCGTCGATCCACGATTCGTCGACGTACGACGGGTCCCAGAGGGACCGGACGCTCCGGATGCGCCGGGCGGACATCTCCGGCTCGGTGGAGGCCAGCGTCCCCACCCCGGCGCCCTCGAACTGCGGGAACCAGTGGACGTCGAGGACGTCCAAGAGCCGCGTCCCGAGCTTCTTCTCCGCCTTGTCCACCTCGCCCAGCCACCAGGGGAGGAGCGGGACGTTGCCGTGGGCGGACCGGTCCACCCGCCCCTCCAGGTCGGCCGAGGAGAAGAGCATCGCCGCCCAGCTTCCCTCGGCCGGCCCGGCGATGACTGCGTCCGGGTCGTTCCTTCGAATCTCGCGCGCGTACCCCACCGTCCGCTCGAGGAGCTCGTCGTAGCCGAGCGGCGCCGGGTGCACGTCCCGGTGGGTGAAGTTCCACAGGGAGGGCTCGTGGTCGAGGATGTACATGCGGATGCTGTGGCCGGGGGCGTCGCGATCGGCCATCGACTTCACCCACCGGCCGATGAACGCCGGCGGCGCGGGCACCGAGGTGCGGGCCGGGGGTCCGGGGGTGAGCGGCTGTCCGTCCGGCCGCACGCCGTTGCCGATGTCCGGGTTGTCCGGGGCCGCCGCCAGCTGGCGGCCGAAGACCGAGACCGGGAAGGCATAGGACGACGTGTCCCGGGCCACCCAGCCGAGGGTGGGCACGGTGAGGATGGTCTCCGCCGCGTGGGACCGGTTCTCGGCGACGAAGGCGGCCAGGGCGCCGCCCTCCTTGCGCAGGGCGACGTTGCGGAAGAAGTCGTCGCTCCCGGCATTCCAGGCGTTGTCCAGCTCCCAGTTGAAGCGGCTGGCGGCGCTTCCGCTCCAGGAGCGGGCGGTGGCCCCGGTTCCCCAGGGCGGCGCTCGCCGCGTCGGACCCAGGCCGGGGTAGGCGACTCCGTAGATGAGCGGCGAGATGGGTCGACCGGCGGCGCTGCAGTCCACCGCCCCCTGCACGCGGCGCGGGCCGCCGCCGGGCACGGCCGGGGAGGTCCCGCCCTGCCCCTGGGCGAGGAGGAGGATCTCGTCGAGGAGGACCGGCGTCGAGCCGACCTGCTCCGCGGCGCGGAACACCACCTGGTCGAAGGCGGCCCCGGAGGGGTCGAGCTCGGAGAAGGGCACCGTCACCTGGACCCAGCCATCGGCCAGCGGCGAGGTGTACTTCGGAACGACGCGCACGCGCGGGAACGTCTCGGCGCGGCGGCTGTCCACGCGGATCTCGAGGAAGGCGCCCCACGCCTCGGGGGCCTTCATCCGGAAGGAGAGCGCCCCGAAGGTCCCGGAGAGGTCGGGGCGCGTCACCGCCCATCCGCCGAGGTCGCTCAGGTCGAGCGCCACCGGCCCGCCGGGCTTGGCCCGCCGCGCCGTCCCCCAGCCGAGGTCCTTCCATTCCGGCGCGAACCCGGTCCGCTGGGAGAAGATCTGCTCGCCGGAGGGGCCGGCGTCGGCCGCGGCCAGCCCCACCGCCAGCGCCGCCACCGCCGCCCGGGCACGGAGGCTCAGCCGCAAAGTTCCCTCGGTCAGGGGGAAAGCGTGATGCAGCCGAGGACGTGCTCGGCTCCCACCAGCTCGAGCGTCTGGCGGGCATCGTCGAGGGAGGTCGTCCCCAGCGTCACCGTGACGACGACGGCATCGGCCGCCAGGGCGATGGGGATGCTGGCCGGCTGCTCGAGGACCGAGGCCAGGACCACGACCAGGCGCTGGGCCTGTGGACGGCGGTCCCCCGAGGCGGTGAGCAGCGAGGTCATGTTGACGATGAAGGAGGCGCTGGTGGCCAGGGTCACCGAGCGCCCGTCGAGGAGCTTCATCGGCCCGCCGCTGGCCAGGACGCCGACGTCGTAGAGCGCGTTCCCGGCGGCCAGGGCCGACTCGCCGTGTCCGGCCGGGACGACGGCCAGCGACGACCAGGGCTTGCCCTGCACGGCGAACCACACCGCCTGCGCCGATGCGGCCGGAGTCGAGGGGAGGACGGACAACGGCTGCGTGTCGTCGGGCAGCATGGACGGCGCGCCGCTCATGGGACGTTCATAGAAGGGTGTTCCCTGCAATTCAAGGAGCCGGGGCCGGGGCCGCCCTCTCCTCCTCCGGACGGCTGGCCGGCCGCGTCACCTCGGCGCCCCAGGCCCCGCGGGCGACGCAGATCTTGCCCACCAGGGCGTAGGCCGCGGCCACGGTAAAAACGGACCCCCAGGTCCCGAAGCCCAGGTCCCCGTAACCCTGGACCAGGTAGCAGATCTGCGCCGCCGCCGCCCCCAGCGCCGTCACCCGCTCGAGCGGGGTGCGCGCCCAGTGGTAGGCGCGCACGGTGAAGAACATTCCCACTGGGAAGATCATCCACAGGCAGGCGAAGCCGATGAGCCCGCCGAAGGCCCACAGCCCGAGGACGCTGTTGTGGGGGACGTAGGGCTCGAGCTCGTAGGCGGCGGTCACGTCCGGCAGGTGGATGCGGTCCACCATGGGATGGCCGAAGCCGGAGCCGAGGAGCGGATTGAGCGAGTAGGTGTAGACGAGGTTGAAGTTCTCGATGTCCCGCCACTGGCTGGAGGCGTCGGACTTCGAGCCGACCAGGGAGCGCACGGTCTGCACCGGCCGGAAGAGGCGGGACTCCGAGCTCCAGCCGACGGCCACGTAGGCCAGCAGGGGGAGCGCGGCGTAGACGGCCAGGCGGGCGAGCTTCCGCTTCACCGGGCGCCAGGGGGTGATGAGCCAGAAGGCCAGCGCCACCAGGGCCAGCTCGGTCCACACCAGGCGGCGATTGTTGGCCACCATGGCCCACAGGTAGACGGGCGAGAGGAGGAGGAAGAGCTTGAGCGGCCGCCTCCCGCGCATCTCCAGCACCGCCGCCCCGAGGATGGCCACCGAGGTGGCGAAGAGCACCGAGTCGTGGTGGCTGGTGGCGTGGGCCATCACCTGGATGGAGGGGTAGACGAGCCGGAGGACGATGGCCTCCGCCGACTTGAAGAGGCCGACGCCGAGGAAGACGGTGCCGACCATCATCGCGTCCTGCACGCCCCGCAGGCCCTGGCGCATGAGCACGTAGACCAGTGGGACGTAGAGCCACTTGATGGCCTGCCAGAGGACGAAGCGGAAGCTCCCCCCGCGCACCAGGCCGAAGGCGCACAGCCAGAGGACGGCCAGCACCGACAGCCAGGCGAAGGTGCCGATGACCGATGGCGTGTCCACCCAGCCGGCCCGGTCGATGTCCGACTCCTGGACGTGGCGGTGGACGATGACCGCGAAGAGGAACAGGGCCACGACGTCGAAGCCGGTGATGACCAGCGCCGACACGGGGATGACCAGGTTCAGCTTCGACCAGAGCAGGTTGCCCACCATGTGCCAGGGCGTCTCGAGCAGCCCGGAGGCGAAGACGTCGCCCGGCGCCTCGATGGCCCAGGCGGCGCCGAGCAGGACGACCATGGTCACCCGCAAGGGGAGGAACCAGAGGGCGAGGATGACCAGCGTCAGCGCCGCCGGCGCGAGCGCCAGCCCCAGATTTCCGTTTCCGGCGAGGATGGCGGCCACCGTGGCCAGGGCGAGGGCGAAGAGGAGCAGGTGAGGCGAGCGTGACCCAGGTGTCCGCTCGGCGCCCGGTGCGCGGGTGGCCTGGGAGAGGGACGATGCGCCATCCATCGGGGGTCACACCATCCGCGGGTAGACGAAGGAGAGGAAGAACGCGTAGGCCACCTCGGCGGCGAGCACGAGGAGGACCAGCGAGGAGAGGCCGCGCCGTCCATTCCTCGCCCGGGCGGCCACCACCGGGATGAGGAAGGTGGCCAAGAGGATGGAGAGCAGGAGCAGCCGGAGCACGGAGCGATGATAGCGTGAGCCGGGAAGGGACGAGTCGCATGCGACAGAGCGTGGAGCCGCCCGAGCAGCCTGTGCCCCAGCGGCCCGGCCCGCTCGCTCCTCCGCCCGCCCCTCCGCCGGAGCCCGAGTTCGGGTGGGCCTTCGCCGGGCTGTGGGTGCTCTACGTCGCCCACTCCCTCGGGCGCCACAAGGCGCTCTTCGCCGGCATCTGGCTCGGGGTGGTGGCGCTGACCCTGGGCCTGGTGGCCGTCCTCCCCAAGACCTACGAGGTGACGACCACCCTCCAGGCGCAGCGGGCGGCGATCATCTCCGCGCTGGGGAGCGGCATCACCGTCGGCGACGCCGACGCGCCGGAGAAGCAGGCGGCGGAGACGGTGCTCCGCCACGACAACCTGGTGGCCCTGGTCGGCCAGACGGACCTCATCCACAACTGGCCCAAGAACCGCGCTCCCCTGATGAGGCTCAAGGACTGGATCTGGTCCCACCTCTTCAAGCCCCCGAGCGAGGAGTCGCAGGTGGAGGGCTTCGTCGGCCTCTTGGAGAAGAGGCTGACCGTCACCAGCGGCGAGGGAACGGTGACCATCGGGGTCCGCTTCCCCGACGCGCAGCTCGCCTACCACCTGGTCGAGGCGGCGGTGCAGAACTTCCTCGAGGCGCGGCACGCGGCGGAGATCTCCAGCATCGCCGACGTCATCTCCATCCTCGAGACCCGCGCCGCGCAGGCGCAAGGGCAGCTGGACGAGGCGCTCCGCCAGCTGCAGCAGCTGCGGGCGGCCCGGGCCGAACGGCTCGGGAAGCAGGTGCGCCGCGGCCCCCAGGCCAAGGCCGCGCCCATCCCCGACCAGGAGACCTCCCAGCTCCTGGTGCAGGCCGAGGGCAAGCGCCGCGCCATCGCAGATCTGGAGTCCTTCCGGCAGCGGCGCATCACCGAGCTGGAGACGCGCCTCATCGAGGTGCGCGCCCTCTATGCCTCGACTCACCCGGCGGTGGCCGACGTCGAGCAGAGCCTCCGGGCCCTGCGCCAGGAGTCGCCCCAGGTGGTCACGCTCCGGCGCGAGCTGGCCGCGCTGGAGGGGGAGCTCCGGCGCCGCGGCTTTCGCCCCGACTCGCCGCTCAAGCCGAACCGGCCGGCGGAGCTGGCGCTCCAGGCCACCGCGCTCGACCCCACCGACCCCCGGGAGGACGAGGACCCGGACATCGACTACGCCAAGTCGCAGGTGCGGCACGCGGTGAACCGCTTCAACGCCATGCTCGACCGGGTGGAGAGCGCGCGCATCGAGCAGGACACGGCGCAGGCGGCCTTCAAGTACCGCTACGTGGTCATCTGGCCGGCGCAGCGGCCGCGCGGCTCGGTCCAGCCCAACCCCGGCCTGGTGTTCCTGGCCAGCCTGGTGGCCGGCTTCTTCCTGGCGGTGATGGGCACCACGCTGGTCGACCTCACCTCGCGCCGCATCGTCGAGCCGTGGCAGGTCGAGCGGGGCCTGGGGGTGCCGCTCCTGAGCGAGGTCCGGCTCCCGTGACCCGGCGGCGCGGCAACGACCTCGGGGCGCTCTGGGTCCAGCTCGCCCGCCGGCCGTGGACGACGCTGGCCGTGGTCTCGCCGGACCCGAGCGACGCCGCCGCCCGGCTGGCCCGCGCCCTGGCCGAGCTCGCCGGAACCCAACACCGCCTCCTCGAGGCGAGCGACGCCTCGGAGCTCAAGCTGAAGCTGAGCGCCGCCCAGGGCGTGGGAGGCCCCGAGGGCGGGGCGGCGGAGGTGCCCAAGCACCTGCGCTTCCTGCTCCCCATCGACGGCGCCCTGGACAAGCCCGCCAGCGCCGAGCTCCTGGCCGCCTGCGACAGCGTGGTGATGGTGCTGGAGAAGGGCCGGAGCCGGCTCCCGGACGCGCTGAGCACGGTCGGCCTGGTCGGTCGCGAGCGCCTGGTGGGGGCGGTGCTGGGCATCCCCTGAGGCACGAGGGGCCCCTCGTGTGCGAATGACGCGCGGACGGATGGTGGCCGGGTGTGTCCTGCTGGTCGCCGCGGCCGCCGCGGCGGCGCTGGCGGGGACGGCGGCCGGGCAGCGGCTCGCCCGGGCCGCCGCCGGGCGTGTGCTGGGGGCGGCGGCGCTCCTCGAGCGACGCTGGATGCGCGTCGAGGAGCCGCCCGTCTCGCGCCTGGCCGCCTCGCAGGTCGGCTACGCGCCCTCGATGCGCAAGGAGTTCACCTCCCCGGTCCCCTTCCGGAGCTTCGTGGTCAGGGACGAGCACTCGGGCGAGGTGGCCTTCCGGGGCGGCGGGCCGGCGCGGGAGCTGGACACCGACCTGCTCGGGGCGACGGCGCGGGTCTGGCTCGGCGACTTCTCGGCGCTGGGCCGCGAGGGCCGCTACCGGGTGGTGCTCGACGGCGGGCTCTCCAGCCATCCCTTCGCCGTCGGGCCCTGGGTCTTCGACGGACCGCTCCGCGCGCTGCAGCGCTGGTTCTACTACCAGCGGGCGTTCACCGCGGTCTCTCTCCCTTACGCCGAGGGGCCGTGGACGCACCCCAGCGACGCGGACCGGGCGCCGCCCGGGGTCCAGGGCGGCTGGCACGACGCCGGGGACTTCTCGCTCTACAGCGCGCCGCTCAACGCCGCCGCCTTCTGGCTCCTCCAGGCCTTCGCCGACTTCGCGCCCCGGGCGGACGACACCCACATCCCCGAGTCCGGCAACGGCATCCCGGACCTGCTCGACGAGGCCCGCTGGGGACTGACCTGGCTGCTCTCGGTACAGGACGCGTCGGGCGGCTTCCGCAACACCACCTGCCAGGAGCGCTACGGGCCCTACGGGACGAACACCCCGAACAGCGTGCCGCCCTACACCCAGGGCGAGGTCGGGACGCTGGCCACCGCCCGCGCGGTGGGGACGCTGGCCTTCGCCTCCGCCGTCTTCCGGCCGGTCGACCCGGCCTTCGCCGACCGCTGCCTGGCCGCCGCGGGCGGCGGCCTCCGCTACCTCGACCGGCACCGGGGCGAGAACACGGACGGCCCCACCTGTCCCGCGGCGCGGCGCGACGGCGACGCCGAGGTCGGCCGGCAGGCGCGCAGCTACGCCGCGGCCGGGATGCTCCTGGCCACCGGCGACGGCCGGTTCCGTGAGATGTTCGAGGAGAACTTCACGGCGCCGGCGTACGACCCGGGCTTCCTCCACCTCGCCGGGCACGCGGCGCTGCTCTACCTGCGCGCGCCGGCCGGGGATGCGGCGCGGAAGACCGCGCTGCGCTTGCGCCTGCGCGTCAACGCCGACCGGGCCCTGGCCGAGGGACGCGCCCACCCCTTCGGCTGGGCGACACGCTACCACTGGGGCTCCATCGGCGCGGCGCTCCTGCGCACCGGGCTCTCCAGCGCCCCGATGTGCCTCGAGGATCCGGCCGGAGCCGCGGCCGACTGCGACCAGGCGCTGGCCTCCCTGCATTACCTGTTCGGCCGGAACGGAAGGCAGTTCTGCTACGTCAGCGGGCTCTCCGGCGTGACCCGGGGGATGAGCCACGGCTTTCATCAGTGGCTGGCGGCGCTGGCCGCCACGCCGCGCGATTTTCCGGGCATGGTGGCCGGCGGACCGTGCCGCGAGCCGGAGCCGGCCGACCGCTCGATGCCCTTCGCCCGCCCGGTTCCCCTCTGGGGCTACTCCGGCGACCCTGCGTTTCCGCGCGATGCACGGACGCCCGTCGATGCCCGCTACACGGACAACGACAGCTGGTCGACCAACGAGCCGTCGGTGGAATGGGAGGCGGAGTCGGTCTACCACCTACACCTCGCGCGCTGGCTGGCGGCCCGCGGAGCGAGCGGAGGTGCGGGACGATGAAGACGGGGTGCGCGGCACGAGAGGCGCGCGGTACGCTCCGTCCGCTCTTGAGCGCCCCGCCCGCCTCCGGAACGCCCCCTCCCTGCCTGCTCACCATGCCCACCTACGGCGGGACGCTGGCCGCCGTCCGGGCGCTCGGAGCGGCCGGGGTGAGGGTGACCGTGGCCGGCTCCGAGCTCCTCGCCCCGGCGCGCTGGTCCCGGCACGTGCACCGCTTCGTGCGCTGCCCGCCGCCTCGCAAGCTGGAGGCCTTCTACGAGTGGCTTCTGCGCTTCGGGGAGCGCGAGCCCGGGCACTTCCTCTACCCGACCTCGGACGACCTGGCCTGGCTCTTCGCCTCGCGCGCCGCCGAGCTGGGCAAGCACTTCCTGCTCTTCCAGCCGCCGCTCGGCACGGTGGTGGAGGTGCTGGACAAGAAGCGCCTCCACACCGCCTGCGCCGAGGTCGGCCTGCCCACCCTTCCCACCTGGTTTCCCTCGGGCCTGGACGAGGTCAAGCGCCTAGCCGGCGAGCTGATCCTGCCGCTGGTGATCAAGCCCCGCACCCAGGTCCGGCTGAGCACCGGCAACCACGGCCGCATCGTCGGGTCGCCCGAGGAGCTGGTGGAGAGCTACCGGCAGTGGCTCCTGCACGACCGTTACCTCCCCGGGCCGGAGAAGGACTTCGGCGACCTGACGGCGCCGATGCTCCAGGCCTTCGTGCCGGTGCCCCGCGACGGGGGCGTCTACTCCATCTCCGGATTCATCGACCGGAGCGGCGAGCTCGTCGGCGCCCGGGCAGCGCGCAAGGTGCTGCAGCGCCCGCGGCGGGTGGGGGTGGGCCTGTGCTTCGAGGCGGCCGGGGTCGACGACGAGGCGCTGGCGGGCATCGTCCGGCTCTGCCGCCGGGTCGGCTACTTCGGGGTCTTCGAGGTCGAGTTCGTCTCCGACCAAGGCCGCCACCGGCTCATCGACTTCAACCCCCGCTACTACGGCCAGATGCACTTCGAGTGCGCCCGCGGCCTTCCCCTCCCCCTGCTCGCCTACCGGGCGGCGCGCGGCGAGCCGCCCATGCCGCCGGCCAGGGGGCCGCTCGAGAACGGGGGGAAGGACGCCTACGCCTTCCGGTTCGGCCACGTCTTCATGCTCATGCTCCGGCTCCTGCTCGGGACCTCGGAGGACGAGGAATCGCTGCACTGGAGACACTGGTACGCGGCGCACGGCGAGCGCCGGGTGGACGCCTCCTTCGACCCCCAGGACCGGCTGCCCGGGCTGGTTCACGCCACGGCCGAGGTGTGGCAGGCGCTGCGCTTCGCGCGCGGCTACTACCGCAACTTCGTCCGGGACGAGCAGCCGCCCCCGGAGCGCCTCACGCGGTCGCTCCCGGCCGCTCCGGTGCCGCCGCCGGCACCTCGCGACCTGCCGGGCTGAGGCGGGCCCGCGCGGCCAGGCGCCGGGCGACGGTGGGGGCGGCGTAGGTCGTGCCGCAGACGAAGCGGAAGAGCGGGCCGAAGGCGTAGGCGGAGATGGGGCCGACGAAGTAGAGCCCGGCCCGGGTCGACTCGAAGCGGCGCGAGAGCCTCGGGGCGCGGCCCCGGATGAGCCCGAGCCGCCCGACGAGCCCGGCGTCGAGGAAGGGCAGCCGCCGCACGTCGTGCTCGAAGCCCGAGCCGCAGACGACGTGGGCGAAGCGCCGCTCGGACGCCGTGCCGCCGTCGACGGAGAGGCGGAGCACGACCTCGCCCCGCTCCTCCCGGGCGGCGAGGAGCCGCGCCGGGGCGAGCACCGGGACCCGGTCGACGAAGCGGTCCCTCAGCCACCAGGCGCCGGCGGGTCCGAGGTAGGTCCGGGCGAGGTGGACGCGCCGCTCCTCGGGGGCGTAGTGGACCAGCCAGGGCAGATGCTCGAGCACCCAGTGCTTCCGCCCGGCGCCGAGGACGGTGAGCGGCTCGCGGATGCGCTCGAGGAGGCTCCTCCGGGCGGGCGTCCGGCCATGGAAGACGGGCGGGGTGCGGGCGACGAGCGTCGGGTGCGCCCCCACCTCGTGGAGGAGGACCGCCGCCTCCAGGGCCGACTGGCCGGCGCCGATGACCGCCACCTCCCGGCCGGCGTACGGGGCGAAGTCGTAGCGGCCGAAGGTGTGCGAGACGAGCTCCTGGCCCAGGGGGGCGAGCTCGGCGGGAATCCTCTGGAAGTAGCCGAGGCCCACGGCGACCACCACCTGGCGCGCCCGGAGGCGCTCGCCGCTCTCGAGCGTGAGCTGGTACCCCCCCTCGGGCAGGTCCTCGAGGCGGGCGACGTCGGTGGGCTCCAGCCCGGGGACGTGACGCTTCTGCACCCAGAGGCCGTAGTCGGCGAAGTCGGCGTAGGAGATGGGCTCCAGCGTCTCCAGCCCGCGCTCGCGGAGCCAGCCGGGGAAGTCCCCGCCCCCCTCGGGGAGCGCGATGCTGGTGGCGAACCCGAGCGACTTGAGGGAGAGGCTCCGCGGCATCGGCGTCCAGGTCCTCATCGGCCGGCCGAAGATGCGGTGGGGGATTCCGAGGGCGCGCAGGTGCGCAGCCACGGAGAGCCCGTAGGGTCCGGCGCCGACGATGGCCGCCTCGAGGCTGTGGGTCATACCGTGTCCGGTCTCCGGGGAGGTCCGAGGGCGCGCACTCTAAGCTTCCGCGCGCCTCGAGGGGATGGCTCCCGGCTGACCCTGGGTCGGCTCGTGGGAGGGGCCGAACTTGCTCTTGAGCAGGAGGAAGCGCCGCTCGTAGAGCTGGTAGCTGAGGTAGGCGACGAGGAGGGAGGCGCCGAGCCCGAGGGTGGCCTGGAGCGCGACGGCGAGCGCGTGCGAGCCGATTCTCCCGGCCAGCGCGAATTCCGTCCGCCTCGTCGAAAGGTAGTACGAGAAGAAGTGGTGGTAGACGTAGAGCCCGTAGCTGTAGGTGCCGAGGAAGACCATCGGCCGGCTCGTGAAGAGCCGGCTGACCAGCGTCCCCGGCCGGGCGGTGAGCGCCCAGACGAGCAGGCAGGCGAGGAGCACGACGATGAGCGACTCGCGGATGGGGACGAGCACCCCCGCGCCGGCGCCGCTCACCCGGCTCCAGGCGAAGCGGGCGAGGAAGAGGATGGCCGAGCCGGCGGCGACCCAGGGCAGCGCGCGGACGATCCTGGCCACGCCGCCCGGCTGGCGGACGAGCACGGCCAGGAAGGCCCCCAGCGCCAGGCCGTCGAGGCGGAACGGGGTGAGGACGTAGAGGGCGAGCGCGTTGACCCCGAGCAGGGTGCAGGCGATGCGCAGCCCGAGCGCGCCGGCGGCGATGAGGAGGCTGGCGGCGAGGAGCGCCCGCGGGCGCCGGGCGAGGAGCCAGACCATGAAGGGCCAGACGAAGTAGAAGTGCTCCTCCACCGCCAGGGACCAGAAGTGGCTGATGTACGGCAGGGCGTACTCGCCGCGGATGGCGATGAAGACGTTCACGCCGTAGGCCCAGGCCCACCCCTGGTGCTCGCGCAGCGTCTCCAGCGTCGGGCCGCGCAGCGCCGGGACGAGCGGGAGCACGAAGAAGAGGACGGCGAGCACGCCGTAGTAGAGCGGAAAGATGCGCAGCACGCGCCGGACGTAGAAGTTCTTGAAGTAGTGCGGCTTCTCGCGCGCGTCGACGAGGATGCCGGTGATGAGGAACCCGGAGAGAACGAAGAACAGGTCGACGCCGTACTGGCCCCACCCGGCGGCCGCCGTCACCGCGCGCTCGAGCCGGGTGGTGGGGAAGCTGTCACCGATGAAGTGCAGGACGAGGACCATGAGGATGGCCAGCCCGCGCACGCCGTCGAGGACCGGGATGTGGCCGCGGAGCGACGGCACGTCGCGGTGCGAGCGCGTTTCCGCCGCCTGGGCCTGAGCGGACATCCGGCCCTGGACAGTAGCACCGGGCCGGCTCAGGCCCCGGCGGGGCTCCCGGGCCGGGCGGCGAGGAGCCGCTCGAGGAAGAGCTCCAGGCGCCGGGCCGCGGCGGTCCACGAGTAGCCCTTCTCCACCAGGGCGCGCCCCCGCGCGCCGAGCGCATCGGCGAGTCCCGGGTCGTCGAGCACCCTCCCCACCGCGGCGGCGAAGTCCCGTGGCTCGTCGGCGACGAGGAGGTCGACGCCGGGGCGGGCGTCGATGCCCTCGGCGCCGAGCGAGGTGGAGACCACCGGGCGCCCCATGGCCATGGCCTCGAGGATCTTGAAGCGCGTGCCGCCGCCGATGCGCAGCGGGACGATGGTCACCGCGGCGGAGGCGAGGTGGGGCCGAAGGTCGTCGACGCGGCCGGTGACCTCCACCCGGGGGCCGCGCCGCGCGAGGATCTCCGGAGGCGGGTGCTGGCCGACGATCTTCAGCCGCGCCGCGGGATGGCTCGCCGCCAGGAGCGGCCAGACGTCGTCGAGGAGGTGAAGGAGCCCGTCGACGTTGGGGAAGTAATTGAGCGCGCCGAAGAAGAGGACGGTCGAGCCGTCGGGCAGAGGATGGCCGGGCGAGCGGCGGAACTCGTCGATGTCCACGGCATTGGGGACGACCTCGGAGTGGAGGCCGGGCACCAGGGCGCGGGCGCGGCGCTCGTCGGCCTCGGAGCAGAAGGTGACGCCGTCGAACGTCCGGAAGGCGGCCATCTCCTCCCGGCGGAGCTTGGGCCAGTTGGCGGCGTTGTGGATGCGGCGGGCGAGCCCGTGCTCGCCGCCGGCCTGCTGCCGGGCGAGGTCGAACTCGATGTTGTGCTCGTCGAGCACCCGCAAGGGGAAGGGTGCGCCGGGCGGCGCCCGGCGGAGGCGCTGGTGGGCGAGGAAGGGGAACTCGACGTTGACCACGTCGAAGGGGCGCGTCCCGAGGAGGTCGCGGAGCGTCCGGCGGAGCGCCGGGAGGTCGAAGAGCCGGCGCTCGAAGCTCCGGGTCGAGGCGAGGGCGCGGAGCTGGAGGAGGCGCTTGCCGGTGCCGTACCAGGGACGGGCCGGGACGAGCCGCACGTCGCGGCAGTAGCGGCGCATGGCGCGCTCGGCCACGCCGGCGTCCAGGTCCGGGGTGATCAATGACACCGCGGTGATGTCATGGCGCTGGCCGAGAGCCGCCATCAGGCCCTGGATGCGTCGCTGGGCGCCGTAGGTCGGCGGGCTGGGAGGGAACTGCGCCAGGTAGAGGAGGCGGATGGGGGCGTGACTCCCGGGTGCGTTCCGTAGTTTGGTGCGCGGCCAGCATGTCACCCCGGACGCCCGAGCGCGAGCGCGTGCACGCCGCAGCATGTGCGGAATAGCCGGCATCCTCGGGCGCCTGGACGACCGGAACCGAGCCGCCCTGACGCGGATGAGCGCGGCCCTGGTCCACCGCGGGCCGGATGACCAGGGGAGCTGGGAGTCAGCGCCCGATGCCCGGGGGCACGGGGCGCTGCTCGGATTCCGCCGGCTGGCCATCCTCGACCTGAATCCCACCGGCGCCCAGCCGATGGTGGATCCGGTGAGCGGGCACGTCCTGGTCTTCAACGGGGAGATCTTCAACTTCCAGGAGCTCCGCCAGCGCATGCTGGACCGGGGCCAGACGTTCCGCTCCACCGGCGACGCGGCGGTGATGCTCCGCGCGATCGCCCTGGAGGGTCCGGCGGCGGTGGCGACGCTGCGCGGGATGTTCGCCTTCGCGGTCTGGGATCCGAAGGCCCGGACGCTGCTCCTGGCGCGGGACCCCCTGGGCATCAAGCCCCTCTACGTCGCGCGCTCGAGCGACCCCGACTCGGGCTGGACGCTGCTCTTCGCCTCCGAGGTGCGGGCGCTGCTGGCCTCCGGGCTGCTCGGGACGCCGAGGCTGGACCCGCTGGCCTCGGCCTCGGTGGTGTGGAACGGCTTCGTGGTCGGTCCAGGCACGGCGGTGCAGGGGATCGAATCGCTCCTCCCCGGCCAGCTCCGCATCGAGGGAGTGAACGGCACCGGGCGCGCGGAGACCTACTGGCGGCTTCCGGCGCCGGGCGAGGGGCCCCCGGTGGCCGATGCCCAGCTCGCCGCGGCGCTGGAGGAGAGCGTCCGGCTGCATCTCATCAGCGACCGGCCGCTCGGCGTGTTCCTCTCGGGGGGCATCGACTCCTCGTCGGTGGCCAACCTGGCCAAGAAGGCGAACCGGGGGACGGTGCACACCTTCACCCTGAGCTTCGAGGAGGAGGAGTACAACGAAGGGCACATCGCCCGGGCGGTGGCCCGGGCCATCGGCACGGAGCACCAGGAGGTCCCGCTGACCGAGGCCGAGTTCGTCGGCCAGCTGGACCGGGCGCTGGACAGCATCGACCAGCCGACCTTCGATGGCCTCAATTCCTTCTACATGTCGCACGCCGTCCGGAAGGCGGGCTTCACCGTGGCGCTGGTGGGGACGGGCGGGGACGAGCTCTTCGGCGGGTACACGACGTTCCGTGACCTGCCGGCGCTGCACCGGGCCTCGGCCTTCCTCGGGTGGCTGCCGAGCGGCGCCCGGACGGCGGCGGCGCGGCGGGCGATGGCGCTCGTGCAGCGCGGCCCGGCGGCGCTCCCCCGCCAGACGCGGTGGGCGAAGCTCCCGGACATGCTCGGGCGGATGGGCGACCTGGTCTCGCTCTACCAGCTCGCCTATGCGCTCTTCCTTCCCGACTTCCAGGACGAGCTCCTGGGCGCGCCCTCGTCGGCCATGCTCGAGGACGGGCTGCCCGGGGACGTGCGGCGGCGACTGGACGGCGAGGTGAAGGGGCGCTCGGACCTCCAGGCCATCAGCGTGCTCGAGCAGCGGCTCTTCCTCGGTGAGCGGCTCCTGCGCGACAACGACGTGGCGAGCATGGCCGCCTCCATCGAGCAGCGCCTTCCGCTGGTGGACCAGGCGCTGCTGGCGACGGTGATGCGGCTTCCGGACACGCTGCGCTATCAACCGGTCCGGCGCAAGGCGGCGCTCCGCCGGGCGGGGCTGGCGGGTCTCGACCCGTCGCTGTTCGAGCGGCCGAAGCGCGGCTTCGTGCTCCCCTACGACCGGTGGATCCGCCGGGGCCTTCTCTCGAGCATCGACCGGACGCTGCGGGACGAGGATGCGGTCCGCGAGGCGGGGCTGGCGCCGAAGCCGGTGGGCCGCCTGTGGCAGGCCTTCCAGGACGGCGCGCCGGGGCTCTACTGGTCGCGGGTGTGGGCGCTCTACGTGCTCGTCCGCTGGTGCCAGCACCACGGAGTGCGGCGGTGAGCGGCCGCCGGTACTGCCTCATCACGCCCTGCCGCGACGAGGCTCGCTACGCGCGGCGGACGCTGGAGGCGGTGGTGGGGCAGACGGAGCGCCCGGCGCGGTGGGTGATCGTCGACGACGGCTCGAAGGACGAGACGCCGGCGCTGCTCGCCGAGTACGCGCAGCGGACGCCGTGGATGAGGGTCGTGCGCCGGGCGGATCGCGGCGAGAGGAGGGTGGGCGGCGGCGTCATCGACGCCTTCTACGCCGGGTACGAGACCATCGACCCGCGCCAGTTCGACTACCTGTGCAAGCTGGACCTCGACCTGGACCTGCCTCCCGGGTACTTCGCCGGGCTGATGGACCGGATGGAGCGGGACCCGCGCATCGGCACCTGCTCCGGGAAGCCGTACTTCTTCCCGCCCGGGAGGCCGGACGACCGGGTCGCGTTTCCGCTGGCCGACGCGTCGCAGCTGGTCTCGGAGCGGACCGGGGACGAGAACTCGGTGGGGATGACCAAGTTCTACCGGACGGGCTGCTTCGAGCAGATCGGCGGCTTCGTGCGCGAGGTGATGTGGGACGGCATCGACGGGCACCGCTGCCGGCAGCGGGGATGGATCGCGGTGTCGTGGGACGACCCGGAGCTGCGGTTCGTCCATCTCCGGCCGATGGGCACGAGCCACCGGAGCTGGTGGACGGGCCGGGTGCGGCACGGCTTCGGGCAGTACTTCATGGGGACGGGGCCCTTCTACATGCTGGCCAGCGCCGTGTTCCGGATGAGCCGCCCGCCGCTGGTGGTGGGGGGCCTGGGGATGGCGTACGGGTACTTCCGGAGCATGGCGCGGCGGGTTCCTCGCTATGGCGACGTGGAGTTCCGGAGGTTCCTGCGCAAGTACCAGTGGGCCTGCCTGGTGAAGGGGAAGCGGCGGGCGACGGCGGAGCTGAATGCGCGGCAGGCGCCGCTCTGGCGGCCGGGCGCCGGGAGCAGCGCGGCTCGGGGCGCGGGAAGCTAGGGGCCCGGCTCCGAGGGGAGACGGTGAAAACGGCATCCGGGCGAGCGGGCATGCTCGGACGTGCGGTGCCGACACGGGCGACGGATCCGTGGTCGGAGCCCGCCGGCCACTCTCCACGCGATTTGGACGACGTTTCCGCCAGACTTTCCGCGAGAGTTCGCCCGGGCGCTTCTCCGGGGCCAACCGGTCGCTGTCCACGACGAAGCGCGGAGGTCGGCCATGGTCAGCGCTGCGCGTGATGTATCGAGGTCGGTGCGTGTCTCCCTGCTGGCGGCTGCCGCGATCCTGCTCGCGCCCCCGCCCGCCCGGGCGCAGTCGCCGGATCAGATCCAGGCGGCGGTCAGCGCCGCTCACGACCGCTACAAGACGCTCACCGAGGGGAAGAACGCCGACTACATCCCGGCGCTCGCCAAGGTCGACCCCAACCTCTACGGCATCGCCCTGGTGACCGTCGACGGGAAGGTCTACACCGCCGGCGACATCACGTCCGAGGTCTCCATCCAGTCCATCTCCAAGGTCTTCACCCTGGCCAAGGTGATCGAAGAGCAGGGCCCGGACGCCATCGCCAGCACCATCGGCGTCGACGCCACCGGCATGCGCTTCAACTCCATCGTCGCCGTCGAGATGGCGCACAACCTGCTCGGCGGGCCGGAGCTGAACTCCCTGGTCAACCCCGGAGCCATCACCACCACCAGCATGGTGAAGGGCGCCACCCGCGAGGAGATCTGGAAGAGCATCCTCGACTTCTACGGCGTGTTCGCCGGGCGCACGCTCTCGGTCGACCAGGAGGTCTTCAAGTCCGAGTCCGAGACCAACCAGCGGAACCAGGCCATTGGCATGCTCATGTACGCCTACGGCTACATCAAGGCGGACCCGCAGCGGGCCACGGACATCTACACCGAGCAGTGCGCCGTCAGCGTCAACGCCCGGGACCTGGCCGTCATGGCCGCGACCCTGGCCAACGGCGGCAAGAACCCGTTGACCAGGAAGCAGGTGATGAAGGTCGAGAACGTGCCCAGGGTCCTCGCCGTGATGGCGACTGCGGGCCTCTACGACGATTCCGGGAAGTGGCTCTACCGGACGGGCCTCCCCGGCAAGAGCGGAGTCGGAGGCGGCATCATCGCCGTCTCGCCGGGGAAGTTCGGCATCGCCGTCATCTCTCCCCCGCTCGACCCGGCCGGGAACAGCGTGCGCGCCCAGAGGGCCATCGCCGACATCTCGAATGCACTCGGCGGCAACCCACTGGCCTCGAAGCCGCGGTGAGGCCAGGCCCGGACTCGGGACGGGGTCCGCGCCACCGGCTCCGAGACAGGCAAAACGAGGAAGACTGGGTACCTCCGGGTCGAGCCTTCCGGAGGGTAGTCAGCCGGGGCACTACCCCCAGCGTGCAAGAAAGCTCAGGGGAAGCCGACGCTTAGCCCGCTCGAGGCACTTCAGCCGGGCTGCGACCTCGAAATTGCGCTGGCCTCAATCATTCCGCGACGTTGAGTCGAAGCGCGACCTGCACCTGGGCTGATACCCCGACGAGGTGCAGTCCTCCAAGGATTTCGAATGGTTACTCAGCAAACCCGGGTAGCGCCCGGGCTGACTACCCCCCAGCGCGAGCCGGCCGCGGGTGCCTGCTCTTCCGAGGAATCCCTGATCTCGCCCGCCCTTCGGGACGACGCCTGCACGGCACGCTCGACCCGGGGGCACTGCCGCCGCAGCCCCGGGCATCGGTCTTCCTCCGGGCGGCGGGCGCATCGCCCCTCCTCCGGCGCGACGAAGCCCCGCTGAGCTCCTCGACCCCACGCCCGGGGCGGCGCCCCCTCACTGCCCCCCGGCGAGACTCCCGACCGCGCCCTCCGACGCGGCCGGCGCCTCGCGGAGCGGCATCCCGAAGTCCGGCCTGTCCCGCTGCCCGAGCACCCAGCGGTAGACCTCGCGGACCTGGCGCGCCTTCACTTCCCAGGTGAAGAGCTCGAGCACCCGCGCCCGGGCGCGCTCGCCCATCCCGCGCCCGCGCTCGCTCGAGCCGGCCAGCTCCTCGAGGATGGACCGGAAGCCCTCGACGATCGCCGCCCGCGGCCCGAGCGGCACCCGGAATCCCGTCTCGTCCGTGACCAGCTCCCCCGGGCCCCCGCTGTTCACCACGATGGGCAACAGCCCCAGCGCCATCGCCTCCAGCACCACCCCTCCCCCGAACTCGCGGATGCTCGGGAAGGCGAACACCTGCGAGCCGGCCAGCCGCCGCAGGACGTCCTTCTGGTCCGGCATCCATCCCGGCAACCCGACGAACGAGGCGACGTGCAGCTCCTCCATCTGGCGCTTCAGCGCCGGCATCTCCGGCCCGTCGCCGATGATGTCCAGGAGCATCCGTCCCGACCGGAGCAGCGGCGCCGCCGCCTCGAGCAGCATGTCCACGCCCTTCAGCGCCACCAGCCTCCCGACGAACGCCACCCGGAGCGGTCCCTGCCTCGGCGCCGCCGCGATTCCGGTGAAGCGCTCCGGGTCGATGGCGTTCTCCGGCAGGTAGACGCACCGGGCGTGGTACGGGGCCATCTCGTTCCACACCACGGTCGAGCCGGTGAGGATGGCCGCCGCGTCCCTCCGCGAGCTCCGGTACCCGGGCAAAAGCTTCCGCCCGCCCCGGAGGTAGGAGAGCCACTCGCCCTCCCGGCGCATGGCCGCCCGGAATTCCTTCGGCCAGGGCACGCCCCCGTTCATCGGCCCCCAGACGAAGGGAACGCGGTGCCGCCGCAGCCGTCGCGCGATGACGCTGGGGACCGCCGGGCTCACCGGGGTGATGCGGTGCACGACGTCGAACCCGCCGCCCCGCAGCGCCGGGCCGAACCGCCGCCAGACCAGGTTCTCGAAGTGGTAGTAGCCGAAGATGGAGAAGGCGGTGGTCCACGTCCACCCGAGCCGCGTCACCTTGCGGATCGCCTCCCCGACGCGCGTCACCGGGTCCTCCACCGCCCCGGGGTCGATGGAGGTGAACTGCTGCCCCTCCACCCATCCGGCCCGCTCCAGGGCCGGCCGGTTCCGCACGTGGGTGGCGAGATGGACGTCGGCCTCTGCCCGCAGCGCGCGCGTCAGGCTCCACCCCACCAGCGATGCGCTCGACCACTCCGGATTGGCGGAATCGGCGAGGACGAGGACCCTGGGTCGTGGCACGGCCGCGCTAGGGACCCGTTCCATGGATGGAGTCGAAGCGTACCTTGGCCGGGAGCACGCCCAGCCGAGCGGCGTCGGTGCTCCCCGTCGGCTCCACCCAGGGCCAGGGGTTGGACCCGAAGAAGGCCGGCTTCTGGCTCAGGTAGAGCGAGGGCGGCAGGTCCCGCACGGAGTTGGTCGAATCCCAGGTCACGCCGTTGGTCACGTAATCGTAGTTCCCGTGCCGGTAGGTGCGGGCCAGGACGAGCGGGTCCGCCTGGTCCGGCCAGTTGGTCCCGTCGTAGCCCAGCTCCCACATCGGGACCACCGTCTCGTCGTTCAGGTTGCTCGGGTCCGTCTCGTAGACGAAGCGCTGCTGGTCGAAGGTGTTCCCGTGCAGGTCGGTGCCGGAGAGGAGCTGCATCCCCGGGTAGCCGAGGATGTTCCCCACGAAGCTGAACCACCAGCCGCCCACCTGGACGCCCACCGCCCGCCGGTTCCAGGCGTCGAGCAGCACCAGCGGGGCGGCCGAGCGGCGCATCCCGGTCCAGTGGTTGCGGAAGGCCGTCCCGTAGATGGCATTGCCCCAGTACGACTCGTTGTCGAAGTTGAAGCCCTCGTTGCCCTCGAAGAGCTCCATGTGCGCCCCGGCGTAGTGGTTGGCACCGGCGCCGATCTCCACGATGTCCCGGTAGTCGTCCCCGTAGCCGTCCTGGAAGTAGTTGTATCCGAAGACGTTGCCCCCGCCGGAGGCCCGGCCGATGGTCATCTTGTTGAAGTTCCAGACGACGTTGTTCTCGTAGAGGTTGTCGGCGGCGTACTGGTTGACCCCGATGCCGTAGCCGGCGCCGCCCGGGTTCGGGTCGCGCGTGCTGTGGAAGTAGGAATCCCGCACCTCGCAGCGGAAGGTCCCGTCCAGGTTGCAGCTGTGGCCCAGGCTCCCCCAGCTCTCCACGTTCCTCACCCAGGAGTAGGCGGCGGCGAAGAAGTGGATGTTCCCGCCCCCGTCCCCGCCGTCGCCGTTGGCCACCGCCAGGTCCTCGATGCCCGAGTACTTCACCGCGTCCACCGGGTCGCCCCCCGGGCTGTCGGTGATGCCCACCAGGTGCGCCTGGAGCGCGACCTCGAAGGTGATGTGGAAGGGCGTGGTGAAGGTGAGCCGGTTCCCGCTGACCGAGGCGATCTCCATCGCCTGCCCGAGCGGCCGGTCGTACTCGCAGAACCAGCCGCGCTCCGGCCCGCCCGGCGGCGCGTTGGGCCCCCAGAAGACCTTGCGCAGGGGAGGCGTGGTGTCCGAGCGGGCGTCATCGGAGAGCTGGTCGAGGTGGACGATCTGCCCGGCCTGGAAGCCGGCGCCGCTGGCCACGGTCACGCTCGTCTGCCCCTTCACCGCGTCCTCGGTCAGGGCCACCGGATCGGTGTAGGCGTAGAACTGGAGGCCGAGGACGATGACCGGCCAGTTGGCGCCGCTCTTCATGAGGATGGTCTGGGACGGCCCGCTGCCGCGGAGCACCACGTTGGAGCGGGTGATGGCCAGCCCGTCGCCGGAGATGTTGAACGTCCCCGGGCCGAGCTGCACCACCTGGTTCTCCGGACAGCCGTCGAGCGCCGACTGGATGGCCGCCGTGTCGTCGCCGCCGCTCGGGGCGAGCGTCCGGTAGATGGTGGTGCGCTGGGGAATCCCGCCCACCGCGTTGAGGCCCGGGTTCCAGGTGGTCAGCCGGTCGGCCGGGATGAGGCCGGTGTCGATGCCCGGGGGGCCGCCGGAGCCGCTCCCGTTCCCGACGCTGCCGCGGCAGGCGGGTCCGAGCGCGGCGAGGACGATCGAGCTGACCAGGGCGAGCGCTCGCATGGGCCTTTGCCTCTTCGCCAAAGTCGATCTCGATTTCAAGGAGGCGAGCGCTCAATTTCTGGCGAGAGCGTCCGTTTGCGCCGTCACCGTGCGCAGCGTCCGCCGCTCAACGCGGCGCCGGGCCGTGGATGGTGTCGAAGCGGACCTTGGCCGGAAGGACGCCGAGACGACCGGCGTCGGTGCTCGCCGTCGGCTCCACCCAGGGCCAGGGATTGGATCCGAAGAAGGCCGGCTTCTGGCCGAGGTAGAGCGACGGCGGAAGGGTCCGGACCGGATTGCTCCGATCCCAGACCACGCCCATGGTCACGTAGTCGAAGTTCCCGTGCCGGTAGATGCGGGCGAGCACCAGCGGGTCCGCCTTCTTCGGCCAGTTCGTCCCCTCGTAGCCGAGCTTCCACATCGGGACGGTGGAGTCCATGCTCAGGTTGTTGGGATCCGACTCGTAGACGAAGCTCTTCTGGGCGAACTTGTTTCCATGAAAGTCCCGGCCGGAGAGGAGCTCCATCCCCGGATAGCCGAGGATGTTGCCCACGAAGCTGAACCACCACCCGCCCACTTGAAGCCCCACCGCCCGCCGGTTCCAGGCGTCGAGCAGCCTGAGCGGCGGCGCCGAGCGCCGGAGCCCGGTCCAGTGGTTCCGGTAGACGGTGCCGTAGATGCCGTTCCCCCAGTAGGACTCGGTGTCGAAGTTGAAGCCCTCGTTCCCCTCGAAGAGCTCCATGTGCGAGCCGGCGTAGTGGTTCGGGCCGGCGCCGATCTCCACGATGTCCCGGTAGTCGTCCCCGTAGCCGTCCTGGAAGTAGTTGTAGCCGAAGACGTTCCCCCCGCCCGAGGCGCGGGCGATGGTCATCTTGTTGAAGTTCCAGACGACGTTGTTCTCGTAGAGGTTGTCCGAGGCGTACTGGTTGACGCCGATGCCGTAGCCGGCGCCGCCCGGGTTGGGGTTGCGGGTGCTGTGGAAGTACGAATCCCGGACCTCGCAGCGGAAGGTCCCGTTCAGGTTGCAGCTGTGCCCGATGCTCCCCGAGCTCTCCACGTTCTTCACCCAGGAGTAGGCGGCGGCGAAGAAGTGGATGTTCCCGCCCCCGTCCCCGCCGTCGCCGTTGGC